>JACPHJ010000146.1 GCA_016188675.1 Planctomycetota bacterium
GATCCTTGCGAAAATTCCTGGCCCAAATATTTATCGTTTCCGTCAAAATCCATTAGGAAACCCAGACCGAATCTTCCTGTGCCCTGGGAAAAAGAATTTGCGGCGTTGTATACATCGTTTCCAGAAAAATCAATGCAGAGAGAGACAGGGATGTCCTTGCTGGATGCGCCTGCATTATTGAAATAATAATCATCGCCTCCGAGGTCGATGATTACCGCCGCATCAGCGTAATAATAAGAGGCGCCTGTCCCCCCCACTACGATTTTTCCAATGTTTGTGTCCTGAATAAACAAGATATCACCGGCAAAATCCAGCAGTTGTTCTTCACCCTCTCTACCCAACCCCATCCCGCCAGGAGAGGGGAGCATATTCATTGGTAAATTATTTGAATTTTTTGGAAGATTTACACATCGAAGGCATTCCGGTATGTTAAATGGCGATACTTTGGTTTGTGTTACATCAGGGTGTATCTTTGCATTAGTTCCTTGTTCAAAATTTACAAGGACAAGTTTGTTTAGCAGCAATGATACGGACTCAAACAATTTTGAAAGGTCAACCCTTTGAGATAGAGACAGTACTCTCGTAAGGTCTCCCGGAGTTATCTTCTCATCGGGCATCCAGACTTTCTGGGCATTTTGATACAAAAAATCGACTTCTTCCTGAGATAAGTCGTGGAATGACTCTTTTATGAAAGAAACACAGGGCGCTAAACTATCGACAACAAGCTGGAGTTGTTCCTGTAATGAACCAGCCGCACCGATTTGTTCTATTTTAAGTGGAGAACCAACATCTAATAACTTTGCCGCAAATTCCACCTGAGTGCATATATCTTTGTCTGTCAGGTTGTCATGGATGGTCTGGCCAATCTGAGGGGTATTAAAGGGATGGAGCATTGAATAGTCTACGATAAAAAGGCGGAATGGATTCCTCTCGTTATTTGCCTGAAAACTTTCCCGTACATATGCCTCTTCACCGATTCGTTGTATTGTCGTTCCGAGTCTTTCTTTGTACGTTTCATTTTGAATGGCAAAGTTGATGAAAGAATTTTCGGATTTCTTTGGAAAATCTGCCAAAGATATTTCATTCAACCATAGTAGAGAAGAAAGTGGTTCGGTCGTGTTCGCAAGAAGTTTTGCAATTAACTTTGGTTTACATGTCATCTCTGAGCCGTCTCTGGAAATGGTGAGTTCAGGCATGCCTCCTGTACCCATTGATTCTATCGTCTTCTTAAATTTGATGAGATTGAGATCGTCTTTGCCCATGGTAGTTTCATTATCAATCTTCGTAATAATATCCCCTGTCTTCAAACCGGCTTCACCGGCAGGCGATCCCTTGGTAATCTCCTTTACCAGAATGCCCTTTCCATCAGCATTTTCCATAAAGATTCCCAGCCATCCTTTATTGAAATCGACCTTATCCTTCCGAAATCCCTTTTCTTTCAGATAAAAGAAGTTTTCGATATCAAAACTCCGGTCATCGACAGACACCTGTATGCCATCTTCAGCAGAGATATCCCTACACATCACGAATATTACAAAAAAACACAAAAAAGAAATGCAATATAAAATTTTATTGAACATAATTCGGGTCTGTTTTGTGATTATTAACCTCATGTAAAAGCTCCGGTTTGGGCGTAAACAAACCCTTGCAATAACTTTGATGTTCAGGAAATTCAATGTTTTTGAAAAGATAAACCAAAGCCAAGAATAATAGAACCACCTTCTAAAAGCAAAGGGAAAATTTGTATAATTGATTTCCTTTTAAGAGAGTGATTAACCGATAGTATTTTTCCCAGAATTAAAGCTGTTGATATTTATTTGCCTATTTGGTAATTTATTGTTTCAAAATATCGTGTTTTAGCCTTTAAAAATTTGAAAAGGGAGGCGTATAATGAATCTATCCGAAGCGATTGAAATGGTGGCAAAAGATGAACGTGAACTGCAGGAGAAATACTTGAAGATGGCGGATCAGGAGACAGACCCCTTCGTAAAAGCATTCTTTAACAGAATTGTTAAAGACGCCACAAAACATGAAAAGAAACTGCGCAAGAAATATGAAAAAATTCTTGCATCGCTAAACAAGAAAACCTTTTAGATTCTCATACTGCATCAAAATCATGAAACAAAGAAGCCCCAATATCCGTGAAAGATATTGGGGCTCTCATGTCGTAATTATAAGTAAGTGACAACTCCCTATTTTTACACGCCAGTCGACTAGATCGATTATGCTATATATAATATAAGAGTGCGCTTTTTAATAAATTTATAATTTGACGACTTTTGTGGCTTTGTAGCCCTTCTGGTCCTTCATGACCTCGAACTCGACCTTATCTCCTTCGGCAAGGGTTCTAAACCCCTCTGATTCGATAGAGGTTTGATGTACAAAAACATCATCTCCGTTATCCTGGGAAATAAAACCAAATCCCTTCTTGTCGTTGAACCACTTCACGGTTCCTTGTGCCATTCTCAAATCACCCCCTCTAATTTTAATAAATTTTCTAACATCTAAAATTCCGCAATTATAATTTGCGCACTTTTGTGGCCTTGTAGCCTTTCTGGTCCTTTATGACCTCGAATAAAGCCAAATCCCTTCTTGTCGTTAAACCACTTTACGGTTCCTGTTGCCATTACAAAATCACCCCCTCTCATATAATTAAAATTTATAAAACAAAAAAAGGCTACGAGGTACTAGCCCTCGCAGCCTTTATATTTCTATAGTTACAAACAACTTTACGATACGACCAAACCACATGACCAAATATTATCAAACCGTGAATGTTAAAGCAAGGGAAAAAATAAGATTATTGTGAAAATTGCAATAGTAAAATTTAGTTGAATTTATAATGCATGTTTGTTAAACTTCATCAACCTTTAAAGTTATCAAAATCAAGACCTTTGATAACTGATATTTTTTGTAGTGTGGAGGATAATAATAATGACGACTGCTATTGCTGAGATTGATCTTGATAAGTTATTGGAAGCAGAAACAATATCAAGAGAAACTGTTTTACATATAAAAGCGCAAGTACATAGCTCCAGGGAAAATAGGGAAAAACTGGATAAAAAAATTGAAGCGCTAAAGGTTGATATAAAGAAGGAACACGATGGGGCCAGAGCGAAGGATTTAACTCTCTTGTTGGGTATATGTAAATGGGTAGTAGGAAGAATAAAAGAGGCTGCTGAGCTGTTAAAAGAAGTAAAATCAAGAAAGTTAGGGGCTTATTTTTTGGGAAAATGTTACCAGGAATTAGGCGATTATAATCAGGCGTTGGAATGTTTTGAACGTGCAAAAAAAACAGATGCAGAAGAATTTGATATTGTTATGGACATTGCAGAGACAAAAAGAATATTAGGCAATACCGACGATGCGTTAAAAATTATTAAAAGTTTTTCACATTCACATGCAAACAGCGCTGAATTGTATTATCAATGGGGACATTGTCTGGATGATATGGGAGAGTATCAGGAGGCTTTCAATAAATATGAGCAATCGCTTAAAATTGATCCTGACCATGCAAAGACTCTTTTCCGAATGGCATTCAACTACGATATGGGGGGTGAAGACGAAAAGGCCATAGAATATTACGAAAAGTGTACAAAGCTACAACCTACCTATAAGAATGCTTTTATCAATTTGGGAATATTGTATGAAGATAAAGGCAAATATGACGATGCGATATTTTGTTTTGAGGCAGTTTTGGATGCCGAACCAACCAACGTCAGGGCCGCGCTGTTTTTGAAAGATGCAAAAGCCTCAATGGCGATGTATTATGATGAGGAGGTATCGAAAAAACAAGGGAAAGAAAGCGAGGTATTGAATATTCCCATTTCCGATTTTGAGCTTTCCGTGAGAAGCAAAAATTGTTTGGAAAAGATGAACATTCGGACATTGAAAGACCTTACCAGAATTACAGAAGCCGATTTGCTTTCTTTTAAAAATTTTGGAGAAACCTCACTCAATGAAATTAAAATTATTTTGTCCCAAAAGGGATTGCGGTTAGGTCAGGCATTAGAAGGTTATAGTGAAGCCGATTTGTTTAGTAAAATAAATAAAGACCAGGACACTGATTTTGTTGAGACTGTTTCAGAACTTGGACTTTCTACACGTTGTAGAAATGCCCTTAGCAACGCTGGCATTGAAACAATTGGAGACATTCAGGAAAAAACTGAGGAAGAGTTGCTCCAGGAAGGCGTTAAAGAAAATTATGTAGACGAGTTAAAAGAAGCTCTCTCTAAGGTTGGTCTGAGTTTAAAAACGAACGACGATTGTGAGGCGGATTTGGAAGAGAACGCGACAGAGTAAGATATTTAAGTTTTTTTCGGATGGTTTAATTACAATATGCCGGAGACGATGCATACATGCTAGATTACATCCGAGGACGGGTGATTAACAAATCTCCAACCCGACTAATCTTGGAAGTAGCGGGCATCGGTTATTTATTACACATTCCACTATCTACCTTCGAGAAAATCCCCAAACATGGAGAAGCCACAATTCTCACCCAGTTATTTATAAGGGAAGATCAGATAAAGATTTTTGGATTTGCAACGGGGGAAGAAAGGGACTTATTTCAGTTATTGTTGTCGGTAAATGGCATAGGACCTAATACGGCAATTGCAATACTATCCGGAAGTACTGTAGATGATATTAAACGTGCCGTAATTAACGAAGACGCAAAGGCATTGGAAAAAATCAAAGGCGTGGGGAAAAAGACCGCTGAACGAATTATCCTGGAACTTAAGGAAACCATAAAAGAAATTACAACATCGATATCCACGGGTATGGATGTCCGGCAAAAGGCGTTTGTATCAGATGCAGTTATGGCGTTGATTTCACTGGGTTATGGGCGGTCAATTGCTGAAAAGGCAGTAAGCGATGCGGCAAAAAAACTGCAAACAATTGATAATATTGAGGTCCTTGTCAGGGAAGCGCTCAAATATAAGGTCTGATACCCGTGTGAGATTCCTAACCATATTATAGGATTCGAATCCCCATTTCTATGAGGACAGGTATGTTAAAAGAAGATGTTTTATCCTCTGCAATAATAGTTGAGGATAAAAATCTAGACCTTACGCTTAGGCCGAAACGGTTCAGCGATTTTATCGGACAGAACCGTATAAAAGAAAATCTGCTCATTTACATAGAAGCTGCTAAGAAAAGGGGAGAACCTCTGGACCACATCTTGTTTTCCGGCCCTCCTGGCTTAGGGAAAACAACGTTATCGCAAATTATCGCTAATGAAGTTAACACGGCAATTAAAACAACGTCAGGCCCGATTCTGGATAAACCAGTGGACCTTGCAGGTATCCTGACGAATTTGCAGCATGGAGATATCCTTTTTATCGACGAGATTCACAGGCTGAATACAACGGTTGAAGAGTATTTGTATTCGGCAATGGAAGATTTTTCCATTGATATAATTATCGATCAGGGGCCAAAGGCAAGGTCGGTTAAAATCAATTTGCCAAAGTTTACGCTCATTGGATCGACTACCCGCGAGGGGTTGCTTACCGCGCCTCTTCGTTCCCGTTTTGGTGTGCTGGAGAAACTGGTGTTCTATCCCTGGACAGATCTTTACAGAATTGTGAATAATTCTGCCCGCATTCTTTCTATTCAGATAAACGAGACAGGCGCGGAAATTATTGCAAAACGGTCACGAGGTACCCCAAGAATAACCAATAGATTTTTAAGACGTATCCGGGATGTTGCCCAGGTGCGGGGTAACGACATTATTACCGAAGAAGTGGCCAGAATAGGTTTAGAAATGCTGGGTGTGGATGAAAATGGCTTGGGTGAGATGGACCGTAAAATACTGGAAACCGTGATCCGGTATGGCGGCGGCCCTGTCGGCTTGAAGACCATTGCCGTTTCGGTAAGCGAAGAAGAGGATACCATCGAGGAGGTGTACGAGTCGTTTCTTATTCAGGGGGGATACCTGGATAAAACACCCCGCGGAAGGGTTGCCACAAAGCTGGCATACGAACATCTCGGATATAAAACGGAAACAGGACTCCAAAAAAGGCTCATCTGAAGGAGTCGTTGTATGAATTTATTGTTACACATATGTTGTGCATGTTGTTTATGTGCGCCGTTAAATGAACTGAGAAAAGAAGGTTTTCAGGTTACCGGGCTCTTTTACAATCCAAATATACATCCGTTCCTTGAATTCAGGCGGAGATTGAAGGCTTTGCGCGTATTTCAGGAGAGCGATCCCATTCCAGTCGTTTACCATGAGGAATATGGCATAAGGGAATATTTGAAGAATGTCAATTATGAGGGTGACGACCGCTGTGCTGATTGTTATGCCATGCGACTCAAATTTACGGCGGATTACGCAAAGAGAAATGGATTTGATGCCTTTACGTCCACAATGTTGTTTAGCGTCTATCAGAATCATGAGCAATTGAAAATGATTTCAGAGAATTTATCAAGGGAATATGCGATTAATTTTGTCTATAGGGATTATCGTTATTTGTCTGAATGCAGCCACGATATAGCCAAGAAAAAAATGATTTACAGACAAGGTTATTGCGGATGCGTCTTCAGTGAATATGAGAGATACAAAGACACCACCAGAGAGTTATATAAAGGCAACAGCCCTGACAAAGAAAATGTTCGTAAAATTTTAAGTACGGAAAATGTATTGCAGCGGTGTGACTGTTTTGGATAGATACGATATGAAAATACAGAAAATAGTTCTGCTGTGTTGCCTTCGGTAACCGTGAGTACAAGATGACATGGGTAAGGTATTGCTCCTAATGTTTGCTATATTACCAGCTATGTCTGCGGGAATACCTCTTTCATGCCAGAGAGGTACTACTGTAGTTCATGATTACGGAGCTATTTTAGACAAAATACCCGTCTTGCGTGTGCTTCTCATGAACGACGTCAAAGAAGCTCAATTATCTATCAATGGCAGTTATCAAATTACCGGCAGTTTAACGAATATTATAGATCAGGGACAGGGACTGCAAAAGACCAAAATATCGGCATCAAATGGCGGTATAAGTATTGGAAATAAGCGTTACGATAATAGTGAATTACGGATTACAGGTCTGCGCGACGGAGCGATTGAATTAAATAATATACGATATCGGGGTGAAATCAGGATAGTACAGCAATTTAACAATAAGTTCTCCGTAATCGAGGAAGTAGATTTGGAAAGTTTTATTTCGGGTGTTCTTGGCAGTGAAATGCCAAAAACCTGGAATGAAGAGGCATTGCGTGCCCAGGCGGTAACGGCAAGAACCTATGCGATGTATAAGAAGAAGGTAAGGCGGAACGAAGTTTACCATCTTGATATGTTGGAGCTTGCGTATCGGGGCATGTCTTCCGAATCGCCGCGGCTCAACAAAATCGTACAGGATACGAAGGGCGTGGTTATGGTTTACGATTGGAATATTTTCCCTGCCTACTTTCACAGTACGTGCGGCGGGCATACGGAAGATGCAGGTAGTGTATTCAGGAAAGATAGTATACCGCCCTTAAGTGGTGTGGAATGCAATTACTGTAATAATACGAAATATTCCAGATGGAGTGTGGATGTCAGTAAATCGGAAATTGAAAGAAGATTGAGGGATGCGAATGTATATGTTTCGAATATTCACACTGTAAAGGCTATAGCCCCCGGAGCAGGCAAGCACGGATCAATGGTAGAAATTGTTTCGGCAGACGGAAGCAAAGAAATGAATGCGAATGATTTCCGGTTGGTAGTCGGCCCTAATTATTTGTATAGCACGGCGTTTGATTCCAGGAATAACGGGCAGAGTATTACTTTTTCAGGGAGAGGTTGGGGGCATGGCGTTGGGCTCTGTCAGTACGGCGCACAGGCCATGGCCGAAAAAGGTTTTCAGTGGGCAGCTATTTTAAAATATTACTATCCAAAGATAGAGTTGGTTCGGGTTTATTGATGCCCCTATTCGGAGGTGTTGTTGGATTTTAAAGTGCTGGCAGTTGACAAGCAGACAAAGGCCCGGTGCGGTGAGATTCAATTGGCCGATTGTAAAATTCCCACACCGGTTTTTATGCCGGTTGGTACGCAAGGCACTGTCAAAACCTTAACGCCAGAGTATCTGGAAGATACCAATACAAAGATTATATTATGTAATGCGTATCATCTCTGTCTGAGACCCGGGGAGAAAATTATTAAGCAACTGGGCGGCCTTCATGAATTTATGGGTTGGGATGGCGCAATCATTACCGATAGCGGCGGATACCAGGTTTTTTCGCTTAGCGGGCTGATAAAGGTTTCGGATAACGGCGTAGAATTCCAGTCGCCCATAGACGGGGCTAAGTTGTTTCTTACCCCTGAAAGAATGACGCAAATACAAAACGACATCGGCGCTGATATTGTTATGGCGTTCGATGAATGTGTACCCTATCCGTGCGAACAGGACAGGGCGGGCGTGGCCGTAAAAAGAACGCTCGATTGGGCAGAACGTTGTTTAAATGCGCACAAGAATAAACAACAAACGCTCTTTGGTATCGTTCAGGGAAGTGTGTTCAGGGAGCTTCGCATCGAATGTGCCAGAAATCTCGCGGAAATGAATTTCGAGGGGTATGCAATAGGCGGTTTAAGCGTGGGAGAAGGCAGTTTTCTGATGAACGAAGTGCTGGACTATACGGTAGGGTATTTACCGCAGGAAAGACCCCGATATCTGATGGGTGTTGGATTTCCTGCAGATATCCTGGATGCCGTAGAACGTGGAATCGATATGTTTGACTGCGTGGTTCCCACCCGCAACGGAAGAAACGGATGTGCTTTCACAAGTACGGGAAAGGTAAAGATACTGAACAGTCAATACAAAGAAGACGCAAAACCCCTTGATGAAATGTGCAGTTGTTATACCTGCCGGAATTTTACAAGGGCATATTTGCGGCATCTTTTCATGGCAAACGAAATCCTGGGATTAACCTTGATGTCGTTGCACAATATATATTATTTTCAAAATCTGATGCAGGAAACAAGGGCATCCATTAAGAAAGGTGAATTCAAAGATTTTAAAACTAACTTTTTATTAAAACAGTCAGAAACTGGCAAGGATTAATTCGCAAGCTATATTTTGAGTTAAACTTTTTCAAAACGGGTTAGGAGGAATATTATGCTTTTCTTATTGCAAGCGGCTGGAAAACAATCATCACCGGGTGGCATGCTGTCCATGTTACTCCCTTTTATACTGATGTTTGTTGTGATGTATTTTCTTATACTAAGACCACAGAAAAAAAAGGAAAGAGAACGCAAGGCGCTATTGTCCAGAATCAAAAAGAACGATAGGGTCGTAACAGCCGGCGGCGTACATGGAACTATTACTTCCGTACGAGAGAACGAGATAATCCTCAGAATTGACGACGCCAAAGACGTAAAGATCAAAGTTGATAGGAGTGCGGTTGCTGCGGTATTGGAGGTTTCTCACGAAGAAACGGAAGAACCAAAAGAAATTGCAAAGGAAAGCAAAGAAACAAAATAATTCGTTGTATTATTTATGAATCAGCAATTTATTACAAACAGCGGAAAGGGAGCCTGTTGAGGAGAAAAAATGACTAAAAATTTAAGGTGGAAGATACCTCTCATTGTTGTGGTTATCGCTATCGGTATAATGGTTTTGTATCCACCGGCAGAAAAGGTTTTAAAGAGGGAGAGCGTTAAAGAAATCAACGGTAATGTCGTTGAGCGGACGACATTGGAAAAATCATGGACAAATTTCTTCGTAACAAATCCAGTTATACGCGAGACGATTGTCAGCGAAGAAACAGATAAAGACGGAAAGCAGGTACGTAACAAGACCGTTGAATATGTGTCCAAGGGTAAAATAAAGCTTGGATTGGACCTCAAGGGCGGCTCCGAATTACTTTATAAGGTAAGGATCGATGAAAAAGAAGACCATCCGGGTATTACAAAAGAAATTATTGAGGTATTAAAGAAGAGAATTGACCCGCAAGGAGTTATAGAATACAGGATTCAGGAACATGGCAGCCATCGGATACTTATTCAGGTTCCCGGAGCGACAAAGACCGAAATAGAAGCGCTGAAGAATCGAATTACACGTTTAGGTAAACTCGAATTCAGGCTGGCAGCCAGCACGGATAGCCCTGAATATAATGATGCGATGGAGGGTAAGCAAGTTCCCGGTTATTATAAACATTGGTTAAGAAAGAAAAAGGGTGAAGAAGGTGAAGCTGGTAAATGGCACCTTATCCGAAATAAAACTGAGATTTCCGGAGAACATCTATCCAGAATATATGCCGACCGCAAGGGGATTGAGCCTGTTGTCGGCTTTGAATTTGACGCCATCGGCAAATCCAAATTCGGTCAGCTCACCGAAAGGAACATTGGCAAACCACTGGCGATTATCCTGGATGGTACGCTTTACTCCGCACCCGTCATACGCGACCGCATTCCCGGAGCAGGTATTATTGAAGGGAATTTTACACAGGATGAGGTCAACGAGCTAATCGCCATCATGCGGGCAGGAAGCCTCCCTGCAGACCTCGAACTCGAAATGGAGACCATGGTCGGACCAAGCCTGGGAAGAGATTCGATTAACAGGGGATTGATGGCAGGCGCTATCGGGGGCGCTTTTGCGATTCTTTTCATAGGTATCTATTATATGGGCGTAGGGTGGGTCGCCAACAGTGCAAACGCGCTAAATATCTTCCTGATAGTCGCAGCAATGTCGCTGCTTAATGCTACTACGACACTTCCTGGTATCGCGGGTTTGGTGCTTATGATCGGCATGGGAATTGACGCAAACGTGCTGATTTTCGAAAGGATTCGTGAGGAAAAGGCCAAAGGGAAACCGATTCGTGCGGCAGTTAAGGCAGGGTACGAAAAGGCGTTTTCTGCTATATTCGATTCAAACGTTACCACCTTGATTACAGGCGTAATACTTGCTGCAGTGGGTACTGGTCCTGTGAAAGGATTTGCATGGACGTTGATCCTGGGTTTAATTATTAACCTGTTTACAGCCATTTTTGTGACGAGAGTCATCTATGAATTGTTTTTGGATTTGAACTGGATAAAGAATTTCTCTATGTTCAAACTCATCGGTATTCCTAATGTCAGATTCATTAACTATCGTTTTATCCTGGTTGCTGTTTCCGGCGCGTGTATTATTGGCGGAATAACGACATTTGTCGTTCGTGGAAACAAGAAATATGACATCGACTTTACCGGTGGAACGCTGGTTCATTTACACCTTAAAAATTCGACACCGGCAGGATTTATAAGGACTGCTCTTGGCGAAACGGGTTACGAAGAAGCCGAGGTGCAGAGTATTATGTCCGGTGAAAATCTGACACAGTTTTCATCTACCTCAAACGAATTCGGTATCAGAATAAAAGAACTAAACGATGAAAAGATAAAACAAAAATTATCAGAGGATATAAAAAGCGCTCTGGATAAAGCGGGCCTCGTTGCTGAGATGGATTTTATTGAACCAACGGCTTTTAATCTCAAGTTGCAGAAACCGGCGGATGAACTGGTTGTTCAAAAAAGCCTGAAAACCGCAGGTTATAGCGAAGAGGATTTAGTATCAATATCGCCGATTAATCAACCTGCTAAAGAATATTTGGTGAGTGTCGCAGGTCTGGAAGATATCAAAAAGCGCCAACAGTTGATAAATGCCCTTGTTGATGGATTAAAAAACAACCTTGTATACCACGATATCAAAATAACGATGGGGGATATCGTTGAAACATTACAAACACAGGATGTCGGTATGCAGGCATCTAAACCATCCATTGATATTGAATCCAGTGAACCGATAGATCCCCTCATGCTCAACCAGGAGTTGAATAGGCAGGGATTTGGCAATATTTCTGTTACAGCCCAGTCAAAAGAGCTTACAATGGCGCGTGCAAGAAAATTGAAAATTGAAGGACCGAGAACTATCTTGCAGGATATAAAGCAGACAGTGAAAGAAAATGTTTCAATACCGAGTATTTCCAATACCGGAGATGAAGCTGTCAGCATCGAATTAAAGGAAAGTGTAAGTAAGGGGAATTTTATAGCGATGATCAATGGAATTAAATCCATTAAAGGTGCTGTCAAAAGCGTGTATACACTGAATGCCCCAGCGCAGATATTTGCAATTTACGTGAAGCCCTTGAGTGCAGGAAAGGTTCAGGAGAAGATCAAGGAAGACGTCGTTAGTAAGTTTAAAGACAATCTATATACTGAAAAAATAGATGTTTCTTTTGAAGTATTGAAAGATGTTTCTGCCCAGGAAAATGAATCTGGTCAGACACAATTTCGCATGACGTTGTCAAAACCGCTGAAAAAAGAAGTAATTGAAGAAGCGCTGACTTCTGCGGGATTTCCCAATATGCTTGAACAGGGGTTAGAGTCCGGAATGGAATATCAAGCCGTTAAGGTCGCTTTCAATGCTCAACAAAATACAGAAGCTTTTAAAAGCACCATTAAAAATGCATTTGAAATGCCAAATCCGCTGAAAAGGGTTGTAAGTATCGGTTCGGCGGTTGCAGGCGAGATGAAAAGCCGTGCCATTTTGGCTGTAATCTTCTCTTGTATTGCAACAATATTCTATGTGTGGTTCCGTTTCGGAGACTTTAAATTTGGTTCTGCTGCAATTATTGCGGTAATCCATGATATTCTGATTACCCTGGGATCGGTGGCTGTTGCAGACTATTTGTTTGGAAATATGAAAATAGACAGCGCCATGGTTGCTGCGTTTCTTACAGTAGTGGGTTATTCACTGAACGATACGATAGTTATCTTTGACAGGATCAGGGAAAACATGGGTGTCCGCGGCAATATGCTAACCCCTCAATTGGTTAACGATAGCATCAACCAGACATTGAGCCGTACCCTCCTGACAGGCATTACGACTATTGGCGTGCTCTGCGCGCTGTTTTTCCTGGGCGGTCCCGAGATTCATGGATTTGCATTTGTCATGTTAGTAGGTATTATCGTCGGTACGTATTCTACAATATTTATTGCATGTCCAATGCTCCTTAAGTGGAAGGGACTTCCTTCAGCAAGTCAGGTATTACCCCGGCAAAATCCTCCAATTCAAAGAAGGGAGGAAGTAGCCAGGAACATATAAAAACAGGGAAAGTATTAAGTTTGTTGGCATAAAACGTCATTGCGGGCGACCGCGAAGCAATCCCCGTCAGGGATTGCTTCCAGCTAACGCACTCGCAATGACAACTTTCTTTTAACGTTTAATATAGTATAAAATTAATTGCGTGTGAAGTACGGTTGGGGGGTATTTAATTCATTTTTTTTATTTTAGGAGTGATTATTCTGGCAATCATTGGTGTCTTCCTAAGCACAAGAACCGCTGTTAAAGAACCAATTATTCCTATTCCAGAAGCGGAAGAAGATACACAGGTGGGCGCACTGGATATAAACGAACTGCCGCAGTCTCCTCCCAATTCATCACAGGATACTTTTAAGGAGATAACCACTACCGCACAGAATACGGAACAAGCTGTAGAACCTGCCGTAAATACAGGTAAAATTCAGGAACAACCGGCTGGAAAGGAAGACAACGTAATTGAAGGGGAATGGAAAAAGGCAAAAGAAGAGACAATAAATGTGTCATCGGGCGTGTCCGCAACTTCAGGACAGGAAAACTGGAAAGACGTTTCTTCTGACGATGGGGGAAAATCGTCCTCAAAATTTCAGTTACACAAAGTGCAATCTAACGACGACCTTCATAAAATAGCCAAAAAGTATTATGGAGACGTATCCAAATGGCTGCTTATCTTTAACGCAAATCAGGATAAAATTCATGACCGCAACAGCCTTAAGATAGGCACAGAACTTATTATACCGGAAGAAAAACCAGCATCTCTAAAGACAAAAAAGGAAACAACTACCCCTGCGCTTTCTCAAGTAACCGAAGTGGAAAATACAGCACAAACAGGCAAAAGGCACACAGTACAACAAAGCGATTCACTTTACAAGCTAGCGGTGAAGTATTATAATGATGGCGCAAAATGGAATAAAATATTGGAAGCAAATAAGAATATTCTAAAAAATCAAAATTCTTTGAAAGTCGGGCAGGAGCTGGTTATTCCAGACCTTTAATGCTTTGGAAGGAGCAGGATTGATGAAGATTAATAGTGTTTTCTCAGGGATAGCAATTCCCTTTTTTTGTTTAACTGCAAACGCACTCATAATTTCTAATATATTACCTACGTCTAATAGTTATGCCCAGGATGTAACTAATAGTTTTCCCATGTACAGGCATGACTTACAAAGGACAGGCCGGGTGCCATTTGCAGGACCTTCCAACGACACTTTAAAATGGAGTATTTCCAGCGCTGGAGAAATATGGTCATCCCCTGTGGTGGATTCAGACGGGGTTGTTTACATAGGCAGCACGGATGGTAATTTATTATCTGTAACTTCGAAGGGTAAAGTTTTGTGGGCATTTAAAACAGCCGACGAAATATTTGGTGCGCCTGCAATCGGTACCAATGGTATTGTATATTTTGGTTCTGCCGATGGGAGAATTTACGCAATCAATCCTGACGGAAAACTAAAGTGGAAGTTCCAGGCAGGTGGGGCTATTCATTCGTCCCCTGCTATCGGCGAAAAAGAAACAGTGTACGTTAGTTCTTACGACGGGAAGCTCTACGCTATTGCTGCCAATGGAAAACTCTTGTGGAGCTATAAAACAGGGGCATCTATTATGACCTCGTCTCCTGCCATAGGAAAAGACAATACCATTTATATCGGCTCATGGGATAAGCATCTGTACGCATTAAATGCAGATGGAAGTATAAAGTGGAGTTTTGAAACTGAAAGTAAAATAGATGCCTCTCCCGCGGTTAGCAATGGCGCTGTCTACATTAACGATGTAAATGGCAAGCTATATGCCATTAATCTTGATGGAACTTTAAAGTGGGGGTTTGATTTGGGTGGACGTACACATTCTTCTCCTGCAATTGATGCCGACGAAACAATCTATGTGGGAACACAAGAAGGCCACTTGTATGCAATAGGAAAAGATGGCGCACTTAAATGGAAATTTAAAACTGAGAAGTCCATTACGGCATCCCCTACGGTTGATGCTAATGGCGTTATTTATATAGGTTCATGGGACGGTAAATTATATGCCGTTAACAATGACGGCACACTTAAGTGGCGCGCAACTATTGGCGAACCATTACTTTCTTCACCGGCTATTGATCCAAAAAATACTCTATATGTTGGTTGTGTAGACTGGAAGCTCTATGCTATAGGACAATAGGTTCTTAAAAATTGTAAAATATTTTTTACTAAACGACCATCTTAAGTTATAATAATAAAATAATTTTGTAGATCGTTTATCTAATCCTAAAATAACATGTAGAGTGGGGATTATCCTACTATAATTAATTAAGCACATACTTCATGTGCAGGAGATGTAGTAACATGATTGGAATATCAAAGTTGTATTGCGGCACTGTAGAACCATCCGATGCATTACGATATGGTAGAGAATCCAAAAAACTACCATCACATCTATTGCAATTTTCACAAGACAAAAAACCGGTTGTAGTATGGAATGTAGGGCAACGTTGTAATTTGAAATGCATCCATTGCTACTCTCAATCAAAAGATATGGAATATCCTAATGAACTATCCACAAAAGAAGCAAAGGCCATGCTGGATGACCTTGCAGACTATGGAGCGCCTGTGATTCTTTTTTCAGGTGGAGAACCGCTCATGAGACCCGATCTCCTTGAATTAATTGGTTATGCAAAGGAGAAAGGTTTGAGAGCCGTTATCAGCACAAATGGCACTTTAATCACAAGAGACAAGGCAAATGAATTAAAAAAATTCGGACTCTCCTATGTGGGAATAAGTTTGGATGGTCTTAAAGAAACAAACGACCGTTTCAGGGGTATTCCCGGAGCATTTGATGCCGCTCTGGAAGGTATCAGGAATTGCATGTCTGTGGGTATTAAGGTAGGCCTGCGTTTTACGATAAACAAGAGAAATGCACATGATATCGCGGGAATATTTCAACTCATTGAAAAAGAAAATATCCCACGGGTTTGTTTCTATCACTTGGTATACTCAGGAAGGGGTTCCAACCTGATCGAAGAAGACCTTTCGCACAAAGAAACCCGCGAGGTGGTTGATCTTATTATCAATAAAACAAAAGAGGCGCACAACAAAGGTAGAAAAATTGAGGTGCTTACCGTGGATAATCATGCAGACGGCCCGTATGTTTATTTAAGGATGTTAAAGGAAAATCCTAAGAGGGCAAAAGATGTATTGGAACTTCTCCAGTGGAACGAAGGGAATAGCTCTGGTAAGGGACTTGCCTGTATAAGCTGGGATGGGGAGGTACACGCCGATCAGTTTTGGAGACAATACTCTTTCGGAAATATCAGAAAAAGAAAGTTTAGCGAAATATGGGAAGACACTTCCAATGAATTAATGGCCAGGCTCAAGAACAAAAATCCTCATATCAAAGGGCGTTGTTCAAAGTGCAGATGGCTCAATATATGCAGTGGGAATTTCAGGGCTAGGGCAGAGGCATATTATGGCGATATGTGGGAACACGATCCGGCTTGTTACCTTACAGATGAAGAAATAGGTATCGAAGCCGAACCTTCCAAAAGAGTCAGACAAAAGGTAACTGTTCACTAAAAACGAATCGCGAATCAGAGATTGCACGTAAAGACGAATCTCTGATTCGCGAGTAACCGCTCTTGTATATTCCTGATTTAACAAATATTCTAAAATGTGTAATTAAAATTTATTGCCATTATATGGGTAATGAGGTCGTAGTGCCCGTCTATAGGCACCTGAACAGCATCTCCAACTGAGTTATCCACGCTTCGATTTTCATAGAATACTGTTCCGTACGCAAAGTCTATTCCTTTATTCAATTTTTTCCCCCAACTATACCCAAGGCCTGTAAAAAGTCCATGCCGGCTGCTCTGCGGTACTGAAGGCTCAAAGGTATCACTCGGTACCGGTGACTCATGGAAGGTATAACCACCTCTAACTTTTAGGGCTTCATTCAACTTATATTCTCCACCCAAAGCGAAGCTCAGGGTATTATGCCAGTTTCGTACATCCTCTTTATTTGCTTCCAGTAAAAAATTTGTTGTCTCAAAATCGTACTCAACAACATCAAACCGAGACCAATTGGTCCACTGGACATCGGCTTCTACACTCCAAATATTATTATGTTTATATGCGTAACCTAGCGAGAGCATCTCTGGTAATGTGGCATTCGTATTGGTTCGTGTATCGAAATCATCTGAACCAAATACCGATGCGGTTGCACCGCTTAAATCGGAAACTTTTAACTTGCCCTTAAAGTCTATATCTGCCTTGCTTCTGAATGAAATACCAACACTATGACTCGGGGTGATATTAAACAGAACTCCGGTATTGTACCCAAATGCATCGCCATGCATTTCGTGATCCTGAAGCCCATCAGGGATACTGGTGTCTACAGAGGTTCCAGTCAAAGAAGAATTAATTAGCCCTACATTAATGTGTCTGCCCTGATCAACATTGGCGTAGTAATAATCCAGTCCAACACCAACAGAAAAGAAAGAAAATGGTTTATATGTGATGGTTGGGTTTATGTTGATAATCCGTAAATTAAAGTCAGTAACGACATATCTGGAGAATCCATCGCCGTCCCATTTGCCCTGGAGGCCGTAAGGGACGTTTATGCCAATACCAGCGGCTAATTTATTTTCTATAATTGGGCTGGTAAAGTACATATTTGGTATGGTGTTTATTTTTGTGTCCATATCCTCACTAACGCCGTTGCCGTGATATTCTATGGAGGGAAGGACAAAAGTTGCGCCCAGAGAAAGCTGTGGCCTTTGTAATTGCGTAAGTCCAGCCGGATTAAAATGGATGGCAGATGCATCGTCTGCACGGGCTACAAATGCATTTCCCTGTGCAAGCGCCGAAGCGCCAAAAATTGGATTGTGTAATCCGGCAGTTCCCTGTGCAGAGACGTTCTTCCCGCAAAAGGAAAAGATAAGGACAAAAATATAGACAAAAGCTAATCGTCTCATGCCGGTTATGCGTATGGATGCCTGGTTAATTTATCAGAGGTTATAAAGTTTATTTTGGTGATTATCTTTAGTTGATGTCCGCTAACGGCAACGTTTCATAGTATTTTTTAATGATTGAAAGAACTTTTTCGGTTAAAGTGGGTATAAATTGCGTGCCTATTCCTTCTGTAATTATTTTAAATGCTTTTTGACTAGAATACTTATTGCGATAGTGTCTGTCTGTAGTCAATGCATCATAAGCATCTATTACAGAGAAAATGGCAACCTCCTCGGGGATTTCTGCTCCCTTTAGGCCGTTGGGGTAACCCTCGCCGTTATACCATTCATGGTGATACCGCACTATTGGTAAGCTTTGTTTTAAGAAATTAATTGGTTCAAGAATATTATAACCTATCTCCGGATGCTGTTTCATTAAGAAAAATTCTTCCTCTGTAAGACATGCCGATTTCGCCAGGATGTCGTCTCTTACTCCTATTTTTCCAATATCGTGAAGGAATGCCCCGTACCGCAATTTTACAATCTGCTCTTCGCTCATGCCTAATTCTTTAGTTACCAAGCCGAACAGTAAAGACACTCTTTTGGAGTGACCTGCAGTATAAGAATCTTTAGCGTCTATAGCAAGTAAAAGAGATTCCGTAGTAGAAAAAAAGTTTTTATGGACAGCCATCCTTAAATTATACATAAGCTTGTCTTTTTCGGATGATTCAATACGATGTTGTAATGCTCTTTCTACCGTTGTATGTATCTCGGATGGTTCAAAGGGCTTAATAATGTAATCAAATGCGCCGCTTCGAAATGCCGTGATTGCGGTTTGTGATGATGGAAAGGCAGTAATCATGACTATTGGAATAGTAGAGTTGCGAGCATGCATCTGCTTAAGGAAATCCAGGCCATTTGTCCTGGATATTTTTATATCCAGAAAAATCAATTCCGGCTCAATTATCTTTAAACTATCGGACGCTTCTTTGATAGTTGATGCAGTAGATACATAATACTTGTCCATCAGGATCATTTTTAGCGATTCTCTTACACCTAGATCGTCATCAACCACAAGTATACTTGCCGATTTAATTCTTTGCACCATAGTTATAGTTCCTAAAAATAATAAACACACATGGAATAGGATACGAGTTGATACGAAGATAATTAGAAAGCGTTGGCAGAAAGAACGAGGTTCCAAATTTTTAGTATTTAGTATAAAGTAGTGCTCATACACAAATTTAATTTAAGGTGTGTAAACAGCTATAGTTAAATATAGCACAATTTATGTACCAATCTTTATAAAAGAATTACTGACAAATTGTAACTGTATTTATTATATAGACTAAAGCAACTATTTCAATCAATTTGTATTGGTTTATGCTGATATACTAGTTGTGGTATTTATTATTCTTTACATATTTAGCGACAAAAATGCTAATATGATGTACAATATTGTGCATATTTGTCGGCTTGTTTTTACAATAGCATTGGATTTTAAAAAAAAAACTCACATTTTTAAACAAAACTGATATCCATAGAAAAATATTTTAAATTATACTATTTTAATCAGAGTAATTGGTTTTACAAGCACACAATCTCTTTTAAGTTAGTACGCTAATAACCGATTATAAAGAAGTGCTGTTACTCGTGATTAATTACGCTAATAATTGGTATAAAAGTTGCGCTCCATCATATACTTACATTTATACATCTGATATGCATACTGTTTTCGCTGGCAATGCCCTGCTGTGGGGTGTTTTTATAAGTTATTTATAGGAAATTAATCTGTGTATTCTTTTCTAGTAGTTTCAGACGATAAGACAGTTGTTGGTTTTTTTAAGAGGTGCCTGGGTAAAGATTATATGATCCATATTGCCAGGACACCCCAGGAAGCGCTGGAAATATTTCTCAAGATAGACATTGATGTAATTTTCCTGGATGTTCTTTTAAATGACGATGGAGCAAATAAACTCATAGAAGAACTTCGGCAAACAAATATTGACCCAACGATAGTTATCATAGCGCCTGAATCCCAGCCGATGTTACTTGAAGAATTTCGAATATCCGGTGAAAATGAATATCTTAAAAAACCGCTGAGAAAAGAGGCAATAGAGATGGTCTCAAAGAAGGCTATCGGGAAGCAGGAACTAAAAAGGGAGTTAGGTTTTATTCAGTCTCACATAAAGAATTTGAAGCCCGAAGATACGAGGGGGTCCGAATTGGCTTTCAATAAGCAAGAGAACGCCAGGGTTCCGTACCTTGCCTATAAGGAAGTATTTCAGAAGTTTTCGAAGGTATTAACGCACGTTTACGATCTTGGGAAGCTTGCCGATCTTACAGTCGAGGCGATGTCCGAGACATTCGGAGTAGGAAGGGTAGTATTTATGCTGATGAACAGAAACGATGGCATGTGCCGGTCTTTTCGCTGTCTCGGTTTAGATGAACTAACTGCCCGTAGTATTTGTTTTGCCGCTAATCAGGGTATTGTGCTGTGGTTGACGAAGAATCATCAGATATTGAATAAGGAGGTCATAAACAGAGACGTTGTAACGAACAAATTAGCAGTGCGGGAAGCAATAAAGATACAGAAGGAAATAAATCTTTTACAGGCACAACTGTGTATACCTATCTTTGCCAACGGGAATCTTAGTAGTGTGATTGCCCTGGGAAATAAGATTACAGGGAAGGCGTTTTTTGATGAGGATATTGAACTGTTATCCATGCTGGCAGGGTATATAGGCATGGCGGTGGAGAATGCGTTCCTTTACCAGGAAGTAAATCTTAGAAGGATTCATAACGAAAACGTCCTGGAAAATATCCCTTATGGGATTATTGTTATTGATAAAGACTGCAAGGTTAACATTTTTAATAAAAGCGCTGCAAGGATGTTAAATATTCCTTCAGATGATGTAATAGGAAAAGACGTTAAGTATATAGGCTCATTATTTGCAAATTATCTTTTAAGAACTCTAAAAGACAAAAAAACGTTTAAGAGAAGTGAGACTGTACATCCTGTTACTCATTCTACGTATGATATTAGTACGTCTTTGTTGCTGGATAATAATACGGAACTCGGTGCAATCATGATATTCTCTGATTTAAGCGACGTTAAGAAAATGGAAACGAAGATAAAGGATTTAGAAAACCTGGTAAATGGATATTTAGTTAACTCAGAAAACACCATTCCCCCGGAAGTAACACAAGCGGTTACCAATTTATCAAAAAGCTGGTTTTCCGACCGTCATCGGTTAAAGATAGAGCAAAATTCACTAAAGTAACCTAATAACTATTGTTTGTCTGCTATTAATAGTTTCCTGCCGGAATTTTCCTAACAACTCATACGAAGGCCCGTAAATATTATTCCAGGAGTATGAAATATATTTTATTCTGATTTTATATGTCTACGGGAAGGACTTAAAACATCACACTTTCATTTTTATGTTGAAAGTATTAAAATAAATTAAATTTATCCTGTTACTTTCGGCTACGATACACATATTCCATTCATTTCTTTAGGAGAATTGTCGTGCTCAACTCTCATGGCATAGACCTTATGTTATGGAATTCCTTTATGGGGAAGGCATATTCCGTTAGCGACTGCTTTAAGGAGAATGGTATTGGAGTACTTGCCAGGTCATGTAAAGATGCAGGGTTTGACATTATCATTGAAGACCCGGCTGGGATTGAATTTTACACGACATTTACTAAAAATGCCCTTACACAAAAACTATCCGAACTCTCTGTAAATATCTTTGGCAAGGGAGATATTGAAAATACCGCATCCTTGAGAAGGGAGTGGAATCATCTCCAGGACAATCTCACAAAGATTATCAGGGAGAAGATGGAAAAATATATTGATGGTCTGGCTCACAAGATATGCGAGAATAAGGTAAAAGTGCTCGGTATAAAGACCTGGCTTGGGGATAGATTTGCATACTCCGAGAAGCTTGCGAAAAGAGTCAACGAACTGTGTCCAAATACCATGATAATTGCCGGTGGTCCACAGGTTAATCAATTCAAAACGCACGCATTGGAAAAAAGCCCTTTTGACTTTTGCATAGACGTTGAGGGTGAAATAACTCTAACAAAGATTATTCATACGACAAGAGAGATGTATTCCAAGGGATGCGCGAAGTCTGAGGTAATAAGAAAAATTACCGAACTTGCCGAAGCGGGTGAGATTTTTAATTTGATCTATAAGGATGCCGGCGGTAAGGTGAAAGAAACAACTGTTAAGAGGCTTCCTTTAAACTCAAAACCTTTTCCACTTTATGAAAAGAAAGACGGAAAGGTAAATATAGCAGTAATAAATGAATCTTCCGGATGCTATTACGGAAAGTGTAATTTTTGTACACATCCAAACATTACCGGCAGATACCAAGCAAGAGACGTCAATATTACCCTTGAGGAAATCAAGAAGACTATTGTGGAAATGGGTATTGGGCTTTTCAGATTTGCAGGCTCTACAACGCCTGTTTCATTGAGCAGAAGAATTGCTGATGCAATATTAAAAGAAGGATTGACTCTCGAATACTCTATGTTCGTTCGGGCTGAAAACAGGGCAAGGGAGAGAATAGATGAACTTGTCGAAGTCTATGAGAGAATAATACGCTCCGGGCTTAGGGCGGTTTTCCTGGGTGCAGAAGTGGCTAGCAACGAGATACTTTCAAACACTATGAATAAAGGCAATTCTGTCGATGATATTTATTTTACCATCAAGGCCATAAAACAGGCATCATACAATCAGGGAAAGCATCTTGACGTAGGGGTAAGTTTTATTTATCCCTGCCCCATACCTCCTGGCAGCGGGATAACTCACGAGCAAGTTTTGGAAGAAAATTTGAGTTTTCTTCGCAAATTAAAAAGCGAAAATTACAAGCCCGACTCTGTTCTTATAACTCCTGGTGCGCCTCTGCCTGCAACTACCTGGCAATTAGAACCTGAGAGATTTTGCTTTGAGATACCTGAAGATTATGTCCAAACGCTCTTGCGTTATGAGTATGAACTGACGAAGGATCCAAGCACATGGCCTGAACTGAACATCTCTTTAAATGGAATAAAGTTCATGGACATGCTTAAGATGGCAGGGCTCATGGAGAAAAAGGTCAGGGAAATGGGTTATACGGTAAACGTTTCCGATGAACATTGTCTTGCCGCAAGAAGCGCAGGATTTGTCGGTCAGATGGGTTTGGAAGAGTTTAAAATGAAAAGTGATTTGGCTTTATTAACAACAGATTACAGCTTCCTTAGGAATGTTTACCAAAAAATAAATGCATACAGCCATAGACTGGCAGAGAAAAATTTCTCTTCGGCAAATCAAGTGTTTCTTAATGAAGAAAGTGTTCTATGACGATAAGGCGTGTCGTTATCACGGGACTGGGAATATTGGCCCCTAATGGTAATGGGAAAGAGGCGTATTGGGATGCGTTAATAAATGGACAATCGGGGATAAAAAGGATTGCTTCCTTCGATCCGTCTCCTTTCAGTACTCGAATTGCAGGTGAGGTGAAAAACTTTGATCCTTGCAATTACTTCGATTCAAAATTTGTAAAAAGAAGTGCAAGGTTTGTACACTTTGGTGTTGCGACATCAAAGATGGCGGTAGTGGATTCCGGTATTAACTTGAGCAGGGAGAATAGGGATAGATGCGGTGTGTGTTTTGGAACAACAATCGGTGGTGAAAATGAGATATATGAAGGCCAGTACAGACGATTCCTTGAGTACGGCCCTGAGGCAGTGCGCCGCCTTACCGCTCCTGAACTTACACCGCATATAGCAACGGGTTATATATGTTCAGAGCTTAAAATTACCGGACCTAATTCAACAATGTCTTCCGGATGCTCAACTGGCCTGGAAGTTATGAACTGGGGTTATAAAATGGTAAAGAGGGGAGAAGTAGATGTGGCAATCATAGGATGTTCGGACACTCCCGTTTTCCCTTTTCCTCTATCTGCCTTATGTTCTCTGGGAATCCTGTCAAAAAGAAACGAAGAGCCGGAGAAGGCATCAAGACCTTATGATAGAGACCGTGATGGCATGGTGCTCAGTGAAGGTGGCGCATCAGTAGTGATGGAGGAATTGAATCATGCGCAAGACAGAGGTGCAAATATATATGCCGAGATCGCATCTTACGCCTCCACAGCTGAGGGACAAGACGTTGTTCAGGCTGACGTCGGCGGACACGCATTGGTTTCAGCGTTGGAACAGGCGCTAATAGGCGGGAAAATCAGACCTGAAGAGATAGACTATATCTGTGCGCACGGAAATGCTATGCCTAGTTACGACGTGGCTGAAACAAACGCCTTTAAAGCTTTTTTTGGAAATCATGCGTATAAAATACCAATAAGCTCTATTAAGTCGATGACAGGCCAGGCATTCGCTGCCGGAGGAGGTTTTCAGGTGGTGGCAACAAGCCTTTGTCTAAAGTACGGTTTTGTTACTCCCACTATTAATTTGGACACCCCTGATCCCTTGTGTGACCTTGACTACGTTCCTTATAACGCTAGACGTTTCACCATAGGCACAGCAGTAATAAACAGTCATAGTGTAGGTGGAACACACGCCGTTCTGGTATTAAGGAGATATTCTTAGAAATATAATCATGTATGCAAGTCATATAGTATTTATTATCATAGCATTATTACATGCCGGGCTTGGAGTCTTTGTGCTCCTGAGAAATCCGGCAAACATTATTAACCGGAGGTTTTGCGTCTTTGCACAGACATTTTCTGCCTGGGTATTCTTTATTTTTTTTATCCTTCAGACCACAGATCCCGTATTAGCAACCTTTAGATTGAGGCTGGTCTTTTGCGCTGCGGTGTTCATTCCATCCACATTTTTCTTTTTTTCATCCGTCTTTCCTGATCGGGTGGAAAGACCTATCGATCGATACCTGATCGTATCCTTCTTTGCCATAAGTTTCCTTCTAGCATTTTTTTCTCCCTATATTGTCGGGTCAGTTTCTTTTGTAAGGCAACTACCACAAGCCAGGTATGGTCGGTTATTTCCTGTATTTTGCTTTTACTTTACGGCTTGCATGGCGTATTCCTTATATATCCTTTATAAAAAAAGTATATGCTATTACGGTATAAAGAGATTGCAGATTCAATATTTGTACTTTGGAGTAGCAGTATCCGTATTTCTGGGGGCTATCACAAACTTTCTTTTACCGGCAATAGGTATATGGCAAGTGGAGAGGTTTGTTCCACTCATGTCGATTCCTATCCCGCTAACGGTAGCCTACGCAATTGTAAAGTACCACCTCATGGATATCAGCGTAGTAATTAAGCGAAGCACCGTTTACGCTGCCTTATCCATTGTCCTCAGTATCACCTATTTCACTGTCGGCCTCGTTATGAGCAGCATAATTCCTGTATCAGAGTATAAAGAAACAATCACTAACATGATCTCTGCCATAGTAATGGTTTTAATCTTTGTGCCAGCCAGAGAGTCAATTCAGCATGTCATTGAAAAGACCTTATTCCATACCAGGTACAGCCATCCAAAGATACTGAGCGATTCTACGGCAATGTTTTCGTCTATCCATGATTTGAACGGACTTCTCCAGTATGCTATCCAGCATTTATATGATTCTGTAGGTATTGATAAGATATGTATACTGCTGAAGGACGAAAAGACCCAGCATTACAGCCAGAAGGCGGCTATAAATTTTCCATCAGATAGTAATTTGTTTCTTCTTAGCCACGATGCTATTGTTACCTGGCTCTACCGGAACAGAACAGTTCTTTCCAATGATCAATTGAACCGTTTTGCTAATAATAAGTTTGAACACATGTTAGAAGACACATTGACATCTCTGAATGTTGACAGTTGTATTCCGGTTTTCCAGGAAAACGACCTCTTTGGTATTATTTTATTGGGTAGGAAAGTTAACAAAAAGGTCTTTACTCAGGAAGATATTCAGATGTTTCTTGCCTTTTCCGGTCAATTGGCCATGGCGGCCAGGAATGCGCGTCTTTATTTAGGACTGAAAGAGGCCAAGACCTACAGGGATAATATTCTTCAAAGTTTAAAAAGTGGAGTCATCGTTGTAGATACTAATGAAGAGGTTACCCTTATTAATAATGAGGCAAAAAGAATCCTTGGGCTGAAGGGAACAAGTACCTCTGAAAAAATATTTAAGAGTCTTGGCAAAGATACTCACCAATGGTTAAAACGTACGCTTAATAGTAATGAAGAATATCCTAACTTAGAGACTTTCGTGGACAGAAAGAGCAAAAGAGTTCCGTGTGGTGTGACCATAACAAAGCTTAAGACTGAAGACGGACAGGAACTCGGGGCTTTGATGATTCTGACAGACCTAACAGAGTTGAAATTGCTTCAGACTGAAAAACAACATGCCGACCGATTGGCCTATCTCGGCGTCCTTGCCGCCAATATTGCTCATGAAATAAAAAATCCTCTCGTTGCTATAAACACATATTTCCAATTGCTTCCTCAGAAGAAAAACGACCACGAGTTCCACAATGGATTTCAGAAGATTGCCCTAAAAGAAATCGGGCGGATTAACAGAATTATTGAAGATATGTTAAATCTGGCAAAACCTTCCGAACCCTTAATGCAGCCCATAGATCCTCACAATACTATATTGGATACCTTAAATTTCCTGAGGAATACAGTCGCAGAGAAAGGCGTTGAAATAACTACAGTTTTAGAAGAAAAAAGATGTGCGATCATTGCAGATGAGGATAAAATAAAGCAGGTACTCTTGAATATTTTACAAAACAGCCTCGATGCACTGCCAAGAAATGGGAGTATTAAAGTCAGTACAAGCTTTATGGACAACCTTTCGGAGTTCAGAAGAATGGCAAAATTAAATCCCAACAGCATTTTCTTCTCCTTCGCTTCCCCTTTCTTACGAGACTCAAATGATACGCAGTATTTTGTTATTAAAATTTCTGATAACGGCGAGGGAATTCCTCCTGAAAAGATTTCACATATCTTTGAACCATTCTTTACCAATAAAGATAAAGGCACCGGGCTTGGACTGTCTATGGTGTACCGAATTATAAAGGATCACGAAGGAGGAATCTATATAGAAAGTAAAGAGGGTGCCGGAACTGATTTTTATATCAGCCTGCCTTTAAATCGCACGAATATAAATGCAACTACAAACTCCTTACAAAAAACTGCCGGAATACCTTCATCTTTATAACCAAAGAGTGCTGGATTGAAATTAGCGCTTGTTAACACAGCCTCCATCGGAAATTGGGGAAATGAATCTTGATTTTCATTCATTTCCCCATTCCTCTTAGAAACACTTTTAGACGATATACCTACTTACCTCTCTTCTGTGTCCTTGATGGTCTCAACTTTGCCTTCTTTTCCAATGCAGCCAATCTCCTTAAGGTATTTGCCTCGCTCTGTATATCCACGTACTTCTTGAGCAGGTTCGACCATGAGATATAGGTAAACCCGTTGGGGTTCATATGCGCCAAACCCTTTCTGACCAAAAAGGCATCGTTCTCCCACATGTACAGGAAGTCCTTTTCGATTTTACTTGGGTTTCCATCCTTTGCCCAAAACTCTCCGTAGAAACCACCCAACAGATCGGGATATTTCTCTGTCACGGGCGCCGGTGCTTTTGGTCTATTCTCAGGCATGGGATTGAGGACGCCATCTTCATGCAATGATTTAATCGTGGCATAAGAATTACTCACATATTGGAAAATCGAATCTGACGCCTTATCCATTGAATCCAGGTAATCCCGGGAAAACCTTGTGGAATGGCACTGTACACAGACTTCAATCCACGCCTCCCGTCTTGACATTAATTCCTTACTATTATTTATATAGTCCGATGGTTTGATTCCTTTAAAAATGTTGTCATAAAACAACACGTCGCCCTCACCCATGATAGCCTTCCTAACCATATTATGTGAATACTGTCCTTTATAGTACATGTGGCAGGATTGACAGGTTGGAGAAATATAGTTTGCATCTTTTAATGGTTTGTTCCAGTCCCACTTGTGACCTTCAATAAAATATATAGAGCCGTGCTTAGAGTCTCTGTAATATTCAATATCCGGGTGATCCGGCCCGTTATGGCAGGTTTGACATGCCTCCGGTCTTCTTGATTCTGACGCCTTGAAGGCATGGCGGGTATGGCAGCTATCGCACTTATGCTGGATATTATGGCACATATCGCAACCCTGAACGACATTTTTGTCTACTGCTGCCCACACGTCCACATCCAGGTTGGCATCGTAAGACTTTGCATGGCTCTCCCTGCCTGGTTTCCAATCGGGGATACCATACTGTTTTTCAGATTCAAATTCATTATACTCTTGCTTATGACACTCACCGCAAAGGGCCGGATTGGGCATTATTAACTCTTTCTCATGATCCAATTTTTCCGCTCCAACCTTACCATGACAATCAATACAGCCC
Organism: Planctomycetota bacterium; assembly: GCA_016188675.1. Taxonomy (GTDB): domain Bacteria; phylum Planctomycetota; class Brocadiia; order Brocadiales; family Brocadiaceae; genus Wunengus. The sequence continues at coordinate 28,402 of JACPHJ010000146.1, forward strand.
ACCTTAGTGAGTTTCTTTCCGAGTTTTTTTTCTATCTCTTCCAGTTTTGCCTTCTGATAATCCAGAAGTTTATCCAAATTGGCATGACTGCTTTCCGCCCACGCCTTTACCAAACCCGGATTTAAGGCCTTATGACAGATCGTGCATTCCTCTGCGTTAAAAACCCCTTTAGGCTCTGCGGGCGGGGAGTAGAAATAGTCTGGCGCCCAGTATCTTTGTGTTGGGATCGGTTTCCAAAATTCTCCGTACGGCCCTACCCCCTTATCCAGCTTTTGAGCATGTAATACACCGCCAAAAATACCAAAAATTACGGACACAGCAACAAACGACAAAACACCTCTCATGAATAACTCTCCTTCAAATAATTAATAAAGTATTGTAGAGACTCAATCCTGATTTACAAAATGAGTCAACCACAATTAATGTTCCAGTACTAATATCTTTATCAATTTTAAAAAGTTTTTCAAGAATATTTATAATATCAAGCGCCTCTTAATACCATTCGACACAAGGTCAAAAAGAAAAAACTTTATGTCCGGGTAACTCTGAGGTATAATTTTTAAAAAATTGTAATTAATAAAAGAATTTTTTTGACAGTTATGGAAAGTTTTATTAAATTGTTTGTATGAAAACTCTCATATCGACTGATAAAAACTATTTATACGAATTATTAAAAAAGAAATATCACACCTCCGAGATTGTGCGCGCACAGATAGCAGAGGTTAAAGAGAAAACACGGGAAGATGTGGTAAAAGAGTCCTTGAAGTCTTTTACCGTCAAGTTCAGAGGCAGGGTAATTGACAACTCTTTCGAAAAAACCCTGAGAATCATTTCCAAGCGTCTCTTTAATAAAGGGAGAGTTGACAGTCTCCACACCTTTAAAGAATTCGGTTTCGTTGAAGCGAATATGAGCGCCACGCCTACTGAGGTCGAGAGTCTTATCCAATATCTGATGAAACCACATCTCGTCTTGCACTGTAAAAAAGGGATTATCAAGGGTGCAAGCAATTTATTGATTATTGATGAGTCAGAACAAAGGCAGCTTGATAATTTTACGCCGGACTACGTTCACCGTAATTATATCACCCATGCCGAGTCTTATGAAAAATATACGGGAAGGCTTGATGATTATTTGGTTTTTAATGGATTGCCCCTAACGTCAGAAAAAATCGGAAGGGAACTACGATTCAATAAAATTGAAACAAAGAACAGGGTCTTTACCACCACAGGTTTAAAGGAAATTTATTTAAACCTCCAATTTATCGATTTGATTCTTAAATTGGATTTGGAACAACATTATTTAAAGCTGAGGACTTTTAGTTCACAGGAAGATGACCTTAAAATGGTCGAGGGAAAGATTGACGATCTTGGTTTTTTTGCCGAGGTTTTTGACCATATAGCATCAAAGGATAATCCGTTGTTGTCTGACGAAGATTTATTCTTGGATTTAATGAGAATAGAACATATTATTGAAAATAACAATTGGAAGGCAATGCCGGCATATGCAGGGTATGTTTACTCGGCAGTGAACAGGCTTAATGTACAATTTAAACTCCTCGAAGAATACAGCCTCTTTTTAACATATGCGAATTGTATCGAAAAGTTTGTTGCAAAATTAACCAAAAAATTATTTAAACACAAATCGGATATCCACAGCGAACTTCATAATTTAACGGCAAATTATAACGAATTAAAGAAGCTCTCTCTGGTTTCGAATCATCCGATATTACAGAACGATTACCAGGAGCTTTTGAATTCCTTTAGCAAACTGCTGGCTTACCTGGATTTTTTAACGATACGGGGTACGAAAGCCGGTGAATCAGATAGCCACCATAATATTGCTCATCTTACTGAAGGGTCATCAAATAAATTCCTTAACGTAATGAAAAAATGCATTGAGTCGGTTTTCTCGGTGACGATTGATATTTCAACAAAGCCGTTTATCCAGCGTGATCATGGTTTGAAAACAGAAGAGGAAGCAGACGTTCAAAAACTCATAATCAAATTTAATGAAAATCTAGAAAAGTTGGCCAATTTGAAAACCGCTAAAGGCGAAGATGCCTTTTTGGAAGCAAGGAAATGTGTGCCGCAGCTAACAAACCTATCCGACGTCCTTGACCAGCTAAAAGAATTAATCAAAAATATAGAGAATAAAAGGGATAAGGATTTGCAGAATCCATTTAAGGCTATTTTTGCGAAATCCAACAAATTTGAGATCCTTTATCGGGACTTGTACGACCTGGGAAGTATAGAGACGCAACTGGAACAGGAGTCGATTCATGGAATATTAGCGAATTTGCAAAAACTTCTCTTTGATAAGCCTCTGAAGGAAAGTGCATATCAGGAAATTATACATAAGATTAGTTCTCTGGAAGGTTTTGTTACCGGTAAGAATAAATCATCTCATGAAAAAGGCGGCGATGCCGATACAACTACGCAGAAACTGAATCAAAATCCTGTTTTTAAGAGTATTATTGACGTTAAAACGGGTATCCAAAATATTATCGAGAAAGAAACTCTGAGCAAAAAAATCGACACTTTTAAAGATGAATCCGAGTTCCTTTCATTCAGCGATAAGGAACTGAACGCCTTTCTGGAACGTATTGAAAAGTTACATGAAAAATTAAAAGATACTTGCTATTACAAAAATATAGCGGCGTTTGAAGCTGTAGAAAAAAATCTTGATCGCTTGATTGGTGAAGTAAAAGACATCGAATCCCATATTTCTACCTATACCAGAAGTAAAGATAAAAAGGTATCCAGGGAACCGGATATTCATATCAACTACTTAAAGAGCTCGCAGTTAACAAGAAGAAATCTTGAGAAGGCAATTCTCCTATTACAAAACCAGATTGCCCAAATGCACGGATTTATTCATGCAATTGAAAACTATTTACAGAGGCACTCGTTTATTCATTCGGGGGTGGCAACCAGCGTACTTTTTGATCAAATAACTTACTTGCTGAGCAATATTGATGTGAGGTTATTAGATATGACCAAACCGATAGAAACTATGTTTACTGAAAGCGTCAATACAATTTTCCATTATCAGGTTGGTGAAACATTTACCGAGCCGAAAAAAGAAAATATTGACGAGCTCATGAAAGAAATAGAGAAGAGAACTATTGTCAGACAATATCAAAACCACGAAAACTCCTTGCCAGATTTGCAGTTGAGTTGACCTCTCTTTTTTATCACAACCATTGTAATCCAATAGAATTGTCTTAAAACCATAAAATGTTTATTTGTCAGACAAGTTGGCAAATAGCATGTTAAATAAAGGTGTTTTTTATTCAGAAATTAAAATGAGAACGATATCAAGATTTACAACTTCTTTCGTCTGTCTGTTGGTTGCAGGTATTATGCTTTTCATTTTGGGTTGTGAGAATCCCAATATTAAGAAGTCCGGCGAAAAAATTAAGGAATCCTCAGTAAAGACCGGTGAGGCTGCTAAAGATCTCGGACGGGGTATTTCAGAAGAGACTACTTCGATTATAAAAGAAATTAAAAAAGGTACCAACATAGTAGTTACTGAAATAAAAGAAGGCGGTATCTTGGTTTCTAAGAAAGGGGAGGCGTTGGCCGACAGGACCAGGGAAGAATTTTCAGAGGTAGCCATTACAGCCAAAATAAAGGCTAAATATGCCAAAAGCCCAAAAGTTTCCGCACTTCACATAAATGTTACGACCGTGAAAGACCAGGTCATCCTCGCAGGTACTGTGCACTGTAAAGAAGAGCTTGTGGAAGCGATCAACCTCGCCTTGAGCGTGGAAGGTGTAGAAAATGTAACATCTTTACTCGAAATAAGAAAATGACAACGCAAAGTTTCGCCACAAATATCCCTTACGAGCAACTCCCGCTGATAGACCTCTCTGCGCCAAAGGTGTTGAGTCGTAGAAACAGGGCTGAAAATATCCCATCAGAATCAAGTATCTTACAGGATTCAGAAGATGCAAAGACGATTCTTGCATTTGCAGGCTTTGATGGAAATTCGTCCCCGAAAAGTATAATGGAGGCTACTGAAAAATACATGATTGAAACACAACCTCTCAACGCGCCAACCCGTTCCTCCGAATCTCCAAACATTGAAATGCGGCAAAGAGGCATTCGAAAACCACACTATACACGTCTTTTGGTATTTAGCCAGAAACTGGTATTCCAGGCTGCCTGTTGTTTGCCTTTAAAGGTCATTGCTGCAAGTTTGGATGGAAATGCTGTGTCAGGAATGGTTCTGTTCAATAGCCATTCTGAAGAAAGTGGTGGGAAGTTAGTCTATGAGTTCGACGGTAAAGGTACCGAAATGATTATAGACCTGAAACGTGGAGAGAGTACAAGGGCTCAGCGCCTTATTTTCCAGGGAATAACATAATTAGTGTTTGAACGAAACCACCCAAACTGATTATTAAAAAATCCCTGAGGATTTGTCGTCCTCAGGGATTTTTAATTATTCATACATCAAAAATGTCTTAAATCCATTCTTCGGATAAGATGTTACCTTCCAAACCGACAACGATCTGTTTGACTGGTATTTTGCGGGAAGCCTTTTCAGCGCCATCCTTGGCAATTTGCGCCAGACCGAAACAACAGGGCACCTGCATTATTATCACTGATAAAGTATTGATCTTTGCGTCATCGATCAATGACTTTATCTTCTCAACGTAAACCTCCTGGTCTGAATCCAATTTTGGACAGGCAATTGCGATGCTTTTTCCTTTGAGATAATCTTTATGGAACTCTCCAAAGGCAAAAGCCGTACAATCTGCGGCTAATAATATATCTTTCCCCTGGAAATAGGGTGCCATGGGAGAAACAAGATGCATCTGTATTGGCCACTGCCTCAGTTGTGAAGGGCGTTTTCCTGTTTCGCTGCCCTCCTGGTTTGTCTTTTCACTAAAATCTATTGTTCTTGATCCTGGGCATCCACTCATTTTGTTACCTCCTGTAAAAATTTTTCTTCTAATTCTATAATAAATTTCTCATATTTCTTTGGCAGTTCGTCTCCTACGGAGGCGTCTGCAGCGTTACATTTGCGGAACATTTCACCAACCTGTGTTGTAGATAACTGGCGGTCGATCCACGGATAAAGGATTTCGTCTTCCTTCTTGATATGTTGAGTCAATAAATCACGGTACGCAAGAAGGTTTTCCTTGACCTGAGTTTTATTGTTTTTCTCTGCGCCCTCGACTGCCTGTCTCACATATCCCCTTCCGGTATCATGGTCTTTGTACATGACCTGAATAATTTCTGCCTTCTCATCAACGTATTTGAACAATATGTCTTCTTCCTTCATATGATGATATTTGTCGGCATACGTACGGATAAAATCCACACACCCCAGAATCAAATCTTTATCCACGCTCAAACTGCTTTCGGTATACTCTGCAATCGAAGGAATTAACGCCAGGAGGCGTTTAATCAGTACATGTTCATCAACAAGCTTTTTAACAGGCGGTGAATATGTAATTTTCTTCGGCGCTGACTGTATGGTCATATCCACCACAGGTTCTGATATTTTCCTGTCCGGATAAATGGCCTTTTCTATTCTATACATTAAAGTGGCTTCTTTTTGCGGGCCGAGATTATGGATACCGACAACGTCCTTGAGGAGACAGCTTCCTACCGTACACGGGACGCAGCCGATGCCGTATTCCTCAAGAATACGACCAACCTCCGGGTAGGTGTTAATAATTTCTTTTATTTCTCTGTTTAATACCTTAAGCAATAAAATCCTCCTTTTAAAACGGTGTTAAAAGTAACTAAATTAAAAATATGACATAGCAAAATTATAGCGAATACACATATTTTATGTCAAGCAAAGAAATCTACCGCTTTAAAAGGTAGTAAAGCCGGCCATAGGCATTCAACTCGCCGGCTTCGTGCATGGCCTGGTCGCCAATTCCAAAATACACGTCGGCTCTGGCCGGAGTTTGAATTGCGCTCCCCGTATCCTGATCCATGGCGAAGAAAGATTTTCCACCCTTTCCCTTGCTCTGAAACCAACCCCATTTTTTTGCCTTCTTCGGTTCTATAACAGCGAAGGCTAAGCCACCGGCAGGAAAAACCTTTTTGTCTGTGGCAATACTCCTCATGGGAGTTACCGGCACACCGATTGACCCATAGGGGATCGCATGATTTACCCTCTTGAAAAAAATGTAGCGGTCGTTCTTTTTGAGATACGAATCTAATTCAGAGGGATGCTGTTCGAAATAACTTATCAGCGTTGAAAGAGTCAAATCGTCTTCCGGAATCTTCCCGTCCATAACCAATAGACGCCCCATACTGGTGTATGTATGGCCAGAATCGGCATCGTAACCTACATATACCTTTTCTCCTGACGGGAGATTGATTTGCCCCGACCCCTGAACATGAATGAGATATGCATCCAGTTTTGATTTGAGGTAGACGATTTCATTTCCTCTCAAAAGATTGCGTTCTTCAATTTCACGCCGTGTATAATAAGGTTTTTTGAAGTCAGCGGGTTTTTTGTATAGCGGGTGACGAAACTCTCCTGTTGGCGTAAGGCTTCCATCATAAATAGGCGTTCCGTAACCGGTAAAATGTACCTGGCCTTCGTACGCTTTCCCAATGGCCTGAAAGACCCTGAAATTTCCGACAATGAATTCGTTAAGTTCTTCTGCACTGTTACAACGAAGAAATCCTTCCCGGAATACTTTTAAGGTGTTTTCCAGGTTTTGGTGTGAAAATCCAGCCATCCGAAAGCCGTGAGGATTTGTTTTGACCCTTTTGAAATATTCCAGGCTGTAATCTATCGAACGCAATAGGGTATCCCTGCTGTAGTCGTCTGCAAACCTGGGGAGTAGTTTGGGGTCTGTAATTTCCACCAGGGTATCACCGGATTCTCTGGGGACGAGGAGCGGCTTTTTTTTGAACATGGCACAACCTGACTCAAGGATAACGGACAAAACTACAAATAATAACAAACCCTTAATAATATTATTTTTTGATTTCATAAGTGTGATTTCCTTAAATTAGTCCTACTAAGTCCCCCTTACCAAAGGGGGATTCAGGGGGTTGTGTTTTTCATGAGTTTTTACAACCCCCTTGCCCCCTTTTCTAAGGGGGATTTTATGCCTGCTACCACCCGCAAAGCCGCATAAATAAAATGAAAATTCCTGTACAATTAAATTAAGTACCAAGGAATTCTATCGTTATTTAAATCTTAAAAGGAGAAAATCTTCCTTCTTGTTCGGGTTAGGCAGTATTTTATACTTCTCATATCAGAGAATCAAAGGAAAAAATTGATACGGATAAGATGCCGTTTCATAAAACGAAGAAACAAGAAAAATTTTTAATTGACAAACATCAAGTATCTCAAGTAGAATCAGCCCAACTTTTCAAAATATAAATTGTTCTTTTTATCTATAAAATCAATTACAGGTAATTCTCCCGTAAATATGTTTGGGAGTAAAAAGGGAATCCATATCTCGTTTGACTAAACGCGATGAGGAGCGGACCCGCCGCTGTAACCGGGAACGAACGTCACAATACCACTGGAAAAGCTGATTAAACGGCTTTCTGGGAAGGGGTGATCAGTAGGACGATCCGGAAGCCAGAAGACCTGCCTGTAATTGCTTCACGACGTCT
>JACPHJ010000147.1 GCA_016188675.1 Planctomycetota bacterium
AGAGGATCAGGCTGGGACCAGCATACTCCTTGGCGGCCAGACCCGTCAAAACAAATATCCCGGCGCCAATGACGGCGCCGATTCCCAGCGCAGATAGCGAAACAGGGCCGAGTACCCGTTTGAAGTGGTGATGGTCGGATTCTTCTGCCAGGTCACGTAATGCCTTCTTTGCAAAGAGTTTTTTCATTGTTTTGGAAAATAACCTTTAACCACAGAGCACACGGAGTAGTTTTCGACCCAACCACTGCACACCGTGGTTAAATCAATATTCAGAAGAAATACTTCTGTTTTCTGGCTTCTGTATTTTATACCTTTTCTATGATGTGACCGAGTTTTTCCTTCTTTGTCTGCAGGTACTGCTTGTTTTCCTCTTTGGGTTCGGTAACGATAGGCACACGTTCAACGATTTCCAGCCCGTAACCGGCAAGGGCTGCAAATTTTTTCGGGTTATTCGTGAGCAGCCGCATCTTTGTGATACCTAGGTCTCTCAGGATTTGTGCGCCGATACCGTAATCACGTTTGTCGGCCGGGAATCCGAGTTTCTCATTTGCCTCGACGGTATCCAATCCCTTTTCCTGCAGCAAATAGGCGTGAAGTTTGTTTTCCAGTCCAATTCCACGACCTTCCTGGCGCATATAAAGCAGCACACCCTTTCCCTCCTTTTGTATTATCTGAAGGGCGCTGTGGAGCTGTTCCCCGCAGTCGCAACGGAGAGAGCCAAAGATGTCTCCCGTCAGGCATTCATCATGCACCCTCACCAGCACCGGTTCATTATGCAGCGGGGACGGGATATTTCCGCTCTCGCTGCCAATGCCCAAACAAAGCGCAAGGTGGAGATAATCATCAACGAATGAACGATAGAGGTGAAGGGTAAAATTTCCATAGCTCGTGGGTAATTTTACGGTGACGCGCTTTTCAATCAATCGTTCCTGTTCGTGCCTGTATTTAATAATATCCGCAATCGTACAGACTTTGAGATTATATTTTTCGGCAAACTTTCGGAGTTCAGGAAGTTTTGCCATATTCCCGTCCTCTGTCATAATCTCGCAGATAACTGCGGCAGGCTTAAGTCCTGCAATGCGCGTCAGGTCTACCGCTCCTTCCGTGTGGCCTGTCCTGACCAGCACGCCGCCTCTCTGCGCCTTTAAAGGAAAAATATGGCCGGGTCTGACGAGGTCTTCCGGTCTTGTCTTATCGTTAATAGCGGTTAATATCGTTGTTGCCCTATCTTTCGAGGAAACGCCCGTTGTGATTCCATCCCGCGCATCAATAGAAACGGTAAAGGGCGTCTGAAAGTTTGATGTGTTATGGGAAACCATCGGATAAAGATCAAGCGCTTCCGCCCGTTCGGGATTAATTGAAAGGCATAGAATACCCCGCGCGTGAGTGAGCATAAAATTGATTGCTTCCGGAGTTACCTTTTCAGCCGCAATGGTAATGTCCCCCTCGTTTTCACGGTTTGCATCATCTACCACAATGATCATTTTGCCTTGTTTCAGGTCTTCTACGACCTCTTGTATTGTATTAAATCGCATTAAAAATACCTCTCATATTTAACGTATAGGAATTTCAATCCTTTTGATTCCCCTCTAAAAAGAGGGGATAAAGGGGTGTGTAAATTGCCGCAACACCCCCTCTTTCTAGAGGGGAGCGTAAAAGTCGCTGCCATAGACAGCCTAATTTATGTTCAGGAATTTCAAACCGCCTATGTAGTGGCAAGGCGTGCCTTGCCACTACTCGATTAAAAGTCGCCGGAGGCCTAATTTAAATTTCTATTAATAATATTGAAAAAGGTGGGTAATGTAAAGTCTTTTTGTATAAATCAATAGGCGCGTTGCAATGTATCCTTCTTGTTAATTATAATTGTTTTACACCCCTGTACATATAAAAAAGCCCGGAGGCAAAGGTGAAAGCAACAGTCATCCACCAGATGACTGTAAGAGCAGGTATTGGGACGTGGTTTCCAACAAGCACCGATATGACTGCAATAATTTGAAGACACGTCGACGCCTTACCCAGCATCGTTGGCCTGCAATTCACTCTGCCTGTAATCAGAAGTAATGCAACGGTGCCAAAGACGAGCAAAAGGTCCCTGCAAACAATAACCGTCGGAATCCAATTGGGAAATCTCGGTTCAGGCCATATACGATCAGAGGAAAGTATGATACAGGAGATCACGAGGACAAGCTTATCGGCAAAAGGATCAAGGTATCTTCCCAAGTCCGTCATTTCATGCCTCTTTCGGGCCACATAGCCATCCAGCACATCACTTAACCCAATAATAAACATTATAAACAGGCAGGCATATCGATAGCTATCGTTATGCCGGACTTGAGTTATGCAGAACACAAGCGGGGGGATACAGAGTATCCTGCTCAGGCTTATCTTGTTAGAAAGGGTTAACACGGGGAAACCTCATTTGGATAATTTCTAGCGCAGCATAGCCGCAACCAAAGAAACCCCTCTCTTTCCCCCCTTCGCAAGGGGGGACACAGGGGGGTGTTAAAAAAATTTACTAAAACTAGTCTTCATGAAAATGGGGAAAAGAAGATTTTACACGGGGCTTCCATGCCTGTGAGTGTTAATTATCGCACAAGTTCGGCCTTGCTTTGAATACAAGACTTTGCCGTTAGTTTTTTGCGTTCCTTATGCCAGGCCACAAATAAACGGATACCATGTTCAATAGGTACTTTGGCTTGATAGTGTAAAAAACGTTCTGCCTTTCTAATATCTGCATAGGTTCTATGCACGTCTCCGGGTTGTTCCGGAAGCCTTTTGATTTGCGCCTTTTTACCCAATTCCTGTTCGATGAGACTGACAAGCTTTGTCAGTTGAATTGGCTTTGAGTCCCCCAGATTAATGATCTCGAAACCAATTTGCTTATCTAGTACAGCAATCACTCCATCAATAATATCGGAAAAGTAGGTATAGTCACGTTCGGTCGTCCCGTCACCGTACATCGTGATCGGCTGATTGTGATCAATGAGTTCTGTAAATTTTCGTATGGCAAGGTCTGGTCGCTGCCGCGGCCCGTATACCGTAAAAAATCTGAGACAGGAAATTGGCAGTCCATAAAGGTGATGGTAGTTGTAACAGAAAAGCTCTCCGGCGCGTTTTGTCGCTGCATACGGTGATATGGGTTCATTCACCGGATCGTCTTCTGAGAAAGGAACCTTTTTGTTGCTTCCGTAAACAGATGAAGATGAACCAAAGATAAATTGCTTGACCTTATATATCCTGGAAAGTTCTAGCATGTTTAACGTCCCCTTGCAATTGACCTCTTCATACAGCAACGGTTGTTCGATAGAGGGTCTTACACCCGCATATGCCGCCAGATGAATGACCTTTTCGATGGGGTGTTTCTCAAATATTTCATGGCATGTGGATGTATTACAGATGTCGGCCTCATATAGTGTTAAATTCGAATCCTGAATGGCATTAGAAATATTTTCTCTCTTATAAGCCGGCAGATAAAAATCGTTAAAATTATCGATAACAACAACCTTTTCCCCTAATGAGAGCAAACGTTCGACCAGATGAGAACCAATAAAACCTGCGCCACCCGTAACGAGGATTGCCATAAGATAAATTGTCCTTTCTGTTTTATCGTATTGTGGTATTTAGGTTTAATATAGCAGAGGAGCTGTCTTAGTCAAGTGAAAAACAACTTTGGCTTGACACGTTCATTTTTTCATTGTACGATTTATCGAATTTGATAATATCCTGCTGCTAAAACACTGCGGTATTAAATTATGTTCCTGAACACCGTCAGTAACGACTCACGTTGAGCGAAGCCGAATGGTAACTGGACGTATTACCGGTGTAATATACAAAAGTATTTATTAAAAGTCTGTAGCGGCAATTCATGAATTGCCGCTGCCATAGTTTTCAGAACATTTTATGGATAAAAAAAGGGCTGTACTTGTACTGGAAGACGGAACGACCTTCAAAGGTTACTCTCTCGGCGCTTCCGGAGAAACGATTGGCGAGGTGGTTTTTAACACCAGCCTGATGGGCTACCAGGAAATCCTTACAGACCCATCGTATAAAGGGCAAATGGTGGTTATGACCTATCCGCTGATTGGTAATTACGGAATCAATGAAAAAGATTACGAATCACGCAAGCTATTTTTAGAGGGCTTCATTGTAAAAGAGTGCAGTCCTTTCCCAAGCAACTGGCGTTCGCAGACTGGCATGGACGAATTTCTTAAAAAAAAAGGAATTGTCGGCATTCAGGGGATTGATACACGGGCATTGACGGCACACATACGGGACTGCGGCTCACAGCAGGGCATTATTTCTACCTCAGAGTTTGATGTTTCTGGTCTTTCCAGGAAGGTAAAGGCCTCGCCAGGAATAAACGGTGTAGACCTTGTAAAAGAAGTAACCTGCAGTGGTTTATATGAGTGGAAAGATGATGATGCAGGTAATCAGGTCGCTAAAAAATATAAGGTCGTTGTTTACGATTGCGGGGTAAAATATAACATCTTGAGAAAATTGAGCAGCGCAGGTTGTACCGCAACGGTAGTCCCTGCCCAGACACCATTCCAAAAAGTCCTGGATATGAAACCAGACGGTGTTGTACTCTCCAATGGTCCCGGCGATCCGGCAGCGGTTCCTTATATGGTCGATAATATCAAGGGTTTGCTGGGAAAAAAACCGATCATGGGTATCTGCCTTGGACATCAGTTGCTTGCGCTCACGCTTGGACTAAAGACATACAAACTTAAATTTGGCCATCATGGGGGAAACCAGCCCGTGATGGATCTTTCTACCAAAAAGGTGGAGATTACCGCACAGAATCACAGCTTTGCCGTATCATCTCCATCGGAAGGAACTATCCACAAAAGCCAGTATGGCAATGTGGAGATTACCCATGTAAATCTCAATGACAAATCGGTAGAGGGTTTGAAATGCCATTCAATGCCTGTATTCTCGGTGCAGTATCATCCGGAGGCATCGCCCGGCCCGCATGATGCGAATTATTTGTTTGAGCGGTTTATTGAGATGATGAAATCCCAGAGTTAATGTTATGAATAAGATGTGAGGATAGAGTTTCTTGTGTTAGTTGGGTTTGTCGAGCTATGAAAATTACAAAATTCGAAGACCTTCAATGCTGGCAAGAAGCAAGAATATTAGTAAACATGGTATATGAGGCCATAAGAAATAGTCCAGGTTTTCAAAAAGATTTCCGGTTAAGTAGTCAAATAACCGGGGCAGCAATTTCTTCTATGAGTAACATTGCCGAAGGGTTCTCCCGGCGGTCGAACAAAGAATTTATTCAGTATCTCTTTATATCGAAAAGTTCGGCTACTGAGGTGCAAAGCGAGGCTTATGTGGCATCAGATCAAAAATATGTTTCTCAGGAGATTTTTGAAAAGATTTATAATCAAGCAGAAAAGGTATCTAAACTGGATAGCGGTTTTATAACGTATTTGCTTCAGAACGAAAAGCGATACGGAAATACCAAAAAACTCAAGAAATCCAATTAACCCAAAAGACTCAACTAACTCAACTAACTCAAGAAACTCAACTAACTCAAGAAACTCAAGAAACACTTATGCCCAAACGAACAGATATAGAAAAAATCCTGATTATCGGTTCCGGCCCGATTGTCATCGGCCAGGCCTGTGAATTCGACTATTCAGGCACTCAGGCCTGCAAGGCGCTCCGTGAAGAGGGATACAAGGTTGTCCTGGTCAACAGCAATCCCGCCACGATTATGACAGACCCTGAGGTTGCCGATAAAACCTACATCGAACCTATTACCCCTGAAATGGTGGCGAAAATCATTGCAAAGGAACGCCCCCAGGCGTTACTCCCGACACTTGGCGGGCAGACAGGCTTAAATACTGCCGTTAGTCTTGCAGAAAAGGGGGTGCTTAAAGAATACGGCGTGGAACTGATTGGGGCTAAATTAGGGGCAATCAAGAAAGCAGAGGATCGCTCGCTTTTTAAGTCCGCTATGAAAAAGATTGGCATTGCAGTGCCTGAAAGCGGCTATGCCCGTTCATACGACGATGCAATGAAGATTGTCGACGAGATTGGATTTCCTGCAATTATCCGTCCTTCTTTTACCCTTGGCGGTTCCGGCGGAAATGCAGCCTATAATATCGAAGAGTACAAAGAATACATTAAAATTGCCCTGGAGGCGAGTCCCGTTCACGAAGTGCTCGTAGAACGTTCAGTCCTGGGATGGAAGGAATACGAACTCGAAGTAATGCGCGACCTGAAGGATAACGTCGTGATCATTTGTTCTATTGAAAATTTCGACCCGATGGGCGTCCATACCGGCGACAGCATCACGGTAGCGCCAGCCCAGACACTTACGGACGTAGAATATCAGATCATGCGGGATGCGGCGATCAGGATTATCAGGGAGATTGGCGTTGAGACAGGCGGCTCGAATATCCAGTTTTCCGTCAATCCCGAAAACGGGGAAATGCTGGCGATTGAGATGAACCCCAGGGTTTCGAGGAGTTCTGCACTGGCCTCGAAGGCCACAGGATTCCCCATCGCCAAGATTGCCGCAAAGCTTGCCGTGGGTTATACCCTTGACGAAATCTCCAACGACATCACCCGCTATACGCCTGCATGCTTCGAACCCACGATTGATTACTGCGTAGTAAAAGTGCCGCGATTCAATTTCGAAAAATTTCCGGATACCGACCCAACCCTAACCATCCACATGAAATCTGTCGGGGAGGTCATGGCCATCGGACGTACTTTTAAGGAGGCTATTGGAAAGGCTATTCGTTCCTTAGAATCGGGACGATGCGGGTTTGAAACGTTGTGGCCGCAGGGGAGTGATAAGTGGTCAGCCGAACAGCGAACTGAGTTCTTAAGGGAAAAACTCATGATACCGAATCCCGACAGGCTCTGGTACATCGCCGATGCCATGCGATTTAGCCTGAGTCTTGACGATATCTATAAATGGACGCATATTGATCACTGGTTTCTTTACAACATCAAAGAAATACTCGACATGGAAGCCGGGATAAAACAAAAGTATTCGGAAAGTGGGAACGAACGTCCGTTTGCCCTCACATCTCAGGGCAATACCGGTTTTAAGATGGACAAAGAGTTGCTGACCGAGGCCAAACAATATGGTTATTCCGATAAATACCTGGCTTCTCTGTGCAATGTTGATGAAAAGACCATACGGAGTCACCGCCAGAAAGAATCAATCAAGCCTGTTTACAAACACGTGGATACCTGTGCCGCTGAATTCAAGGCATTTACGCCCTACCTGTATTCCACCTATGAAACCTCCTGCGAAGCAGAGCCTACACAGAAGAAAAAGATTATCATCCTGGGAAGCGGACCTAACCGTATCGGACAGGGAATCGAGTTTGATTACTGCTGTGTCCACGGAGTCTTTGCATTAAAAGAACTGGGTTATGAAACTATCATGATCAACTGCAATCCGGAGACGGTGAGCACCGATTACGACACTTCGGATCGGCTTTATTTTGAGCCGCTTACCCTGGAAGACGTCCTTGAAATTATTGATAAGGAGAAGCCGGAAGGCGTCATCGTTCAGTTTGGGGGACAGACGCCGTTAAAACTGGCTGTGCCTTTGGAGAAAGAGGGAGTAAGAATCCTGGGTACTTCCCCTGAGAGCATTGATATTGCTGAGGACCGCGAACGATTTGCCGCCCTGATCAATCAATTAAAATTAAGGCAGCCTGATAATGGCTGCGCCCGTTCGGCTGCGGAAGCAAAGGTCATCGCTAATAAAATAGGCTATCCCGTGCTGCTGCGCCCTTCCTACGTGCTGGGCGGCAGGGCAATGCGCATCGTTTACGATGAAATGGGCGTGGATGATTACATTACACACGCCGTACAGGTTTCGCCAGAACATCCCGTCTTAATCGACCGGTTTCTGGAAGACGCCATTGAAATTGACGTAGACGCAATCTGTGACGGCAAAGAGGTATTTATCGGCGGCATTATGGAGCACATCGAAGAAGCGGGCATCCATTCGGGAGACAGCGCCTGTTCGCTTCCGCCTTACTCCATCGGTAATGACATTATAAATGAATTAAAAAAACAAACGCAGACTATGGCGCTTGCATTGGATGTGGTAGGCCTCATTAATATACAATATGCGATTAAGGATAAAACGGTGTATGTGCTGGAGGTCAATCCCCGCGCCTCAAGGACGGTGCCTTTTGTCAGCAAGGCAATAGGTATCCCGATGGCAAAGATTGCAGCGAAGGTGATTGCCGGGAAAAAACTCAGCGAATTGAATATATCCATGAACCTGAAATTGAAGCATATTGCGGTAAAAGAGGCCGTCTTCCCCTTTATAAAATTTAAAGGGGTAGACACGGTGCTGGGACCGGAAATGAAATCAACAGGGGAGGTCATGGGGCTGGACATGGATTTTGGCCGCGCCTATGCGAAATCCCAAATGGCCGCCGACTGCAGCCTCCCACTTGCAGGCACCGTTTTTATCAGCGTGAGGGACAGAGACAAGAAGTCCATGATACCCATTGCAAAGAAACTCGTACAGATGGGTTTTAAGGTAGTTGCCACAAAAGGTACGGCGACGGTGCTTTCTGACAGCGCTGTCTCGGTTGCCCCGGTTTTAAAGGCCACCGAAGGACGGCCTAATATTGTCGATCACATCAAAAACAACGAAATCCAGCTCGTCATCAACACCACGGAGGGCAAGGCCGCACAGGAGGCGTCGTATTCCATACGGCGCACGGCGCTGGTGCACCGGGTGCCCTACTTCACCACCGTTGCAGGCGCAGTAGCCGCCGCCAAGGCCATTGAGGCGCTTAGAAACGGCAGCCTCGACGTCAAGCCCATCCAGGAATACTACCTTACATAATTCATTAGACCTGCAGACCGCAACCAAATTTGAATTAGACCTTCGGCAATTATTCCCTCCCTTGATGGGAGGGGTTAGGGGCGGGTGATCCTCTTTATTCCTGTTGTTTTCGTGTTGCTCAAATAGCCTCTTGTTGCTAGAATATCCATCATTTTTAGTATCTTGAGAAAATAGTTTTTATAACATCTCAAATTCCGCTTTTTGTAGGGCTTTGATGCTTATCTTAACGGCGCCCAACTATAGACACCCTTCAAACTCGTTCGCATCGGGATTATTTAAGATTATTTCCACCGGCTGTAATTTCACATGGATTCTATTTACCTGTAGAAGATTGATATGCGGATAGGCAAAAAATTACTCTTGAGTTTTTTATTTATTACTCTCATGGTTGGAGTTGTTGGCTATATCTCTGTTTCCATAAGCAAGAAAACATTACAAAAAACCCTTGGGAAGGAAGCATTGCATCTGGCTGTTTCTTCAATGAGGGAAATAGACGAAGAGGTTTACGATAGAATTGAGGAATTATCAGCCTTTGCGAATGACCTTTCACTGGCAGGATACTGCATTGCTTCGAATAATAAATTCGACAAAATAACCGATGTCAAAAACCGCATAAATACAGTAGACGAAGATTGGAAAGAAGGAAAAGATACACCGTTTATTCAAAGCATCCTGAATAATAAATTATCTCAAAGACTTATTCATCACCTTGAGTTTTATATAAAAAAGTGCGGCTATGCGGTTTTTAGTGAAATATACGTGACGAACAAATACGGAGTCGTCATTGGGGCAACAAACAGAACCAGTGATTATTTGCAGGCGGATGAAGATTGGTATAAGGGAGCCGTAGCAGAAAAGGCATTTTGGGTTGGCGATGTTGAATATGATGCGAGTTCCAATGCCATTACTTTTGATATCGTTATTAATTTGTATGATAAGAACGGAAATTTCGTCGGGATTTTGAAGGCTCCTTTGAATACAGAAGACGTAAGAAAGAGCGTTGAACATATCTATTCCGAGTCGGAATATAAAAGTGTTTCACCGTATCTGGTAGATAAAAACGGCAGGGTAATATTTAACAAACTTAATCCGGAATTAGGGCAATTAGGCAGGGATGTAAAACTCGAAGAGTATGTAGAAGATATCTCTTTCCGGAAGCCTGTTGCCGAAGCGCTTAAAGGAAATAACGGTTTTCTGTCGAACAGAACAGGGAATAAGGAGCTATTGACGGTTTTTAGTCATTCGAATCCGCTTCCTGACTTTAAAGGGCTTGGATGGTCGCTCATAATAGATTACGAGGCGGAAGAAGTCTTCCGATCCATTGTCAGATTAAGAAATATTTTAATCATCGGTTTCGTAACCTTGATTGCTATTGCCTCTCTTGCCGGGCGCTTCATTGCCCGCTCCATTTCGAGGCCGCTAATACGGCTAAAAGACGCAAGTATTGATTTTGGAAAAGGCAATTTAAACGCCAGAGTGGATATTCATTCGAAAGACGAGATCGGCCAGTTGTCCGCCGCCTTTAATAAAATGGCTGCTGACCTGAAAGAAAAAGAGGATCGGTTACAGGCGTATAGCCATGAGCTTGATGCAAAAGTGAGAGAGCGTACGCAGGAGCTAAGAAATGCGAATGAGCAGCTCTTTGAGTCTGTAAATAAATACAGAACGCTTGTCGAACAAATCCCTGCCGTTGTTTACATTGCCGCCCTGGATGAGAGGGGCAGCACGCTTTACATCAGTCCGCAAATCAGGTCAATGACGGGGTTCTCGCCTGAGGAGTGGCTGGCTGATCCTGCGTTGTGGTCCAAACAGATTCACCCCGACGACCGCAAGCGGGTACTGGCCGAATATACATCAAGCTTTGGGAAGGGGCAGCCGTTTCGCTCTGAATACCGCTGGTTTACCCGTGATGGCCAGATGTTGTGGTGTTATGATGACGCGGCAATCGTGAAAGACGGCAATGGCAAACCTCTTTTTTATCAGGGCGTCGTATTCGATATTACCGAGCACAGACTTGCAAATGAAGAAATGTATCTCATGCAAACACTGACGCTGGCAATCAGCGCATCTGCGAATTTGCACGACGCGATGACCATCGCTTTGCAAAAGATATGCAACTTTTCAGGCTGTATTTATGGAGAGGCGTGGTTCCCGAATCCGGATGGCACATTCCTTGAACGCAATCATAATTTTTACAGCAGCCTTGATAATTGTGAAATATTTACCGAACGGAGCGGAGAGGTAACATTTCCTCCGGGCATAGGACTCCCTGGTCTTGCGTGGTCTACAAAACAACCTGTATGGGTGGAAGATGTCACCCTCGACCGGAATTACCTGCGCGCACCAATTGCAAATGAGGCAGGGTTGAAAACCGGAATTGCCTTTCCCATCATTACCGACAACGACGTAATTGCGGTTATAGTATTTTATTATAGAACGATAGAAAAAAGGAATGAGCGGCTTGTCAAACTCATCTTAACCGTACTCTCGCATATAGGTTCCGTCATCAAGCGTAAGCAAGCCGAGGACTTACTCAAAGGTAACGAGGAGAAACTGGCCGATGCTCAGCGAATTGCCCATTTGGGCAATTGGGAACGGGACATCCTGAAGAATAAAGTATGGTGGTCCGATGAGACCTATCGCATCTTTGGTTTAACCCCGGATGAATTTGGAGCTACGTATGAGGCATTACTGAATGCCGTTCATCCTGCCGACAGGGAATATGTAAGAGAATCAGCTAGCAAGGCTTTAAAAGGAGAAGCTCCCTATAATATTGAATACTGTTTAGTCCGGCCAGACGGATCGGTGCGTATTGTCCATTCACAGGGAGAAGTTGTTTATGACGGTGCAGGTAAGCCAATTCAAATGAAAGGCACGGTTCAGGATATTACCGAGCGTAAACGAACAGAGGAAGCGCTGAAAGAGCAATCTTTCTTAGAAGCTTTGGGTGCAGATATAGGCTTTGCTCTGATACAACCAGGCACATTGAGGGATATATTACAAAACTGCGCTGAATCTTTGGTCAGAAACCTTAATGTGGCTTTTGCGCGTATATGGACGCTTAACAGGGAAGAAAACGTGCTGGAATTACAAAGCAGCGCAGGGCTATATACACACATAGATGGTCCTCACAGCCGTGTGCCCGTTGGCGAGTTCAAGATTGGTCTTATTGCTAAGGAACGGAAACCACACCTGACAAATTCAGTAATTGGTGATCCCAGAGTAAACGATCAGGAATGGGCTAAGAGAATGGGAATGACTGCCTTCGCCGGTTATCCCCTGATAATCGGAGACCGTCTGGTGGGCGTCATGGCAATGTTTGCCCAAAAACCGCTAACGGAAATTACCCTTAAGGCATTGGGATCGGTGTCAAACTCAATCGCACTGGGCATCGAACATAAGCGGATGGAAAATCAGCTTCAGAAACTGTCCAGCGCCGTTGAGCAAAGCTCAACCACAATTGTTATTACCGATACAAGCGGCGCCATACAATATGTTAATCCAAAATTTACACAATTGACAGGTTATACCTCAGAAGAGGCTGTCGGGCAAAACCCGCGCATCCTAAAATCAGGTAAAACACCGCCGGAAGTATACAAACAATTATGGGACGCGATTACCGCTGGCGGCGAATGGCAGGGAGAATTATGCAACAGGAAAAAGAATGGAGAATTCTATTGGGAACTTGCCCATATTTCGCCGTTAAGAAACAGCGAGGGCGCTATCACCAGTTTCATTGCATTTAAAGATGATATTACCGAACGTAAACGAATAGAGGAGGAGCGGGAAAAACTGAGGGAACAGCTTTTCCGCAGTCAGAATCTGGCTTCCGTCGGGAAGCTGGCAGGAGGCGTTGCTCATAACTTTAACAACCTGCTCACTGTAATCATGGGATATGCAAGCATATTGAAAACGGAGATGAAGAAAGATGATACGTTCGATGAGTATGTGCAAAAAATCCTGAATTCATCACAAATAGCCGCTCATTTAGTCCAGGGACTCCTTGCTTTCAGCAGAAAACAACCAGCCAATCCGCAGCCGGTAAATCTGAATGGGATTATCAGAGATACCGAATCTTTACTGTTGAAGCTTATTAGGGAAGACATAAAACTTAAGACGGCGCTCACCGAAAAGGAGTGTATGGTGATGGCAGACGTCGGACAGTTAGAGCAGGTCTTGATGAACCTTTCCACAAACGCAAGGGATGCCATGCCTGAAGGAGGTAATTTGGCGATAAGCACGGAGGTTTTCGATATGGACGATACATTCATAAAGGCGCACGGTTATGGCAAAACAGGGCGATATGTCCTTATGTCTTTTTCCGATACCGGCGTGGGTATGGACGAAAATACCAGGATGAGGATATTTGAGCCGTTTTTTACGACCAAGGAGGTCGGGAAAGGCACGGGACTCGGGCTTGCCAGCGTATACGGGATAGTGAAGCAATATCAGGGATACATAGACGTTGATAGCGCACCGGGCAAAGGCGCAACCTTCAGGATATATCTACCGCTCATCGAATCAGAGGTTTTAGGAGAAAAAGCAGAAATAGCGCCTGTGCCGAAAGGCGGCACAGAGACGATATTGATAGCGGAGGACGAGGAAGATGTGAGGAGTTTGATGAAAATAGTGCTCGAAGGAAACGGTTACGAGGTGATAGAAGCGGAAGATGGAGAGAATGCAATTAATACATTTTTACAAGACAAAGACAATATCTCACTGCTGGTCTTTGATGTGGTCATGCCAAAGAAAAACGGCAAAGAGGCGTACGAAGCGATAAAGAAGATGAAACCCGATATGAAAGTGCTTTTTATGAGCGGATATGGTGACGATGTTATCAGCACATCAGACATCCACAAAAGCGGATTTAACTATCTTACGAAACCTGTTTCACCAATGGATCTATTGAAAAAGGTGAGAGAGGTATTGGATAAATGAATTTCGAATTGTGGGATGTGTATCTGAAAATGATAGAATCCGACAAGGAATACTACGTTACGTAAATCCGCCGGACTTGTTTTTTCATTGATTGTCCATGCCTTTTTTGCTTCAATTTCTATCATATCCGTAGTCGAATCTATAACGATTATGATTTCAAAGTTTATGTCATAGCATGCCAGACAACCCCCTGAATCCCCCTTTATTAAGGGGGGCTTGAGGGAATCCCCTTTAATAAAGGGGGCGTGGGGGTTGTTTTTCACCGGCATTTGCCGTGTATCTAAAAAGTTGTCGAAGTTACTCCATAACAAACACACCCCTACCCCTCTCAAGAGGGGAATTTAAGAAGTCCCCTCTTGGGAGGGGATTTAGGGGTGGGTAAAAAATATAAAAGTTTTTGAGTTTTTGCTTTTTAAAACCCAACCTAATTTATAAGGTGTCAATAGTATGGACTACATCCCAAACACAGACCACGACAAGGAAATAATGCTGAAGGAGATGGGCATACCCTCTCTTGAAGCGATTCTTGAGGATATCCCGAAATCATTACGAAAATTCTCCCTCTCATTGCCAAAGGGACTTTCCGAACCGGAAGTATCAAATATTTTAAAAGAACTCAATGAGAAAAACACCCATACGGATAAATGCATTTCATTTCTGGGCGCAGGCGCTTATGAGCATTATATTCCCACAGTTGTAGACCATCTGGCGTCGAGAAGCGAATTTTATACCTGCTATACCCCGTATCAGCCTGAAGTAAGCCAGGGCACACTTCAGGCAATTTTTGAATTCCAAACGCTCATGTGCGAACTGACCGGCATGGACGTAGCCAATGCATCCATGTACGACGGCTCTACCGCCCTGACGGAAGCAGCGCTCTTAGCCATACGTTTGAAGGAAAGGAACAAGGTTGTTTGCTCACGGGCAATCCACCCTGAATACCGACAGGTGCTCAAGAGCTATTTAAAAGGTCTTCGGACTGAAATCGTTGAAATAGGCACGCCTGAAGGAATAACGGACGTCAACCAACTAGAAAAGGTTTTAGGCGACAAAACCGCTGCAGTACTTATACAAAATCCAAATTTCTTTGGCTGCGTCGAGGATATGGAGGCTATCTCAGATATTACCCACAAGCACGATGCGCTTTTTGTAGCCTGTGTAAACCCCATTTCTCTAGGCGTACTGAAACCACCCGGTGAATACAACGCTGATATCGCAGTTGGCGAGGCGCAAGTGTTGGGAAACTATCTGAATTACGGCGGCCCGTATCTCGGTTTTTTCACGGTTAAAAAGGATCTGCTTCGGAAGATGCCCGGCAGGATTGCAGGTGAAACGGTGGATAGTACCGGAAGGCGGTGTTTTGTGCTCACCCTGCAGGCCAGGGAACAACATATTCGAAGGCAGAAGGCAACTTCCAACATCTGTACCAATCAGGCCCTCCTTGCATTGAGGGCGTGCATCTACCTCTGCGCATTGGGAAAAAAGGGCATGGTGGAACTTGCTAACCTGAATATTCAAAAGAGCCATTATGCTTATGAACGGCTTTCTGCCTTAAACATCTTTGAACCAGTGTTCAAAAAACCCTTCTTTAACGAATTTGTCCTCAAGGCAAAAGGCAATCTCCGTGTAACATGGATTAATGAATACCTGTTTAAAAAAGGGATTATTGGCGGACTGGAACTTTCTGGATTTTACCCCGAATTGGATAATGGCATGCTCCTTTGCGTAACGGAGACAAAGACAAAAGAGGCAATTGATCGACTGGTTGCAGAACTGGACAAAATGAGATAAATGTTTAGAAGATTCAATAAAAATTATGAACCCAATAGAACCACTCATATTTGAAAAATCATCCCCCGGCAGACGGTGTTTTACCCTGCCTGCTTGTGATGTACCAAACAAACCTTTAACAAATTTTCTCCCTCAAACTATGTTGAGGAAGCAGGAGGCAAAATTGCCTGAGGTTTCGGAGATTGACGTTGTGCGGCATTTCACCCGAATTTCCCAAAAAAACTTCTGCGTGGATACCAATTTTTATCCCCTGGGCTCATGCACGATGAAATACAATCCTAAGATAAATGAAGATGCCTCGTGCATGGAGGGTTTCACGAAATTACATCCCTATCAGCCTGTCGAGCAGTGTCAGGGCATATTAAAGCTACTTTACGACTTTGAACAGATGCTCAAAGAAATTTCAGGCATGTCCGCCTTTACGTTACAACCCGCTGCTGGCGCACATGGCGAGTTAACAGGCATGCTTATAATACGCGCTTATATGGAGAAAAAGGGGGCGACAAGACACAAGATCATTGTTCCCGATTCAGCGCATGGCACCAACCCCGCATCTGCCGCCCTGTGCGGTTATGAAGTTGAGGCGATCCCATCCAATGCCGAAGGGCTTGTAGACATAAAGAAACTCAAAGCCTCCTTTACCCGTGACACGGCGGCGCTCATGATAACCAATCCAAATACCCTCGGTCTGTTCGAGAAGGATATTCTGGAGATATGCAAGATTGCCCACGATGCAGGTGGACTCGTCTACTGTGACGGGGCGAATATGAACGCCCTTATGGGCATAGCCCGGCCGGGGGATATGGGCGTGGATATTTTGCATCTGAATCTCCACAAAACCTTTTCCACACCACATGGTGGAGGAGGCCCTGGCGCCGGCCCCATTGGTGTTACAGAGAAATTGAAACCCTTTTTACCAATCCCACGAATCGAAGTATTAGCCACAGAGAGCACAGAGATCGCAGAGGAAAAAATTGGGGGGGAGAACGGCCGTTCGCCCCTACTTCCCCATAACTCTGTGTCCTCTGTGAACTCTGCGGCTGGAGTGTCACAGAAAAAATATGTCTCGAATTATGACTACCCGGACTCAATAGGTAGAGTCAGGGCGTTCTACGGTCACGTAGGCATGATGATCCGGGCATATACCTATCTCTTGTCTTTGGGTAAAGAAGGTGTATGTAAAACTGGTGAATATGCCGTTTTAAATGCCAACTATCTGCGACACAAACTCAAAAAACATTATGACATACCTTATGGAACGACCTGCATGCATGAATTCGTCATCTCTGCCAGGAAACAAAAGGAAAAGGGGGCATCCGCCCTGGATATTGCCAAGAGACTGCTGGATTACGGTTTTCATGCCCCGACGATTTATTTTCCGCTGATTGTGGAAGAAGCCATGATGATTGAACCGACAGAGACGGAATCGCGTGAGACATTGGATGCCTTCGTTGACGCCATGATCCAGATAGCTGAAAACATAGAGCAACGACCAGAGGTGGTTCGTAACACGCCGCAAACCACACCCATTGGCCGTCCCGATGAAGTCAAGGCCGCCCGCGAACCAAAATTAAAATGGGAGTAATGGGTAGGGTTGATTAAGGTGCTGTCTTTTGCGCCAAATCCACCCACAGGGCTGATTCAATCATGCAGATTGAACCAGAAATTTTGAATTATAGGAATGAATTGTTAATTGCAACGGAACAATGCAAAATGTTTAGGTTCAATCGAGGACGATTGAACCAGCCAAAATATAAATTAAGAGAGAAGGAGCATGAGTAAATATGAGATGATCATTTACTGGAACAAAGAAGACAAAGTGTTTATCGCTGAGGTTCCAGAATTGCCGGACTGTGCTGCAGATGGAAGCACATATCATGAGGCTCTTGCTCATGTTGAGATTATTATTCAGGAGTGGATTGAGACTGCAAAAGAACTGTGGTGTCCCATTCCTGAACCAAAAGGCAGATTAGTTTTCACATAAAAATTCGGAAAGTCGTTAACAATCTTCTTGTTCTCAGCGTTCTCTGCGGTAAAACGATAATTTGTGTCTGAACAAAAACTCATATTCTGTCATTTCGACTAAAGGGAGAAATCTATAAACCCTGTAATTTTAATAACCGAAAGATTTCTCGCTCTGCTCGAAATGACCGCTGGATAGTTTTCGTTCAGACAATAATTAAGGTAATTTCACATCATAGTCTAATGTTATCACTGTATCTCCAGAGTTTTTATCAATCCTGATTGGCTGTTTCCAGACTGCCGCATCAATATAACATGCTCCCTGATTGTCCTCCCTGCAGAAATAAAGGCAAGCGGATACTTTTATTTCTGTCCTTTCGATTTCTGAACCTGTTTTAAAAGATACTTTTATTGGAAGCACAGGATTTTCAAGTCGAACATCCTGATTTGGCTGCTCAACCCGAATACCATTACCGGCATCTATGCGATATATCAGCGGGGCGTTTGGATTCAGATGATACCCTTTGGGAATATTTATGTCTACTATGAGTTGGATGTCAGAATCTGCCTTCAAGGTTTTTAAAGGTAACTCTATTTGCCTTGCAAATGGCGGTATTGCAGTCTGTGATATATTTCGTGAAACCTCTGTTTTGAGTCCTTTAATCTGCAAGGTACTGACTTCTTTTGTTTTCATGTCTATTACGCGAATGGCGTGGTTGTTGGTATCGGCAACGTAGAGCGTATCATTGGCGAAGCAGAGACCTCCGGGTTCGTAGAACTGAGGATCTTTACCATCGACGTACCCTGCATGGCCGTTGCCAGAAAACGTCCGAGACGTATTATCCGCAGGATTTACTACCTTAATCTTATGATTGTAAGTGTCTGCAATATAAATAAGGCCTTCGCGGCTGGACACACCAAGGGGATGCTGTAGACGTGCCTCCTCTCGGTTGCCGTCCACATCCCCGAAGTCAAAAAGACCTTTACCAATAATCGTCTTTACCATTTTCTTTTCTATATCCACATAACGAAGGGCGCTTACCTCACTATCGGCAAAGTATAACTTTTTGCCATCAACTGTTATACCGCTGGGTTGGGCCAAAGAGCAGCCATCAAGCGAACCGTCAGCAATTCCTTCCCTGCCACTGCCAGCGAACGGCTGGAATACGCTGGTTTCTAAATCCATCACCCAAATCTGATGCGCTCCGGCCATAGCTATATACAGTTTCCCTTCAACATAAGCCAGGTCCCAGGGTGAATTTATTGGAGAGAATGTTCCCATTCCGCCGGTATCCATAAACTCTGCCTGTTTCCCGGTACCTGCGATAGTTGTAACTATCTTTGCCTTTAAATCCAGCTTACGAATGAGATGATTTTCAGTATCAGCTACAAATAGGTCGTCATTATGGAGGGCCATCCCCTGCGGGTGATGAAAGCTTGTGTCTTTGAAAGCGCCGTCGTTTCTGCCTGTTTCACCACTGCCGGCAACGTCCAGGACTTCGCCTTCTAAGTTCGTAATAACAATCCGATTGTGGTTGGAGTCTGCAATGAATAAGCGGTTTGACGCCTCGTCTGCCAGCACTTTACCCGGATAAGAAAGGAAACTTGGACCCTGTTTGTACTTCTCCAGTGAAAGGGGAATGGGCTTTTCGTTGATAAGATTTTTAGAACGGAAATCAGATGCCAGTTTCCCAATAAGTTTATCGAGTATCTCATAATGCCCCTCCCCTGTATCAGACCCGACGATATTTCCTTCCGGGTCAATCAGCACAAGGGTGGGCCAAGCCCTGGCGCCGTAAGCCTGCCAGAGTGCAAAATTTGAGTCGTTAATCACCGGGTGTTCAATTTCATACCGGAGGATGGACTGCCGGATGTTTTCCGATTCCCGTTCGTTTTGAAATTTCGCAGAATGCACACCGATAACCACCAACTCTTTTGGGTATTTTGCCTCTAATTTTTTCAGATCCGGAATGATGTGCATACAATTGATGCAGCAGTACGTCCAGAAATCCAGGAGTACCACCTTCCCTTTTAAATCAGAGAGGGTCAGAGGTCTTGATACATTGAGCCAGGCAGTGCCGCCTGTCAGTTCAGGGGCAGGAATACTTTTTTTCTGTGCCGATGCCATAGGTATTTCTCCGAGGGAAATGAAGACAATTGCTAAGAGAAGCAGTATTATCGTTCGGGGAAAACGGCTTGAAAAGGGTTGAATGTTCCTCACGGTTGTTTTACTTTTTATTCTTTTTACGTTTGAATAAATATTTTCCATAGAACAAAAAGGAAACGACAATCAAAGAAACCACACTAAAGATAAAATACGCCAGTTCAAAAGGCATAATTTTTTCCCATTATACATTAAACCTGAAATGCACGATATCGCCGTCTTTCATAACGTATTCCTTTCCCTCAAGTCTTAAAAGTCCTTTTTCCTTGACCTTTTGTTCCGACCTCAGGGCAACAAGATCATTGTAGTTGTAAGTCTCTGCGCAGATAAATCCACGTTCGAAATCAGAATGAATTACCCCTGCGGCCTGCGGCGCTTTGGTTCCTTGCTTGATCGTCCATGCCTTTACTTCCTTTGGGCCTGCCGTAAAATAGGTAATCAGCCCCAGCAAGCTGTAAGTTTCACGGATCAGCTTCTCCAGACCAGACTCATCTATACCCATTTCCTGATAGTATGTCTTTCTCTCCTGCGGTTCCATTTGGGCGATTTCTGATTCAATATCGCCTGAAATAACCACGCATTTGGAATTTTCCTTCTTTGAATAATCGGTAACAACGTCAATATATTGTTTATCCTTTTCTAAATCAAAGACATTAAGAACGTATAACACGGGTTTTGCAGTCATTAAATGCAGGTCTTCGATGTGTTTCCTTTCTTCATCCGTCAGAGTTAATAACCTCAGTGGTTTACTGTTATTTAAGCCTTCCCGGACCTTTTTCAGCACATCAATGGAAGCAATTATATTTTTATCTCCAGTCTTTATCAGTTTTTCATTTTTGACCAGCCGTTTATCCACTGTCTCCATATCAGCAAGGATCAATTCTGTATTGATAATTTCAATATCTCTTATGGGATGGATATTCCCTTCGACATGGATAATATCGCTCTTCTCAAAACAACGCACGACGTGTAAAATTGCATTGACGTTTTTAATATGCCCCAGAAATTGATTTCCCAAACCCTCCCCCTGGCTTGCGCCTTTTACCAAGCCGGCTATATCCACAAATTCAACGGTCGTGGGGACTATCTTTTCAGTAGGAATTATTTCGGCTATCTTATCCAGCCGGGAATCCGGTACGGCAACGATACCCTTATTGGGGTCAATAGTACAAAAGGGATAATTTGCAGAGGCGGCTTTGGCCGATGTCAATGTGTTAAAGATGGTGGATTTCCCGACGTTTGGAAGTCCAACGATGCCACAATTCAAACCCATAGTATTGATCCTTCTCCTAGTTTAAAAAAGGCTAAATGATAAAAGTTAAATGATAACGAGTTACACTTCGATTAGCAATAATTTCTCGTGAAAATCGGGAACAAAAGGATTATAAAAGAATCCTTGCGAGAAGTGAGCTATCAGTTTGTGAGGGAATTAGGATTTTTAACGCAGGTTAATTGGTAGCGGTGGAGGGACTCGAACCCCCGACACGCGGCTTATGAGTCCGCTGCTCTACCACCTGAGCTACACCGCCACTCGTTTTCAGTCTTTTCGGAATGAAGTTATTTAGAAAGGATATTTTCAAATAATTTTTATAAAGAATAACACCTCTGGCGGATATTTTCAAGAAATATTCCTGTATTTTTCATAAAACGCTCCAATAATGAAAACATACAAAATCAAAATAAACGAAGAAAAAACAAAATGTAATTTTCGATAGAATTTATTCAATTTTAACTTGACAAGAATTTCCCGTGCTGTTATTATTAACTCCGAAATTTATACATAATATATTTCTTGGCAATTAGTGACAGGTTATCCAGCCTAAAGTTAGCATAGCTGTAAGCTAACCTTTCCTTGCTTGTAATTGTTCTGAAATTTTCCAAGGTCAAGAATTAACCGTTTCAATGCCTCTTGTGTAGTTACAATATTTAGTTTTCCACATTCATAGAAATAAATTATAAATAATTATCGATATATCTCCTCATTCTGTCTTGCCCGGCAAATGCCTGTCTGTTTTGTGCGGAACGTTCCTGAGCAAAATTACTTGGTTTGATGGCACGAGAGGCTTTACATATTAATAGCCGTTATTTATATCATTAACAGAGAATGCCAGAGCGATTCTTTATCTTAGATGGACATTCACATTGTTACC
>JACPHJ010000140.1 GCA_016188675.1 Planctomycetota bacterium
AGATGGTGATGCCCGGTGACAATGTGAAGGTGAATGTGGAGTTATTGACAGCGGTGGCGATGGATGAGGGGCTGCGGTTTGCAATTCGTGAAGGTGGAAAGACCGTAGGCGCCGGTGTGGTTACTAAAATCATAGAATAAACAATCGGGAATTAGTGCATGCGCGAATATGTGACAATGATATGTAAAGATTGTTCTAATAGAAATTATAGAACACCTAAAAAGACACAACAGACTGAAAAGTTAGAATTGAAAAAGTTTTGTAAGTTTTGCAGAAAACATACGGCTCATAAAGAGTATAAGAAGTAGCTTTGGATTTGGCTAAGTTTTGTATTGGTGTTAAAATAAAGGTCTGTAGCTCTAATTGGTAGAGCACCGGACTCCAAATCCGGCTGTTGGGGGTTCGAGTCCCTCCAGACCTGCCATATTAAATGATATATGAGGTATTTGGTATGTCGTTTTTCGGAATATACAGAAAAGGGCACGGGGTATATAGTAGAATTGCTGTTGGTATAGCATTGGGTTTGCTAGCGCTTTTTGCTTCTATTTCTTTGTACAATGTTTTGATAGACTTGCCAAATATCGCTGAAGGTGTTAAAGTTCCACTGGTAGATATTGGCTTAACATGGGGATTGATTAGCGCTTTTGCACTTTTTGTTTTATTGGGTTTTTTGATAGGTATTTTTGTTGCTGGTCTTGAGACGGGAATTAGTCCGTTAGATGCTGGCGGTAAAAAAACAATCGGTTTTTTAATAGATACCCAGGGTGAGCTGCAGAAGGTTTCCTGGCCTACGAGGTATGAGCTAGTCGGATCAACGGCAGTTGTAATTGTGTCGGTTATTGTTATCGGGATTTTCATTCTAGGGGTCGATTGGTTTGTATCCGCCATTATGGAGTATATAGGCGTGCTATAATTTGGTAAACTTGGGTGAAGAGATGGGTAGTGCATGATCCGCATGTAGCACTTACTTTGAATTAAAGAGGTTCCTCAAAACTATCAACTCTTTAAATTCCTACCGAGTGAAAAAATAAAAAAGAATTTGATATACGGCAGTACATAAAAAGTTTTTGATAATATTTCTGTAGGTAAATTAAATGCCCAAACAGTGGTTTGTTTTGCGTGTACAAAGCAATAAAGAGGATAAAGTCAGGCAAAGTTTGATAGAGCGAATTAAGGCTGTGGGTTTAGAAGGGCTGATATCAAATGTTTTGGTTCCAAGCGAGAAAATTTCAGAGATAAAAGGCGGGGTAAAAAAGATAACCGAAAAAAAAATATACCCAGGCTATATAATTGCCGAGGTGGATGTAGATGAGCATGGACAGATACCTAAGGAAGTTTGGTTTCTGATCAGAGAAACGCCTGGTGCAGGTGATTTTATTGGCGGTCAAAATAAACCTGTTCCAATGGCTGCTTACGAGGTAGAAAAGTTATTGTCTGAGGCAGAGCACAAAGAAGAAAAGCCTCGCGCCAAAATAGAGTTTCGTGAAGGTGAAAAAGTACGGGTCAAAGAAGGCCCGTTTGAAAATTATGATGGGATTGTCGAAGAGGTGTTGCCGGCAAGTGGCCGTGTAAAAGTGATGTTGACGGTATTTGGCAGGGCAACTCCTGTTGAATTGGAATATTGGCAGGTAGAGGCAATTTGATACTAGGAGCATGATATGGCAAAAGAGGTTTTGACAAAGATTAAATTACAATGTCCGGGAGGACAAGCAACGCCGGCTCCACCGGTAGGACCAGCTCTTGGTCAACACGGAGTGAATATTGGACAATTTGTTAAGCAGTTTAATGATAGAACGAAGGATTTACAGGGTATGGTAACTCCTGTCGAGATCACTGTTTTTAAGGATAAATCATTTACTTTTATTATAAAATCTCCGCCAGCATCTGTATTATTAAAGCAACTTGCTGGTGTTGCAAAGGGCTCTTCGGAACCGAACAAGCAAAGAGTCGGACAGGTAAACAAACAACAATTAAAAGAAATTGCGACAAAGAAACTAGCAGATTTGAATGCAGACAATTTAGATGCCGCTGTTAAAATAATAGAGGGAACTGCCAGGAATATGGGGATTAAGGTGGTTGATTAAGCTTCCCGTGGTTTATTCAGGTGGTTTAAAAGAAAGTAATAAAGGAAAGTAATAATATGGCAAAAAGAAGTAAAAGATATTTAGAAGCCAGGAAGGTTGTAGATTCAGAAAAAAAATACGGGATAAATGAGGCCGTAAAATTACTGAAGTCGGTTAAACCCGTAAAGTTCAATGAAAGTGTCGAAGTCGCAATGAAGCTAGGTATTGATCCAAAGCAATCGGATCAGCTTATTAGGGGGTCTATTTCATTGCCTAAGGGAATCGGTAAAAGCCTTAAAGTAATTGTTTTTGCAAGCGGTGAAAAAGCAGCGTTAGCAAAAAAAGCGGGAGCGGATGAAGTAGGCGCTGAGGAGTTGGTTAAAAAGGTAGAGGGTGGATGGGCTGATTTTGATGTGGCAATTTCCGCTTCAGATATGATGAGAATGGTTGGTAAATTAGGCAGGGTGCTTGGACCGCAGGGTAAAATGCCATCGCCAAAATCAGGTACGGTAACGGACGACATCGAAACGGCAGTAAAAGAATTTAAAGCAGGTAAAATTGAATATAGAACTGACGCCGGTGGAAATGTACATGCGCTTGTTGGTAAGCTTTCATTCTCTGAGGCTGATTTAGAGGATAATATAAATACGTTTGTTAAGCATATTATGAATTCACGTCCTTCATCAGCAAAGGGGGAGTTTGTAGAAAAGGTTTCGGTGTCTTCGACTATGAGCCCTGGATTAATGTTACAGGTTTAAGTAAGAAATACTGTGAAGGGAAGTAGGTAGAGCAATGGCAAATGAACTAAAAAAACTTGTTGTAAAAGAAATGGTTTCGCAGTACCGCAATACGGACAATTACCTGGTAGTTGGTTATCAGGGGATTAATTCGTTACAATTCGACGAATTGAGAAAAAATTTGCGTAAAAAGAAAATTTATCTAGAAATAGTTAAAAATTCGCTTGCAGCAATTGCGTTTAAAGAAATAGGGATTGCGGGGATTGTAAACCTTCTGACGGGTCCTTCTGCTATAGCAACCGGCACGGATGATCCGGTTATTATGGCAAAAGAAACAATTGAATGGTCAAAAAAAATACCAGCCTTTAGTTTGCGTGGTGGTTTTGTTGACGGAGCTATGCTTTCCGCAGAAGACATAAAGAACCTTGCAAAACTACCAACTATGCCTGTACTTCGTACGCAAATAGTTACTGGTATTAATGCCCCAATCGTGGGGGTAGTGAGTTCGTTTAATGCTGTTTTACGTGGTTTGGCGACCGTATTCCAGGCAATTAAAGATAAAAAAGAGAAAAGTGGTGAATAGTTTTTGTGGGATTACTGAAAAGGTAGGAGGATAAAAATGACTCAGGTAAGTGAAGAGAAGGTAGTCGAACCTTCTGGTAAAATTGCACAAGTGCTCGATTTGGTGGCAGGAATGACGTTGCTTGAAGCTTCGCAGCTCGTGAAAGCTTTTGAGCAGAAGTTTGGTGTTTCAGCGGCAGCGGTAGCTGCGGTACCGGCAGGTGCGGCAGTGGCGGCAGAGGGCAAGGCTCCTGCGGCAGAGGAAAAAACAGCCTTTGATGTAATATTAAAGGATGGAGGTGCAAATAAAATCCAGGTAATTAAGGCTGTCCGTGCAGAAACGAATTTAGGACTAAAAGAGGCTAAGGACTTGGTGGAGGGTGCTCCCAAGACTGTTAAAGAAGGTGTTTCGAAAGAGGATGCGGAGAAGATAAAGAAAGCGCTTGAAGCAGCAGGAGCAAAGGTAGAAATCAAGTAATAGGAAGTTCCTCTCACTTTAAAAAGTAGGAAAACTATGGAAATCCGTAATTATGGCAAGGTTGAGGATGTTGTAGAAATCCAAAATCTCGTACAGATTCAGACAAATGCATATCGTGATTTTTTACAAGCCGATGTACCAGCTTCAAAAAGGAAGAATTATGGTATAGAAACGATATTGAGAGAAATATTTCCGGTAAGTAACTACGACGGGACGTTATCACTTGATTACATCAAATATGAGCTTGGTAAGCCTCGATATACTCAGGATGAATGCAGACAATTACGCCTGACCTATGGCCGTCCATTTCGGATTTGGTTGCGGCTAAATAAAGCCGAACCAATCGAAGAAGAGGTTTATTTGGGTGAAATCCCTGTGATGATTGGTGGTGGGGAATTTATTATCAATGGTACAGAAAGAGTAATAGTGACACAATTGCACCGCTCACCCGGCATTGATTTTATCGAGGAGTTTCATGCAGAAAAAAGGCTGCACTCATGCCGAATAATACCGGAGAGGGGAAGCTGGATCGAACTGGAGGTAGGAAAGAAGGACATACTTACCGTGAGAATTGACCAGAGTGGAAAGTTACCTGCTACTTGTTTTCTTAGGGCATTGTCAGAAGAGTATACAAATGACGAAGACATTATTAGGTTATTCTATGAAACGGAAACGGTAAAGATTTCAGATTATTCATCGGCTACGAAATTAAGAGGCAGGCACACTGTTGAAAAGATCGTAAATCCTCAAACTGGGGAGATCGTATTGGAGGCAGGCCGCCAAATCTCCGACACTACAATAAAAGCGATTACTGATTTGGAGATTAAAAAAATCGAAGTAATTAAGAAGTTGGATGATCCGCTGATATTGAATTCGTTGGAATCAGATTTTACAAAATCTCATGAAGACGCGCTGTTAAAGATTTATGTGAGGTTTCGTCCTGGGAATCCACAACAGGTTGAGAAAGCGAAGCAACTATTTTATGATAAATTTTTTGATGCAAAGAGATATAGACTAGGGTCTGTCGGGAGATTCAGATTAAATAGGAAATTGGGGCACGATATTAACGAAGCCGTAATGACATTACAAAAGGAAGATTATGTAGAAGCCATACGATATATAATGAAATTACGCAAAGGTGAATCGGGTGTTTCCATAGATGATATTGATAATTTGGGCAATCGAAGGCTTCGAACGATCGATGAATTGGCGGGGGAAGAATTACGCAAGGGATTTCTGAAATTGAGAAGAACCGTACAGGAGCGGTTAAGCGTAAAAGATTCTGAACTGTTAACGCCACGTTCTCTGGTTAACTCTAAAACCATCTTTTCTGCGATTGACTATTTCTTCAGCCGAAGTGAACTATCTCAGGTGTTAGATCAAACAAACCCTTTGGCGCAGTTAACACACGAAAGAAGATTGAGTGCGTTGGGACCCGGCGGGTTAAACAGGAAGCGGGCAGGTTTTGAGGTGCGGGACGTTCACGTATCACATTACGGTAGAGTTTGCCCAATTGAGACACCGGAAGGTACAAACATTGGATTGATTGCGTCTCTGAGTATTTATGCCTCTACAGATGAATATGGGTTTTTGATTACCCCATATCGTATTATTGAAAAAGGAAAGATTACTGAAAAAACAACATATCTTCGCGCAGACGAAGAAGAAAATAAATTGATTGCTCCTGCAGATGTGCTAATTAAAGGTAAAGAAAAATTAGAAAAAGAGAATGTGTTATGTAGATATAATGGAGATTTCCAACAGCAGAGTTTTAAAGATGTAAATTACATGGATGTATCTCCAAAGCAACTGGTAGGGGTGTCAGCCAGTCTAATTCCTTTCCTTGAACATAGCGATGCAAATAGGGCCTTGATGGGTTCTAATATGCAAAGGCAGGCAGTTCCATTGCTGAGAACAGAACCTCCAATAGTGGCTACCGGAATGGAGAAGGTTGTTGCTCAGAATTCAAGCATGACGGTACAATCTGAAAATGCAGGGACGGTTACAAAGGTAACAGCTAATGAAATTGTAATAAACGATAGAGATGTATATGAACTGAGAAAATTTGTAGGGCTCAATGAAGGCACCTGTTTGAATCAGAAACCCATCGTCGCTGAAGGACAGAAGGTGAAAAAAGGTGAGATTATTGCGGATGGCGCAGCGACATGCAATGGAGAATTGAGTCTGGGTAAAAATGTAGTGGTAGCGTTCATGACGTGGGATGGATACAACTTTGAGGATGCAATAGTTATTAGCGAAGCGTTGTTAAAGGATGATCGTTTTACTTCCATACACAGAGATGAGTTTGAAGTAGAAATTAGAGAGACAAAGTTGGGGAGAGAAGAATTTACACGTGATATTCCTAATGTTTCAGAGAAGGCATTAAGAAATCTTGATGTAAACGGCGTAATACGGACGGGAACAAAGGTAAAACCCGGCGATATCTTGGTAGGTAAGATCGCGCCAAAGAGCAGGAGTGAGTTGTCTCCTGAAGAAAAATTGTTACACGCTATTTTTGGTCGTGCGGGTGAAGATGTAAAAAATGAATCGCTGGAAGTGCCGTCTGGTATGGAAGGCATCATCATAAATACCCAGGTATTTTCTAGAAAGTCTTATCTCTCTGATGATAAAAGACAAAAAATATTGCAAGAAATAAATGATATCGAAACGAAATATGATGAGCAAATTTCAAAAGAATTTGTCAAAATGTTAAAGGCAATTGATGAAGAAATTAAAGAACCTTTAGTGGATATACAGACTGGGCAGGCGTATACTATAGAGCGTGGTATGTCGCCGAAAGCAGTTCTTTTGTTAGAAGAGCGTTTCGACATAGAAAATATAGAGTTTAGCAATAAAAAGAAAAAAGAAAAGGCATTAGAAATAAGCTATGAACATTGTGAAAAAATTGAATTATTGAAAGATGATAGAGATAGGAAGATTAATCATTTAAAACGGGGTGATGAATTACCAACTGGCGTATTGGAGCTTGCCAAAGTATCTATTGCCACAAAGAGAAAGCTGTCGGTGGGTGACAAGATGGCTGGCAGGCATGGGAATAAAGGTGTTATTTCCAAGATTCTCCCTGAAGAGGATATGCCATTTTTGGCAGATGGGAGACGAGTGGAAATGTTGTTGAATCCATTAGGTGTGCCTTCGAGAATGAATGTAGGGCAGATACTTGAGACCCATTTGGGATGGGCAGCTAGTAAATTAGGGTTCAGAACAGTAACGCCGATTTTTGAGGGCGCAACGGAAGAAGAAATTCGGGCTACCCTGAAAGATGCCGGTTTGACGGAAGATGGTAAATCTGTATTGTACGACGGGCGTACTGGAGAACCTTTAGAGCAGAAAGTTACCGTTGGCTATATGTATATGCTTAAGTTGCATCACCTGGTAGATGAAAAAGTACATGCAAGGGCAACAGGTCCGTACTCGTTGATTACGCAGCAACCATTAGGTGGAAAGGCCAGATTTGGTGGTCAGAGGTTTGGTGAAATGGAAGTATGGGCGCTTGAAGCATATGGTGCAGCACATAATTTGCAGGAATTACTTACTGTGAAGAGTGATGATGTAGAGGGAAGGACGAAGATCTACGAATCGATGGTAAAAGGCGAGAATACATTAGAGGCAGGTACCCCTGCATCTTTCGAAGTGCTTTCTAATGAAATTGCCGGCTTGGGTCTGAGCCTGAAATTAGAAAAGACTAAAATGGATGCTTTAAAAGAGTAACTGGAAAAATATAAAAATGACCGATATCGTGTACGATAAAATTAATGAATATAGTTCTGTAAAAATATCTCTAGCATCCCCGGAAGATATCAGAAGCTGGTCGTATGGCGAAGTAAAAAAGCCAGAAACGATAAATTATAGAACGTACAGGGCTGAAAAAGACGGTTTGTTCTGTGAACGCATTTTTGGACCGGAACGCAATTGGGAGTGTTTTTGCGGAAAATATAAAGGAATAAAACATAAAGGGATTATATGTGACCGATGTGGTGTAAAAATTACCCATTCGCGTGTCAGAAGAAAGCGGATGGGACATATTAATTTGGCTGCGCCTATTGTCCATATTTGGTTTTTTAAGGCAATGCCATCCCGATTAGGCACACTACTTGGCATGAAGACTACATCCTTGGAGAGAATTATTTATTTTCAAGACTATGTAGTAATTGATACAGGGAGCACTCCTCTAAAAGAGTATCAAATGCTCAGTGAAGAGGAATATAAAACGACCAAGGAGAAGTATGGTGAACAGTCTTTTAAGGCAGGGATGGGTGCTGAAGCGATACGAACACTATTGCAAAAGCTTGATTTGGTAGCACTGTCAAAAGAACTTCGTGAGGAACTGAATCAAACGAAATCCAAACAACGCGCGAAAGAAATAATTAAAAGACTTGAGATAGTAGAGGCATTTAGAGATTCAGGAAATAAGACAGAGTGGATGGTGCTCAGTGTTGTACCTGTTATTCCACCAGATTTGAGACCCTTGGTTCTGCTGGAAAGCGGCAATTTTGCAACGTCAGATCTCAATGATCTTTACAGGAGGATTATTAATAGAAATAATCGGTTAAAGAAGTTAATCGATCTGAATGCGCCTGAAGTAATTATTAGAAACGAAAAAAGAATGTTGCAGCAGGCCGTTGATGCCCTGTTTGACAACACAAGGGGAAAACGTCCTGTGTTAGGCAGCAATAACAGGCCTTTAAAATCATTGACAGATATGATAAAAGGCAAGCAGGGGCGTTTCAGGGAGAACTTGCTTGGAAAAAGAGTAGACTATTCAGCACGTTCAGTCATTGTGGTAGGACCGGAGTTGAAATTACACCAATGCGGATTACCAAAGAAAATTGCATTGGAATTATTTCAGCCATTTATTATACGAAGACTAAAAGAACTTGGGCTAGCAGATACGATAAAGAGCGCGAAGAAAATGTTAGGGCGCAAGGACAAGGAAGTTTGGGATATCCTTGACGAAGTAGTTAAGCGGCATCCAGTGCTGCTCAATAGAGCGCCGACGTTACATAGAATGGGTATTCAAGCCTTTGAGCCTATACTCGT
Source organism: Planctomycetota bacterium (assembly GCA_016188675.1). Classification (GTDB taxonomy): domain Bacteria; phylum Planctomycetota; class Brocadiia; order Brocadiales; family Brocadiaceae; genus Wunengus. The sequence continues at coordinate 8,898 of JACPHJ010000140.1, forward strand.
TGAGGGAAATGCTATTAAATTACATCCATTGGTTTGCCGTGGTTTTAATGCAGATTTTGACGGCGATCAGATGGCTGTTCATCTTCCTCTTTCAATCGAGGCACAGGCGGAAGCTATTACTTTAATGTTATCTACGAATAATATCTTTTCCCCGGCTTCAGGCGAACCGATTATAACACCAACTCAGGATATTGTTTTAGGGTGTTCTTATCTAACCATGAGTCCACTTGGCGAGTCTGAGGAAAAACTTCAAAGGTTTAGTGACCCTGACGAGGTGATATATGCGTTATCTGTAAAAAAAGTAAAATTGCATACAATGATTGAGATAAGGTTGAAACAAACAAAGATTATTAAGGATAAAACTGGCGCTGAAGAGCTTAAAAATAGTCTATGCAAAACGACAGTCGGTCGTGTCATTTTCAATAGTATATTACCGGAAGGTATGCCCTTTTATAATTACGCATTGGATTTGAAGGGTATTAGCAAAATAATTCAAGATTGTTATAAACTCCTGGGCAGGGAAAAAACTATTATTTTATTGGATGATATTAAGGAGACCGGTTTTAAAGCATGCACAAAAGCAGGCCTCTCGTTTGCAATAACGGATATAAAGATGCCTGCAAAGAAGCAGGAAATTATTGATAAAACTCAGGATGAAATTGAAAGAATACAAAAGTTATACAGAAAAGGAATTATCACGGAAGGTGAAAGATATAATCAGATTATAGATATGTGGACATATGCCGGTGAAAGGGTTGCCGAAGAGATGTTGAGTGAACTTAAAGATGACGTAAGAGACGGGAAACCCTATTTGAATCCGGTGTACTTAATGTCTGCGTCGGGTGCAAGGGGTAGTTCGCAACAGTTGAGGCAGCTTGCGGGTATGCGCGGATTGATGGCAAAACCTTCGGGAAAGATTATTGAAACCCCTATAAAGGCCAATTTTAGAGAGGGTCTAGGTGTACTTGAATACTTTAGTTCTACTCACGGAGCCAGAAAAGGATTGGCTGATACTGCTTTAAAGACAGCAGATTCAGGTTATTTAACACGTAAATTAGCGGATGTTGCTCAAAACGTAGTGATAACAGCGCAAGATTGCGGTACTACAAATGGTATTACCAAGAGTGTTATTTACCGTGGAGAAAAAGTTGAGGTTCCTTTAAGTAAGGCCATAACAGGGCGCGTTGCGAGAAACAATATTGTTGATTTGGTAAAAGATGAAGTAATAGTGAAGGAAAACGAATTAATTACAGAAGAAAAAGCGAAGAGAATTGAGGCCTTAGGATATGAGAAAATTAAAGTCAGGTCAGCTTTGACTTGTGAACTATCATTGGGGCTTTGTGTAAAATGCTACGGAATGGATTTGTCGAGAGGGAAATTAGTTGAAGAAGGTATGGCCGTTGGAATTATTGCGGCACAATCGATCGGTGAGCCTGGTACGCAGCTTACCATGAAGACATTCCATATCGGAGGTACTGCTACACGTTCTGTAGAGGAGTCTGAAGTAAAAGCAAAACGAGCTGGGATAGTAAAGTATAATAATTTGAATGTAGTAAAAAATCCACAAGGGAAAAATGTTGCTATTAATGCAAACGGGGAAATCCTGCTTATTGATTCTAAAGGCAGACAAATTGATAAACATACTGTGGTTCTTGGAGCGGAAGTATTGGCAAAGGAGAACGACAGCGTTGTAGCACATCAGATATTGACCAAGTGGGATCCCCATATGATTCCAATATTGACTGAAATGTCTGGTAAAATACGCTTTGAAGATATTGTGATAGGTAAGACCATGAGGCAGGAGTCTGATGCTTCAGGGGTAAAACGAAAAGTAATAATGGAACATAAAGGTGATTTGCACCCGCAAATCATAATTGAAGATGAAACCGGTAAAATTTTGGGTCTATATCCAATTCCGGAAAAAGCACATATCGAAGTTGAAGAGGGTGAGAAAGTTACTGCCGGTACATTGCTTGCGAAAACACCAAGAGAAGTTTCCAGAACAGAAGACATCACGGGTGGTTTACCAAGGGTAGCTGAAATTGTAGAGGCAAGAAAGCCAAAAGATCCTGCTGTGATGAGTGAAATCGATGGTATTGTCGAGGTGGGTGAAAAGCGTCGCGGAAAGCGTACGATATTGGTAAAGAGCGAAACAGGTATGGAAATAGAGCACCTTGTGCCTCGTGGTAAACATTTAAGGGTACATCGCGGTGATCGAATTAAGGCTGGTAGTCCCCTTGTGGAAGGGCCTCTCGTATTACAGGATATTTTAAGAATAAGCGGTGAAGAGGAACTTCAAACCTACATGTTGAAAGAGGTTCAAAACGTTTATCGCTCTCAGAATGTGCCAATAGACGACAAACACATTGAGATAATTATTGCTCAAATGCTGAGAAAGGTAAAAGCGGACGATGTAGGTGACACGTCTTTTTTACCCGGACAAGTTGTCGACAAATTTAGATTTAAAGAAGAAAACAAAAAAATCATTGAAAAAGGTGGTAAACCTGCAACGGCAAAACCGATGTTGTTGGGGATTACCAAGGCATCCATACAATCTGACAGCTTTATATCTGCGGCTTCGTTCCAGGAAACTACTAAAGTTCTGACCAGGGCAGCGCTGGAAGGTAAGACTGATGGACTGGTTGGATTAAAGGAAAATGTTATCCTTGGACATCTGGTGCCGGCAGGTACCGGTTATAAGTCTTACTATTCACTTACTGCGATGCCAACTGAGGCTGTTATTTCAATGGAAGCAGAAGAACATAAAGATAAAGAACTCGCAACATCAACTCAATAGAGATTGGAGGAAAAATGCCAACGATAAACCAATTAATCAGAAAGGGAAGAAGGGGTACTAAAGGTAAGACTAAGAGTCCTGACTTAGAAAAGTGCTCTCATAAGAAGGGGGTATGTCTTCAGGTTATGACGAGGACTCCTAAGAAACCTAATTCTGCGCTAAGAAAAGTAGCTAGAGTAAGGTTGTCAAACGGTAGGGAAATAACGGCTTACATTCCTGGCGAAGGGCATAACTTGCAGGAACATTCGATTGTTCTGGTTAGAGGAGGTCGGGTAAGAGACCTGCCTGGTATTAAATATCACATCATTCGCGGAACATTGGATTGCGCGGGGGTTGATGGCAGAAGGCGTTCTCGCTCTAAGTACGGGACAAAGACCCCAAAATAAGATTTAAAGAAGGAGAATGTAGTTTATGGCACTTGCATATAAGAGTACAGAGGTATTCCTGCAACCAGACGTAAAATATAAAAGTAAACTGGTTTCAAAATTTATTAATTCACTGATGCGAAAAGGGAAAAAAAGCGTTGCCGAAGGAGTATTTTACAGAGCAATGGAAGTTATAGAAAAAAAGATAACGGATGTCACACCACTAGAGATGTTTGAAACAGCCGTGAATAATGTGAAACCGTTAGTAGAGGTTCGCTCAAAACGTGTCGGTGGTGCGACATATCAGGTACCCGTAGAGGTGCCAAAACAAAGGCAATTATCATTGGCGTTTCGTTGGATAATAGACGCTGCAAAGGGGAAAAAGGGGCGTCCCATGTTCCAGAGATTGGCGGATGAATTGGCAGATGCATATAAAAAACAAGGAATAGCCATTACCCAGCGGGAAAATACACACAAGATGGCTGAGGCTAATAAGGCATTTGCACACTTTGCATGGTCAAAATTTTAGTACAGGAAGTTTAATAATATGAATATTGAAAAAATGAGAAATTTTGGTATCGCAGCACATATTGATGCTGGCAAGACGACTACTTCTGAGCGTATTTTATATTATACTGGAAAGTCGTATAAGATGGGGGAGGTTCATGATGGTACTGCGGTAATGGACTGGATGGAAGAAGAACAAAAACGCGGTATTACCATCACGGCTGCAGCAACAACTTGCGCTTGGAACGATTACCAATTTAATTTGATTGATACGCCCGGTCATGTGGATTTTTCGTACGAAGTTTCCCGTTCTATCGCTGCTTGCGAAGGTGCGCTGCTCATCGTAGATGCTGCACAGGGAATCCAGGCACAAACTATATCGAATCTCTATCTGGCCCTTGAAAATGATCTGACCATCATTCCTATCCTCAACAAGATTGATCTTCCCTCAGCAGAACCTGAAGTAGTGAAAGATCAGATTGTGGATCTGTTGGGCTGCAAACGCGAAGAGATTAT
>JACPHJ010000139.1 GCA_016188675.1 Planctomycetota bacterium
TGTTCAAGGTAGGTCTTATTGCGGAGGAACGGAAACCCTATCTTACAAATTCAGTAATCGGTGATCCAAAAGTGCCCGATCAGGAATGGGCAAGGCAGACGGGAATGGTTTCTTATACTGATTATCCACTGACTGTTGATGACCGCCTGGTGGGAGTTATGGCAATATTCGCTCAAAAACCGATTACGGAAGTTACCCTAAAAGCATTAACGTCAGTATCTGACTCGATAGCCCTGGGCATCGATCACAAGTGTGCAAAGGAGAATTTATTGACAGAGAAGAATCGGATGGAAGAGGAACAAAATACTTTGAGGGAACATCTCTATCATTTACAAAAGTTAGAATCAGTTGGCACCCTGGCGGGAGGCATCGCACATGACTTTAATAATATCCTGGCAATAATCATAGGCTATGGAAATCTGTTGGAAAAGAGTTTAAGGAAAGACAATCCATCCCGGTTTTATATTCAAAATATCCTGAAGTCCGCAGAACGGGCTACTAATTTAGTTCAGGGACTGCTTACATTTAGCAGGAGACAGGGAAGCTGCCAAAAACCTGTATCGATAAGGAGTATTCTACTTCCGGTAACTAATCTCCTTTCGAGGCTTATTGGTGAAAATATTGTACTCGATATTGTACCAGTAAATAAAGACTGCGTTGTGATGGTAGATTGTGGTCAGATGGAGCAGGTATTGATAAACCTTGCAACAAATGCGCGGGACGCCATGCCTCGTGGCGGAACCTTAACGATAACCACAGAAGTTATTGAATTAGACGATGCGTTTATAAGAGTTCACGGTTACGGCGAGATGGGTAAATATGTGCTTATATCGGTCAAAGATACGGGTATGGGTATGGATAAAGAAACTCGACAGAGGATTTTTGAACCGTTCTTTACAACCAAAGAGGTGGGAAAGGGCACAGGTCTCGGACTATCAATTGCGTATGGAATTATAAAGCAACATGGGGGTTACATAAATGTTGAAAGTAAACCAGGCAAGGGCGCTACATTCAGGATTTATTTGCCGCTGATTAAATCAACAGTTGAAGAAGAAAAACCAACGTCACTGCCGGCTTACCTCATTGGAACAGAGATGATACTGGTGGCAGAGGATGAGGAAGAGGTCAGAAATCTTGCAAAGTCACTCCTTGAAGAGGCAGGTTATAAGGTCATAGCAGCAGTAAATGGATATGACACGATAAATAAATTCATGGAAAACAAAGAAGATGTCAGTCTTCTTTTGTTGGATGTGGTAATGCCGACAAAGAACGGCAGAGAGGCGTATGAAGAGATAAGTAAAATTCGACCCGATATAAAAGCGCTCTTTATGAGCGGTTATTCTGAGAGTTCTATTCACAAAATAGCCGTCCTTAAAGAAATACTTACTGTCTTGCCAGGACACGGGTATCATTTCCGCATACCATGATGGGCATTGATGGCGCACATGGAGTTTATCATGCAGAACAGGATGGTATTTCCGCCGTGCTCAGCGACGTATCCTTAAAGGAATACAGCGAGACGGCACTCGATAAAAATATGACTGATATGGCGTGGCTTGTCCCAAGGGCGAAGAGACATGAAGAGGTAATAGAGCTTGTTATGACGCATGCGACATTGAACCAGAATGTTATCCCGAATTCCCCCCTTTCTCCCCCGCTCCCCATCTCCTCATCTTTTTCAATAGGGAGCAAGGGAGAAGAGGATCGTGGGAGATCGGAGATACATGGTCTATCAAAAAAAGATATTTCAACAGGGCAACACACCCCGGTTGTTCCCTTGCGGTTTTGTACGATTTATAAAAACCAGGAAGGCCTCTTTAAGGCCATAATACCCCACAAGGAAAAGATCCTAAATTTTTTGGATTATACCGCAGATAAGACCGAATGGTCGGTAAAGGTTTTTTGTAACAAGGAAATTTTTATAAAATATTCTGACAAAAATAAAGAACCATCCGCAACGGCTGATCGGGCGTCATTATTGCCTGGAGAGGCGTATTTACTGGCAAAGAAGATGCGTAAGATAAAGGAAGAAAATTTTACGCAAGGCCTTCAAGTGTATTTGAAGGATATTGATTTCACATTATCTCAATTTGCCGATAGCTACCGGTTCTTGCTGTGCACTGATAAAAGTATCCATGGCAGGCCGCTTGATATGGTTATGAACACGGCCTCTCTGGTAGAACAGCAGACCTTTACTATGTTTAAAGATACTTTGGATATGCTGACGGAAAAGTATAGGAATGAAGGACTGTCGTTTGAATTCTCCG
>JACPHJ010000144.1 GCA_016188675.1 Planctomycetota bacterium
GAAGGATACTACCCTTGCAAAGATTATTCATTCAGTGGAAGATGCCCAGGCAAGGAAATCCAGTTATCAGCGCTTTGGGGAAAAATTTGGAAAGTATTATACCCCTGCAATGTTTGCCCTGGCCTTCGCTGTGGCGATAGTTCCTCCCTTACTGTGGGGTGGATTTTCTTACTGGTTCTATAGGGGACTCGTGGTTTTGGTTGTGTCTTGTTCCTGTGGTATTGCCCTCTCGGTCCCGGTTGCAGTAGTTGCGGCTATTGGGAATGCAGCCCGACATGGCGTATTGGTAAAGGGTGGAGCTTATCTGGAGATCGCAGAAAAATTAAAGGTCGTCTCCTTTGATAAGACAGGAACAATTACCATCGGGAAACCATCCGTTACCGGCATCATACCTCTGAATAATCAAACAGAGGAGACAATATTAAAGCTGGCGGCCAGTATCGAGAATTATTCAGAGCATCCCCTGGGAGAAACTATTGTAAATCAAGCAAGAGAAAGAGGATTAAATCTTCAGGCAGTGGATGTCTTTGAATCTCTGCCGGGGATGGGTGCAAAGGCAAAAATAGGTGCTTGTGAATACTATATCGGCAATAAAAGACTTTTTTCACAGTACACAATTCCCGTAGATAAGATTCAAGCTCAAATTTCTGAGTTAGAGAATCAAGGTAAAACGATTGTATTATTGGGTTCCAGGGAGGGACCTCTCGGGGTTATTGCCGTGGCTGACAAAGTTAGAGTAGAGGCCAAAAGTGTAATCCAGATGTTAAAACATTTAGGGATTGAAAGGATTATTATGCTTACCGGGGATAACGAAGGAACAGCCGCAGAAATTGCCAGAGAGACTGATATTGATGAATATTATGCCAGGCTGCTTCCTGAAGACAAGGTAGAAACAGTGAAGAAACTGAAGAAAAAATATCATTGCATTGCTATGGTGGGAGACGGTGTCAATGATGCCCCCGCCATGGCTGAGTCAGATGTTGGGATTGCTATGGGGGCCGCTGGTACGGATATCGCCATTGAGACCAGCGATTTTGTACTTATGTCTGACGACCTGTCAAAAATTCCGTATATAATTAAACTGAGCAAAAGGGCTGTTAGGAATATCCGTCAAAATATTATTGTCTCCCTTCTCATCATTAGCTTCCTTGTACCAGTAGCCCTGTGTGGCTGGATCGGCCTTGTGCCCGGGCTCTTGATTAACGAGATAGGCGGGTTGCTTGTCATAGCAAATGGACTGAGACTCTTGAGGTAAAAATATGAAAAACTTAATAATGCATTTTAAAAAATCCTACATAACTGGCATTGTTATCTTGGCGGGAATTGTCCTGGCATGGGTTATCCTTAGCATGGAGAAAACAACCATTAATGAATCCCATGATGAGATTGAATCAGCACATGAGGAAGATGATCATGCGAAGGGGCCTCATGGAGGCAGATTGTTGTCAGAGGGTGATTTTCAGGTCGAGATCACCATGTATGAACGGGGTATTCCACCCCAGTTTAGAGTATATGTTATTGATAAAGGAAATGCGGTTAACCTTGATGAAATAAACCTGACCATAGAATTACATAGACTCGGTGGCAGGGTAGACGTAATTAACTTCCAAAGAGAAGGTGATTATCTTCGTGGTGACAAGGTTATTGAAGAGCCGCACTCTTTTGATGTCAAGGTTTCAGCAGAATGGAAAGGTAATACCTACCGCTGGGAATATTCACAGGTGGAAGGAAGGGTTGAACTCTCTCCTGATGCAGTACAAAGCGCAGGAATAGTCGTTGAAACTGCCGGTCCTGTTCAGATGAAGACCGTCATTGAGCTTCCGGGCGAGGTTAAGCTCAACGCCGACAAGGTGGTGCATGTCGTGCCACGGCTTTCAGGAGTAGTAACTGCAGTATACAAAAATCTGGGTGATACAGTTAATCATGGTGAGGTTATTGCCGTTCTGGACAGCAGGGAACTGGCTGAACTTAAGAGCGCATATATCGCTTCTATTAAACGAGTGGAACTAGCCCGATTAACATTTGAACGGAAGGAATGACTCTGGAAAGAGAAGATTTCCTCAGAAAAGGACTATCTTGCCAGCCGTCAGGCGCTGGTGGAAGAAGAAATAAATTTGCAAACAGTTAAGCAAAAATTACTGGCCTTGGGACTTTCACAAACTGATATGGACACTGTTTCAGACAAGACA
>JACPHJ010000004.1 GCA_016188675.1 Planctomycetota bacterium
AAACCCAACCTAATTTAAATAAATATTTATGTTAGAACGTTTGCAAAAAATACTGGCAGAGGCAGGGGTCGGTTCACGACGGGAGTGTGAAAGAATCATTGCCGCCGGAAGGGTGACCGTTGATGGTAAACGGGTCACAGCCCTGGGTACGACAGCCGATGCCGATAAATCCAGGATTTGCTGCGATGACCTGCCGATAAAGAAGCAGCGTACGATTTATTATTTACTCAATAAGCCCAAGGGCTTTGTGTGTACAAACCGTGACGAGCTGGGCCGGCTACAGGCAATTGACATCATAGAAAACGTAACCCAGAGGATATACACCATCGGGCGGCTGGATAAAGAAAGCGAGGGGTTGATCATTTTAACCAACGATGGCGAACTGGCGAACAAACTGTCCCATCCGAGATACGAGGTCAGTAAAACGTACTTTGTTGAAGTAGATGGATACTTAACGGATGAGGCGATTAAGTCTTTGAAATCCGGAGTCTGGCTTTCCTTCGGCAAGACACAACCGGTAAAGGTTCAGCATGTGCGGAAAGGCAAGCAACGGAGCAGGTTTGAAATGGTATTGAAGGAAGGTAAAAACAGAGAAATCCGCCGTATGCTCAATGAGTGTAATTATAAGGTGCGCATCCTTCGACGGATAAAAATCGGTAATTTATATGATCCGGCATTGAAAATCGGCAGGTACCGGAAATTGACGGATGCCGAAGTGAAGCGGCTTTATGCGCTCGCCGAAAGAAGTAATACAAAGGATATGAATGAATAGCGGGTAGGGTGGGCATCGCCCACCAAAATATCGTTTGCTCATTCACGGTGCTTACTTTTTTGGTGGGCGATGCCCACCCTACATATGGTTGTAATGGCAAGGCACGCCTTGCCACTACAATTTTATAAAATGTATTCAGTGGCTAATATACAAATACGATTGAGGAAGATATGACACAGCTACAACAGGCCAGGCAAAATATCATCACACAGGAGATGAAACAGGTTGCAAAGGATGAAGGTCTTGATCCCGAATTAGTCAGGATGCGTATTGCCGAGGGCAAGGTCGTCATTCCAGCAAACATCAAGCGGAAGGCCGCAAAGGTTTGCGGTATTGGCGCGGGACTCAAAACCAAGGTCAACGCCAACATAGGGACTTCAGCCGATTATCCCGATGTTGAAAACGAGATGGAAAAGTTGCGGGCAGCCGAAGAAGCAGGCGCGGACGCGGTAATGGACCTGAGTACCGGCGGTGATTTACGGGCGATACGCAAAAGGGTTATTGAAGCGTCTTCTATTGCCGTGGGGAGCGTACCCATTTACGAAGCCGCCGTCAAGACCGTTCAGCGCAAGCATGCAATTGTCGATATGACCGCAGCGGACATGCTTGAGGCAATACGGCTGCACTGCGAGGACGGCGTGGATTTTATCACAGTGCACTGCGGCGCCACAAAGGGCGTACTCAAACATTTAAAGGAAAACAAACGCATTTGCGGCGTAGTAAGCCGTGGCGGGACGTTTCTGGTGGAATGGATGATTCACTCCGGCAAAGAGAATCCGCTGTATGAAAAATATGATGAGATACTGGCTATTGCAAAAGAATATGACGTGACCCTCAGTCTTGGAGACGCCATGAGGCCCGGCGCCCTGGCTGATGCATTTGACCGGGCGCAGGTGTATGAGTTGAACGTGCTGGCAGAACTTGCCCAAAGGGCGCTGGACGCGGGCGTGCAGGTTATTGTGGAAGGGCCGGGGCATGTGCCTTTGAATCAAGTGGCTGCGCAGGTTCAATTACAAAAGGAACTCTGTAAAGGCGTGCCCTTTTACGTCCTTGGGCCAATTGTTACGGACATCGCCCCGGGATACGACCATATTACTTCTGCTATTGGAGGGGCTATCGCTGCCGCAGCGGGGGCAGATTTCTTATGCTACGTAACACCAACCGAACATTTGAGCCTGCCGGGTCCGTCTGACGTGAGAAGCGGCGTAATGGCCGCACGAATCGCCGCCCATGCTGCAGACCTTGTGAAGGGCGTAAAATCGGCCTGGGAATGGGACAAAAAGATGTCACAATTCAGGCGAAAGAGGGATTGGGAAGGGCAATTCAACACGTGCATTGACCCGCAAATGGCAAGAAGCATTCGCGAGAGGGGACGGCCACAAAATAACGAGGTCTGCTCAATGTGCGCTGAGTATTGCGTATTCAAACTCAGCGATAAGGCATAGAATGATTTTAGATTTCGGAATTACGATTTACGATTTGCCGCAAGAAAATCGTAAATCTAAAATCGTAATTCGTAAATGGTTTAATTATGATCTTATTTATAAAACATATTGATATAGAAGGTCCTGGCACTATTGCAGACTTTCTGGAAGATAACAAGGCGCTATACACGGTTATCGACCTCTCTTCCGGCGATAAGTTGCCCAAACTGAAAAAGGATTTTCAGGCGATTATTTGTCTTGGCGGACCTATGAACGTCTATGAGGAAGAGAAGTATCCGTTCCTGAAAGAGGAAGATACGTTTCTTTACAGGGTAGTTGATGAGGAAGCGCCGTTTCTGGGAATCTGTCTGGGCGCCCAGTTGATTGCCAAGGCAACAGGAGCCAGGGTAACTAAAAACCCTGAGAAAGAGATTGGCTGGTATAAGATCGTCCTCAATAATAATGGATTAAAAGACGATTTATTTAAAGACCTTCCCGAAGTTTTCAGTGTATTTCAATGGCATGGAGATACCTTTGGCGTCCCCACCGGAGGCAAAAGACTGGCATTCGCAGAACTCTGTCAAAATCAGACTTTAAAGTGCGGCCGGAATATTTACGGTATCCAGTTCCACGTAGAAGTAACAAAAACCATGATTGCCCAATGGGCCGATGCCTATCAGGAAGAATTGGAATCTCTAAAAGGCATCGTCTCTGATAAACAAAAGATGCTGGAAGATTATGAGAAATTGTCAAAAGTTTATATGAAACAGGCGGAACAGTTTTATGTAAACTTTTTTACGATTGCGGGCTTGCTGAAAAGAAAGATATTTTCCTTTCCGCAATAAAGACGATACAAAACACAAATAACTCAGTTCCTTGATGCGTAGACTTTCAATCTGTAGTGGCAAGGCGCGCCTTGCCACTACATTGAGGTACAGGAATTTCAATCTTTTTAAAACATCCAATTTATAAACACACCCCTACCCCTCTCAAGAGGGGAATTTAACAAGTCCCCTCTTGGGAGGGAACCCACCCCTTAGTCCCCTCCCGGGAGGGGAATGAGGGGTGGGTAAAAAATAAAAGCCGTTGGGTTTTTGTCTTTTAAAACCTAACCCAACTTATGCATCTGTTTGGTCAGCCTGCCGATGTTCCTCATGAGGCGGTTTTTATAATCCCAATCTCATTCTGCGCTAATTCTTCTGCATAATCATTAATCTTGTAAAAATCCTTGTAATGCAGGAGCATCTCGTTGGAGTTCTTGTAGCCCAGGCGGCGGCCATAATTGACGATGCACATGGTCCTCGCCTCCACAAAAGAGAACCCCTTGAATTCCAATGCCTCTACGATACTTTTTTTCATGTGATTCAGGTGGTAGGCCGTCGTACGGGCATAATAACAATTGTGGTGTTTAAAGAGTGACTGTACGTCAGCAGGTTGGTCCTGATTGCCGTTTGGCGTGGTCAGGGTCTTCGTGCCGTGAGGCGTCGTGGGAGAGACTTGACCTCCCGTCATACCATAAATCTCATTGGCATAGCAAATGACGGTGATATTCGTATTCCGCCGTATAGCGTGAAGCACTTCGGCCACGGGGATAGCCCTGCCATGTGCCGTATGGACTGAATCAAGGTCAAAGAAACCGGCGCTCCTGCCCGCGCAACCGATTCCCGATACAACCACAGTACCGCTCTTTGGCAGGTTCAATTCATCAAATGCCTGGCAGATCGTTTTCAGAACAATGCCATTCCCGCAGCCGGGACACCACGGCGTGGGCAGCAAATCAAGCTTCAGGTAACGTTTGAAATTAGTATCTTGATTCATAGTGGTAATGACAATTAAATATTTTTTACCCACCCCTACCCCTCCCAGGAGGGGATTTAAGGGCTGGGTTCCCTCCCGTGAGGGGACTTCTTCAATCCCCTCTAGAGAGGGGTAGGGGTGTGTTTATTTTTTATTTAATAAACGGATTGAAATTTCTGTACATAAAATTTATAGGATTTTCTTTGTGCCTAAAATATTTTTTTCTTTTTTCCCATTGATTTTTTTATCATTTTCATCTTCCAATCCCTATGGGCGTTAATCAAAGAAAGAACCTTCCGGGGGTCGAAGGAAACGGATATATTTTGTGGGTCTGTACAAGGGTTAATGCCTCAAAAAATTCGTCCAGCGTGCCAAATCCACCCGGCATGCACACATAGCCCATCGCATATTTCACAAACATGACTTTTCGTGCAAAGAAATATTTAAAATTCTGAAAATCCGCCATGTTTCTCCGTCTTTAAGGTCTTCTATCATGATTCACCTCAAATATCTTTTGTTTTACTTCATTCAAGTCGATGCGACCTCCCAGGACGGGTATAAACTCCACCTCGCGATGCAAAATGCGTTCAATCTCATGGGCATACTGTCCGGTATTCATCTCCATAATGAGGATTCGTTTATACCGGGGAGCAATGTTCTTGATCTCCTCAACTATCGGAAACATGCGTATGGGCCGGTATAGGGAAAAAACATCTTTAAAATAATATGCCATCCTTGAAAGCGCCCCATAAGATATCAGCAGCGTGTCGGTATCCTTGCCGCATTCGATATATTCATAGGCATTGTATCGTTGCGCTGTCAATTGCTGCTTTTCGTGGAGACGGGTAATAAGCCGTCTATAATTGTCAACATCTGAAGTCTTTAATACAGAGTCTTCGTGGGAAAGCCCTGTAAAATGCCGGTTGCCTGCGCCCAGTGGTTGACGGTCGCGTTTTTTGATCTCAAAATCCCTATGGGGAATAATGGTTTCATAAAGGTGGCTGATATACCCGTCGCTGAGGAGGATAACGGGGCTCATGGATTCCTCTGCCGCATTAAAGGCCGTGACCGTGTATTTATAAAGCTCAGAAACGGAATTGGGGTAGAATACGATGGGGAAGTAATCCCCATGACTGCCGTGAATACACTGGATGACGTCTCCCTGAGCAGGCAGGGTGGGCATGCCGGTGCTCGGCCCTACTCTTTGTACGTTGACAATAACGAGCGGCGTCTCCATCATGTGAGCCAGTCCTATGCTTTCCTGCATCAGGGAGAATCCGGGGCCTGATGTGGCCGTCATCGCCTTGAGACCAGCCAGGGATGCGCCGATAACTGCGTTAATGGAGGCAATCTCGTCCTCCATTTGCAGCGCCCTGATGTGCTTCTTATTGACCATTTCATGGATAATTTCAGAGGCGGGGGTGATGGGGTAACCTGCAAAAAATTTTAATCCGGCGACTTCAGCCGCCATTGCAATTGCCTGATTACCCTGTAGTAACTGCTTTGGCATCTATTTCCTCGATTTCAATCGCAAAGTCCGGGCAATAACGCTGGCACATTTTGCAGGCAATGCACCTTTCCAATTCCATCAATGTCTGGTGTCGAATTTCCAGATTTTTAACGGGGCAAAAATTCACGCAAATACCGCAACGCTTGCAGAACTCGTGATTAATATGCACAATTCCTTTTCTCTTTCGAACTTTTTCTTCTGGCACAATTTTTCCCTATGCTTCTTTTTAATAACTTATTCTATTGTAATTTACCGCAAAAGACGCGAAGAACGCAAAGAGAAAGATGTCGGGAGGTTGGGATTTTCTCAACCTCCGATTTCCTTCTCCGCGCCCTTTGCGACTTTGCGGTGAATTCTTATTTTTGGGTCAATTTCAGTCCTTCCTCACGTTATATATCTCTTCAAAACTGGATGCAATCTCAACAAATATCTTCAAGACCTCCGGGCAGAAGTGCTCAGGCTTCGTTCTCCCGTCCCCCTTCGTCATGATCTTCACCACCTCCTCATGACCCAAGGCAGGCTTATACGGTCTCTCGCTCCTTAACGCATCATACTGATCGCACAGCATCACAATCCTCCCCTCTACCGGTATCTCCTCCCCCTTCAACCCCCTTGGATACCCCGTGCCATCCCACCGTTCATGATGGTTCAACGCAATCGATGCCGATACCTGGATATTGTAGTGAGACGATCCCGACAATATCTTCTCTCCTATGGTTGTATGCGTCTTCATGATTTCAAATTCCTGTGGTGTAAGGCGGTCTTCCTTTAAAAGTATTGCGTCCGGTATCCCGATCTTTCCCACATCGTGCATGGGGCTTGCAAAGGTTATCGCCTCCACAAAATCCACCGAAAGACCCATTGACTGGGCAATCTTTTGCGCATACAGACTCATCCTTGAAATGTGAGCGCCCGTCTCCGTGTCTTTAAATTCGGCTGCCATTGACAGCCGCTGGATGATCTCCTTACTCATATACCTGACCTTCATCAATGCCTCGGCCAGTTCCTGCGTCCTCTTCCTTACCGTCTCTTCCAGTACCTGTTTGTAATTCTTTTCCATCTGCCTGAGCCTGCCATGCTCAACCGCTTTTTCAATGCGCTGGATCAGATATTCCGATTTAAAAGGCTTAATGATGAAATCAAAGGTGCCGTTTTTTATTGCATCAATTGCCATATCAAGTTCCGCATAGGCAGTCATCAGGATCACGGGTATTTCCGTATTGACTTTGCGGATTTCTCCAAGAAGTTCAATCCCTGACATTTCAGGCATCTTAATGTCGGTCAACACCATATCGAACCGGGCCGACTGTAATTTCTTCAAGGCTTCTTCGGGATTGTCGCAGGCAACAACACTGTAACCAAATCTGTCGAGCAGCAGCGTTACCGATTCGAGGACAAACGGCTCGTCGTCAACGACAAGAATAGTGGCTTGCGGAGTGGGATTTGTGGATAAATTAATTTCTGATTTCATATCTTCCGTATGCATACAACCCCCTCCCTTCAAATTAACCTCAGGCTTTAACCTGAGGTGAGAGAACGAAGCCAAAGTAGAGACAGGTTTGAAACCTGTCTCTACAATGATTATTTTATACGCCTGCATATCTCCGCCATGAATGACGGAGTTAAAGCAAGGTCAAACATTAGGCTGCTTTCCGTGTAGCCGCATGGCTTCAGCCTGTATGGGCATAATCGAAGAGACTGGCCTTGTTCGCCCGCAGGCTGAAGCCTGCGGCTACCAGATATGCTGGAAACCAGTATAAATAAAATGCAAATTCCCCGCCCAAACGAGTCGGAAAAACCGTAGTGGCAAGGCGCGCCTTACCACTACTTATCCAGCACTTCTCTCATCCTTTTTAAAAGCTCTATGGGAGAAACGGGTTTTGCTATCAGTGGAAATCCCTTTCCTAAAATGCCCTTTTTATTTGCAATATCCTCACTGTGGCCGCTCATAAAAATTGCTTTTATATCAGGCCGCACCTCCTTTATTTCGTCGTATGCCTCCCTGCCATTCTTGTTCGGCATTATTACATCCGTCAACAGAAGTTGCACCTTATCTTTGTTCTCCAGAAACTTCTCCACAGCATCATTTCCATCCACCGCCTCTATCACCTTATACCCATGCCTCTCAAGCACTATTCGCGCCAGATTCCTCACATCATCCTCATCCTCCGCCACCAATATCGTCTCTGTCCCTTCTTGCAGCATAATGTGCGCCTTCGCCTTCGAACCCTCAGGCGACTGCTCGCTTACCGGTAAATATATCCTGAACGCCGTCCCTTTGCCCAATTCACTATAAACGTTTATGTAACCATTGTGCTGCTTGATTATCCCATACACAATCGCAAGCCCTAGCCCGGTGCCCTTCCCCACCTCTTTCGTCGTAAAGAACGGCTCAAATATCCGTTCCTTCGTCCTTTCATCTATTCCCAAGCCCGTGTCCGAAACGGTTATCAATGCATACATGCCGGGCAGACCATATCCATGTGTTTTTATAAACGCATCGT
The DNA here is from genome assembly GCA_016188675.1 of Planctomycetota bacterium. GTDB lineage: Bacteria > Planctomycetota > Brocadiia > Brocadiales > Brocadiaceae > Wunengus. The sequence goes on from JACPHJ010000004.1 coordinate 8,008, forward strand.
CTATTTTTACAATATCGGTGCTTATGTCCAGAACACCCCCATCGGGCATTGCGTCCCGCGCGTTTGTGGCAAGGTTCATCAACACCTGTTCTATCTGGCCTACGTCCGCCATTACGATACAACCTTTACCGGCAAGCGTGGTCGTAAGTTTAATGTCTTTCCGAATAATCCTTACCAGCAGGTCTTCTACCTCTTGCACAATCTCGTTTACATATACAGACCTTGGGTTGTGTGCCTGTTTCCTGCTGAACGCAAGAAGCCCCTGGGTCAGTTTCGCAGCCCTTTCCGCCGATTTCAGTATCTTTTGCACAAAATCCTTCGACGGGATCCCCTCTGCCATCTCCATCTGGAGCAGGTTTCCGTACCCGATGATTGCCGTGAGGAGGTTGTTGAAATCATGGGCAATACCGCCCGCAAGGGTGCCGACCGATTCGAGTTTCTGGACGTGGTAGAGCTGTTCTCTCAGCTTCTTCTCTACCGCTTCCATCTGTTTATGTCCGGTAACATCTCTGGCTGTGCCTATAACTCCTATTATGTTGTTATTTTTGTCTCTTAACGGAAGACTTTTATACTCACAGATTATTTTAGTATTTTCAAAACATAGTTCCAACTGACTGCTTTCCCCTTTTAATGCCTTTGTATATGCAACCATCGCTTTTTTCTGACCTTCTTCATCAAAAAGCGGTGCAAAAGGTTTTCCTATAAATTGCCTGATTTTATAGCCAGTCAATTTTTCAAACACCTTATTTACAAACAAGATATTGCCTTTTGTGTCTAAAACATAAGCAATGTCAGTTATCTCGGAAAACAGCACTCCATATAATTCCAATTCATCCTCAGCCTGCTTGCGTTTTATAATAGAGCCTATCTGTGATAACACCGTTAAAACGAGTTTGATAAGCCGCTCGTCTTTTTCTTCAGTCTTTATCTGATAAAATATTACAACGGTTACTACCTCATTATCAGCAATGACTGGAAAGGCAATTCCCGTTTTCAATCCGACTTCTCTGGCAATCGGCGTCCGAAGGTAATGGGGATCACAGGTAACATCCCTAACCCACACGGGCTGTTTCTCAGACCAGGCGCGGCCGGGTAACCCAACGCCTTTGGGAAAGATAAATCCTTCGGTAAGCACACTGAATTTCTCCAAGCTCTCGATGCTGCTGTAATAGGTATGATTGCATTTCAGGGATGTGTCATCCGTATGCGGTATCCACGCCTCTCCATAAACCCAGCCGGTAAAGGTACAGATTTTTTGTATGGCAATAACCAGCGCATCGTGGAAATTCCCGGAGGTGCTGACTGCCTGGGTCAATGCCTGCAACAGCCGCATTTCTTCATTAGTGCGTTTTTGCTCTGTAATATCCTGGACAGTTCCGATCATTCGAATAGCCCTTCCCGCATCATCAAATACAACTTCTACCTTCTCATGAACAATGCGTACCATTCCATCTTTACGGATTATGCGGAATTCGATGTCATAAGGTTTTTTGTGATGCAGTGTATCATCAACGGATTTCCTTACAGACTTCCTATCGTCAGGATAAACGCAATTAAAAAAAGTTTTATACGTAACAACAAATTCCTGCGGGGCAAACCCAAAAATACGATAATTTTCATCAGACCAGTATGATTTGTTTTTCACAAGATCCCACTCCCAGTTCCCAAGATGGGCGACTTGTTGGGCTTCGGCAAGACGGGCATTGCTTTTTTCAAGTTCTTTTGTTCTTGCATTAATATTGCTGACCATATAATTAAACGATTCGTAAAGCGTGCCTATCTCATCGCCTGTTTTAACCGGAGTTACTGTGCTGAAATTGCCGGCGGCAACATTTCTCACAGTAGAAGAAATTGTCTGGAGGGGTTTTACTACCCTTTCCAGAAAGACAGTAAACAACAGGACGACAAGTCCAACGACGATAACGGCGGTTATCTGCGCGGTGATGATCATGTCCCTGGAAACAACGAGCACCTCGTCCGCATCGACCTCTACCAGGAGTATCCACTGCATCGACGGTATATACATAGATACACCGGCAACCTCTACGCCCCTGTAATCCTTATAGAATCCTGACATCTCCTTCTTTGCTGTCAGGCCGGTCTCGATGGGTAATGTGTCAACTCTCTGCTTCAATATAGCATCTTTCACAAATATGGAATTTGTGACCATGAGTCTGTCCTTATTAACAAGGTAGACCTCCATCGTCTTCCATCTTCCCATGTCCCACGATACAGCGCCCATTTCCCTGCAATATTCTCCGGATACAACCTTACCCAACTCTGAAGTCTGGATAAAGTTGACAAGCACACCAATAAGCCTGCCTCTGTTTTTACTGAAAATGGGAGTCGAAATGGCAAGCTCTGGCGATCCGCCGTGTCCAATGTTAAATTCTGTAATGGCAGTAGAGTCTCTTCCTTTGATAAAAAACGATTCTCCCGAAAAATCTCTTCCAATCTCTGAGCTGTTTGTAGAGGCAACAACCTTTCCATCGAGGGAGAGCACGCTGATGGTATTTATGTATTTGCTGAGGAGGAGCTTGTTTTCCACGAGGTGTTTGCTGAGGGTATCAACAGCGGCATCGACTTTATGGTTTTTTCTAAGGAGATGTCTTATCACAAAACCGTCGCTGGCAAAATCCTGGGCACGACGCTTGAGCATATCCAGGAACTGGTAGACCTGCCCCTCGTATGCCTCTGCCATAACCGTCAGGTCGTTGAGCACCTGCTTCTCCATGTGCGCCTTGTTTCGATGATAGCTCAGGAAGAATGTAATAATGACGGGCAGGAGGATGATGACAATCCCCAGTAATGCCTTTTTTTTTAGCGATAATTTGAATTTTTTCATTCAGAGGTGGTTATGAAATAGCCTCCTCAGGCTGGCAATCGTCCTCTCAGGCTGGTTAAATCATCCACGATTAAACCTGCCCCCCTATGTCCCCCCGTTTACGGGGGGATTATGGGGGGTGTTTTCACGGCGGCGCCGGTTTCAACCCATGTGCCCCGGTTCAAAACATCTGGGGCTGTCCAATAAGTATTTATCTATACGACCCGCAGTGGCAACTCATGAATTGCCACTACATATAGTATGCAAAAACCGACTTTCAGGACTTTTTAGAGCTGTTTTGCAAGGTAAATAACGTAATTTCAGGCCGCGCAAAAAATCTCACCGGAAAATTGGAAACTCCAATACCCTTATTGACATACATAATTGTTTTTTCTTCATGAAAAAGTCCCGATGCATAGCGGGTGCCAAATTTGGAGTATACAATGGGAGGCCCATAGAGAGGCAGGCATACCTGCCCGCCGTGTGTATGGCCTGCCATCACAAAGTCAATGCCGGTATGTTTAATTTTCTCGATGGCGTCCGGGTTGTGGCATAATAAAATTTTGGGTTTACTATCTACGCCTTTCAGGGTTGTTTCCAAGTTCAATTTACCTGCCCATAGATCGTCTACCCCTGCAATGAAGAGATAGTCCTTCTTCCGGTAAAGCGGGATATGCTCATTAATCAATAAACGAATGCCTTTTTTTGCTAATGTATCGACAGTAACTTCTTTGTTGTCGTGGTTGCCCAATACGGCGAAGACGCCTTCTTTTGCTTTTAGTTCCGACAATTCTTCTGCAACAGAAGAGATGAAATCCTTCGAGCCATAAACAAAATCCCCAGTTAATGCAATAATGTCCGGAGATAATGCGTTTACCTTCCGGACACACTTTTTGATAAATTCTCTGGGAACGTATTTGCAGTGGTGAATGTCAGAAAGCTGCGCTATCGTCATTCCTTCAAACCGCTCCGGCAGGGCATGGATATTTATAGAAATATTTTTTATTTCAATCCAACGCGGTTCTAAGAGACAGCTATAACTGCCGACAGACATAACACCGAGCGCGTATCCGCACGCACCCTTTATGAACGTACGCCTGGAAATCATATTTCGTCACCTTTTTGAATCTTTTATAGTATTCCTGTGTAAAGACATCTTTTTTACCCCCCTTTGTAGGGTTGTCCAAAAAGTCCCAGAAGTCGACTTTTGTATACTATCTGTAGTGGCAATTCATGAATTGCCACTACAGGCCGTACGGATAAAAACTTTTTGGACAACCCCAAGAGAACAGTAAGCTTGAGAGGGGAGAAAGAGAGTTGTTATTTGATTGCGGCTCCGCATGCACTGTGCATGTTCCTTTAATAACAACCATTATCTACCGCTTGAGACCGCATGGTGATATGCAATCTGCACAAATGCCTTCTTCCCATTCTTCCTTAACAAATTCCATCCAATCGTCCGGGGCATTACGGCACGACAAACATATCCCAATATCGCAAAGTCCTTCGGTCGTACTTTCAGAATCCTTTATTGCTGCACCGCAGCAAGCGCATTGCCACGTAATCATGTCGCTGCTTATATGGCCGCCAACGTCACACATGAGACACTCCTTTAGCTTTTTGAAAAAGGTAGCGCCGATCCCTTGTGGTCGGCTTGTGCGGGGGATAAACCACCCGCGCTACATTTCCTGTCAGATTTTCTTTCTGCTGTTATCTACGAAATATTGTAATACATCCGTCTCGGTAATCAAGCCAATTAACTTATTCTTTTCCTTTACCACAGGCAATCCGCCCACCTTTTTATCAATCATAATTTGGGCAGCCTCCTCAATCGTTGCGTCAGGCGGAACGGTTACTACATTTTTCGTCATTACGTCTGAGACCTTGATGGAATCCAGAAATTCCTTATTTTCCTTCCAGTTCGTGAGGAGGGAAGTCAGTGATGCGCGATACAGGTCTCTTTGTGTTAGTATGCCTACAATAGTTTCCCCTTTTACAACGGGCAGATGCCGTATCCTACCCAAATACATAATATCATTGGCAAAACCCAGTTTCGAGTCAGCGTTTAAGGTTACCAGTTGTGTCTTCATTACATCTTTTACCAGCATCTTTCTCCTCCATTTCTATGGCAGTATTAAGCTTCGCTTCCCATTCAGGCCCATAATGATTTTGAAGATTTTTTTGTATCTTTTCCTGCCATCTGCGGTATGCCTGTTTTACCGTGCCGATGGGCTGATGTTTTTCTGATAGATATAGGATATTCTGCGTTCGTTTTGGCAGTGGAATAAGGATATAATTCGATTCCTCCCCCCCCGCAGATATTGAAGCAAGGTGAACGTCCTTTGCATTTATTATTAACTCCCGCGCGGTGTGCGCATCTTCATCAACAAATATATTCCGGATTACATCCATATCGTCCAGGATTGCATAAAAGGCGTCCCATTTCCTTTTATATACGAGATTTTTATACGCTCCGGGAGCGGCATATTCATTGAATATGCACGGACCGCTTATTTTCTGATATAACGATTCACCTGCTCTGTCCGGATAATCTCTGCACTGTCGGGGACGGTGCTTATAAATACTGCAGCGCAAGTCTATTTTCCAATAATTTAACATAGGGTGAGCCGGTTCCGCTTTTCCACATGGACTTGAAAAATCCGATATGTCCGTTGTTTGATGGGATGACGCAGGTAAAACAACACATTCCATCCGAACACTCATTCTCTGCAAAGGCCATATCGCAAAGGTTTTTATTCATGGTATAATTAATATTCATAACAATCTATACTATTATGCGGGTTACCTTTTCGTTGATTAGTTGACATGCAATCTTATATCCTTCACTGGACTCTTCGTAACTTGGTATCCTCTTAATAATAGCCCTGGCTTTATCATGAAGGTCTATAGGGTTGATGACACCGTTAATATTTGTAATCAAAACCCTGCCCAGTTGTTTCGAATAGGCGCCAACAAAGTCATACACCCCGCCAATGATTGTTAATTTGTTTTCCTTTACCAAGCCGCCGTAATATTTTAAAGCTTTTTCTATTTGGTAGTCCACATTTATTTGACTCAGATAAGCGAGTTCCTTCATTTCATTTTGAATCTTTCTTAAATCAGGTATTCCTCTTTCGATGGGTATGGTTAAAGGAAGCATTTCGGATTTTATCTCGCGACTAAGTGATGAATAATCCGTCTTCATGAGGTTATCAAAAGACTTTGCTAAATTGATAATTTCCTGAGACTGTGTTATACAGGCGTGGGTAGCAAACTTTACTGCGCCACAATCTGTATGCCCCAGTACAAGCATCACAGGGGTTTTAAGTACAAACAGGGAATACTCGATAGACCCCCTATTTATGGCAAATTGATTACCCGCATTCCGAACAATAAACACCTTGTTAAAGATGTCCATCCCCAGGATATTGCCATGTACACGCGAATCTGCGCATGTAACAAGGGTGATATAAGGACTTTGACTACCTGCATATGCAAGGAACTTCGTTTCATCGGTACTTTTTACAAAGGCCTCATTGTGTACCAGGAGGTGACGAAAAATATTCCCGACTTCCATAATCTATCTCCTCAATAAAATTAAACGTTTAAGTTTATTATGTCGTCTCGAAATATTTTTTATGTTCCCATTCGGTTACCTGTATCCTGTATTCATCCCATTCGGCCATCTTCGAATGTATATACACCTGGAAAGTATGAGTACCCAATGCCGCCTCCATCAGTTTGTTTTTCTTTAATTCCTCAAGCGCCTCACTCAAAGAGCCCGGAAGGGTAGCGATATTCCGGTATGCTAATTCATCCTTATTAAACTCATAGACGTTTTCTTCAACAGGATTTGGAGGCATGAGTCCCCTTCGGATTCCGTCAAGCCCCGCTTCCAGCATGACTGCGAGGGCAAGGTATGGATTATTACTGGGGTCAGGGCATCTTAACTCCGCCCTCGTAGCCTGTTCCCTTCCCGGAGAATATCGTGGAATTCGTATCAGGGCGGAGCGGTTTTTTTGTCCCCAGCAGACATATACAGGCGCCTCATATCCGGGCACCAGTCTCTTATAAGAATTTACCGTGGGAGACAGAATGGCGCTCATAGCCCGCACATGCTGCAGTTGGCCTGCAATGAACTGCCGCGCCGTCTTGCTGAGCTTATATTCATCTTTCTCATCGAAGAAGATATTCTTTCGCGTGGTGATATCAAAAAAACTTTGATGGCAATGCATCCCGCTGCCGCATACGCCAAAGATGGGTTTAGGCATAAAGGTGCCATATAAATCGTGTTTATGTGCGATGGATTTTACCACCTGTTTAAAAGTCAGGGCATTCTCGGCTGTTTTCAATGCCTCTGCATATTTGAAATCAATCTCATGCTGGCCAGGAGCTACTTCGTGATGGCTCATCTCGACATTAAGCCCCATTTTTTCCAATGTAAAAATAATATCCCTTCTTACATTTCCCGCAAGGTCTCTTGGTGAAAAGTCGAAATAACTTCCCACATCATGCGGTGTAGGCTCTACCTGCCCGTCGCTCTTGGGCTTGAATAAGAAAAATTCCAACTCAGGTCCCACGTTATACTCATAGTTCAGTGCGCGGGCGTTTTTAATTGCCCTTTTCAGGATATATCGAGGATCTCCTTCAAAGGGGGAACCATCGGGCATATAGACGTCACAAAAGAGCCTTGCTGTCGGCTCTTCCGTTTCCCAGGGAAGCAAGGCATAAGTATTCGTGTCGGGCTTTAAATACATGTCGCTTTCGCAAATTCTTAAAAAACCCTCGATTGACGAGCCGTCAAACCAAATCCCCTTTTCAATGGATTCCGGGAATCTTTCTACAGGTATCGTAACGGACTTAATATTCCCGTTAATATCTGTAAATTGCAATTGGACAAGTTTTACATTATCTTCTTTTACCCGATTGATAATTGCCAAATCTGTATGCTCATTGGTCATGTAAAGTCTACCTTTCTAACGCTGTTGGTCGTGTTTTGCTCAACCACGACTTATGTAAATGTAGAATAATTTATCCATAAAAAGTTTGTTAATTTTAAACATATTGCTCAAAAAAAACAAGTAATTTATAACCGATTGACAAATGTGTTCATACTTGACACTATTAATATATCGTGCTAAACTTCTACCTGTGTTTCTTTGTGCCCTTTGTGCCCTTTGTGCCTTTGTGGTTAAATTCTTTTGTATTTTGGATGCGGCTTTGCTGCGCCAGGTGATTATTATGGGAAAAATTGTTGCCGTCTGTATAAGTGAAAAGAAGGGAGTCCAGAAATGCGATGTCGGAACACGCAAGTTAATTGAGCATTTCGGTCTGGAAGGAGACGCCCACGCCGGGAAATGGCACCGCCAGGTTAGCCTGCTGGCAAGAGAGAGCGCGGATATTATGCGTGAAAAAGGATTGAACATCAAAGACGGTGATTTTGGGGAAAATATTGTAACGGAAGGCATCGAACTCAAATCCCTTCCCATCGGAACTGTTTTGAAAATCGGTGACTGTATAATCATCCGGGTGACTCAAATCGGCAAGCTGTGCCATGACCGGTGTGCTATTTATTATAAGGCAGGCGATTGTATTATGCCTCGGGAGGGTATTTTTGCAGAAATCCTTACCGGCGGCACTATTAAAGCAGGGGATGAAATTACGATAGTTGAAAAGGATACGGTAGTAAAGGCATGATTCGGGCGGCTATTTTAACATTGAGTGATAAAGGTTCAAGGGGTGAGCGGGAGGACAAGAGCGGCGAGGTTATTCGCAACATGCTTGCAGGGATTGATGCAGTCATCACAGACTATGAAGTCATTCCCGACGAAAAAGACCTTATCACAAAAAAACTCTTTGAATTTGCCGGAAAGGCCGATCTCATTGTCACTACGGGCGGAACAGGCGTAGGCCCAAGAGATGTAACTCCTGAAGCAACGCGGGCAGTTATCGAAAAGGAACTGCCGGGTTTTGCAGAGGCCATGCGGATGGAGGGTCTCAAACATACCCCCAGGGCTATGGGGTCAAGGGCTGTTGCCGGAATCTATAAACAAACACTCATTATCAACCTTCCGGGCAGTCCAAAAGGCGTTGCTGAAAATCTGGCCGTTGTTCTTCCTGTCATTCCGCACACCATCGGTCTTATTAAAGGCAAGGTCAGCGACTGTGCAAAAGACCGTGAAAAACATGCAGGATAGAATCTAAGAATTACTTACATACGGATTCCCGCCCAATAGATATTCCACAATTGTGCATGTATTTTTTTCGGTACAAAGTTGAAATTCTTGTAAGACCACACAGTGACGGTGGACTGAATGAGTCCTAAAAAGGCGATGGCAGATATCCTGGGATTTATATCTTTTTTTATTAATCCTGACTTTATAGCACTCGTAAGTAATTTTTCTATCTTCCCTAAATACTTCTGGATAAGCTGCGAAATTTTTTTTCGTATAAAAGCATCACTGAATTGCATGGCCCCCATGATGACAATAAACGACGTCTCGCGGCGTTTCCTTGCATAGGCAAGATGGGCCAGTAGTACGTTTTTTAGATTTAACACAGGATCTTCAAACACCGTTGCCTTGTCCAGGGCTTCCATGAGGGTCTCCTCAATATTATGAATCAACAAACTCAATATATCCTGCTTGCTTTTAAAATGGCGATAGATAGCCGTTTTGGAAGTGCCTATTCTTGCTGCTATTTCGCTTATGGTGACGTATTCAATACCTTTGGATGAAATGATATTTCGGATAATATCTACTATCTGCTGCCTTCTGATTGTGGTTCGCCTTCGTATTTGCATAGTATCACCTTTAATAGAAATGGAATAATTTACTTGAACAAATTATACGTCATCTATTATAATAATGCAACACTAAGTTAACGATAGTTAACATACTGTGATATTATTTTATGGTAAAGGTATTTTAGTAATTCCCTTGCTTTGATCCAGTAACCAAAATTATACTTGGGAGGTCTTCCATGAAATTGATAGAAGCCATCATCAGATCGGAAAAGATTGTAAATATGATTATCAGCGAGGCACAAACGGGAAGTATAGGTGACGGGAAGATATTTGTTTATAATGTCGAAAACGTGTATCGTATTCGTACAAAAGAGTCCGGCGAGTCTGCAATCTAAATTGGGAAGATATGATAAATACAAAAGAATCGTTAAAAGAACTTATTTCAGGCAAGCTCAAGGACTACAAGCTGATTATTGTATCCAACCGTGAGCCATACATACATAACTACGCGGGTGAAGAGATAAAATACATTATCCCAGCCAGCGGTATGGTTACTGCCCTTGACCCTATTATTCGGGCAGAGGGAGGCACGTGGATTGCTTACGGCAGCGGTGACGCCGATAAGGAGGTCGTGGACAGCAAAGGACATATTGCCGTCCCCCCTGATAATCCACAATACACACTACGAAGGGTTTGGCTTACTCACGAAGAGGAGGAAAGGTTTTACTACGGTTTTTCTAATGAAGCCCTGTGGCCGCTTTGCCATATTGTGTATGTAAAACCTAAGTTTAATGAAGCGGATTGGCAAGTGTATAAATCCGTTAATCAAAAATTTGCCGACGTTGTACTGGAAGAAGTGGGAAACGAAAGGGCTTTTGTTTTCATACAGGACTATCATTTTACCCTGCTTCCCAGGATGCTGAAAGAGAAACGGCCGGATTTACTTGTTGCGCAGTTCTGGCATATCCCCTGGCCAAACAGGGAGGCATTCCGTATATGCCCCTGGGGACAGGAAATCCTGGAAGGTCTTTTGGGAAACGACCTCCTGGGATTTCACGTCCAGTACCATTGCAACAACTTCCTCGACACGGTAGATCGGAATCTGGAATCAAGGATAGATTACGGGAAATTTACTGCTACAAAAGGTGGAAAGACAACGCATATCCGTCCATTTCCCATAAGTATTGATTTTGAAGAATTAAATCTTTCATCCCAGGAAAAAGATGTCGAAAATGAAAAGGCGCGCATCAAAAGAGAACTCGGCTTGAAAGGGCAGATCATAGGCGTTGGATTAGACCGAGTGGATTACACCAAAGGCATCCCCGAAAGGTTTAAGGCCATTGAAAGATTTCTTGAAAAATATCCTGAATACAGAAATAAATTTACCTTTGTACAGGCGGGCAACTTAAGCCGTATCCATATTGATGACTACCGTGATTATAATGACAAGATATACGATCTCATGGTCGAGATTAATCATAAATTTCGTGACGGGAGATGGACGCCCATACGCTTGTTGAAATCGCACTTTAACCGGGTAAGCGTTCAGGCATTGTATCGCCTGTCGGATTTCTGTATCGTCAGCTCGCTGCATGACGGGATGAATCTGGTTTCGAAGGAGTTTATTGCCTCCCGATTCGATGAATCGGGCGTACTGCTTCTCAGCCGGTTCACAGGCGCAGCCGAAGAACTCACGGGATGCATTCAGATTAATCCTTACGCCATAGATACCTTTGCGGAAGCTATAAAGACTGCCATTGAAATGCCGCCCGAGGAAAAGACGAAAAGGATGCAGCGTCTCAGGGAACAGGTGCGTGAACATAATGTATACAACTGGGGACAAAGTATCGTAAACGAATTAATCAAACTACAACAATGAAATACTTGTTTGAAAATATTCAGGCTGTTAACGAACTTCTCCATGCTAAAAAAAATGTCATCCTTTTAACAGATTTTGATGGCACGTTAACACCCATACGGAAACACCCCGACCTCGCTGCACTTTCTGAAGAAATACGGCAAATTTTGATAAATATTTCTCAGGATAAAGCGATTTTTTTAGGTATAATAACAGGACGTTCCCTGAAGCAGATCAAAAAACTGGTTCAAGTTCAGGATATACTCTACGTTGCCAATCACGGCATAGAACTGGAAGGGCCGGGGATACGGTCTACCTGTCCCGAAGCCAAAAAGGCGCGCAGTACCCTCTGGCATGTTTACATGAAACTCTTTAAATCCTTAAGGCATATCGAAGGAATTTATGTTGAAGATAAAGGACTTTCCGTTAGCTTGCATTATCGCACAGTCAAAAAAAGATGCGATGTAGAACAGGTAAGCAGGACTCTTCACGGTATTACAAAGCCTTTTTTGGACAGAAATATGTTGTTCGTACACACGGGCAAGATGGTTTATGAAATACGGCCTCCTGTGAAGTGGAATAAGGCCAGCGCAATTCAATGGTTATTAACCCATTATTTTCCATCAGAATTCAGCGAAGAAGCCCTTCTTATTTATCTGGGTGACGATAAGGCAGACATTGAGGTGTTTGATAGTTTGAGGGGAAAAGGACTAACGGTCTTTGTGGGGAACCCTGCAAATGTGTCCGCTGCGGAGTATCACCACGTCGCCGGTGACGATAGTTACCGGAGTCCTTTCACTCCAGATACGTCCGTAGCAGATTACTATGTCCATTCCTCTGATGAGGTAAAGGAATTCTTAGAGCATCTTTATAGCCAGAAACAAGAGATACATAATGCAGTACAGCCCTGAATAAAGGTGGCGGGTGACAAGTGGCGAGTGCCGTTTCTTCTTGTCACACGGCACACGACACTCGTCACATAAAAAGAACTTCAAAGAATTTTTTTTATAAGGTATTATTAAATGAATACCCTCCATACGGCAAAAGAGCCTTTTAGATTTTATACACAACTCCATATGCCAGAACTTACCGGGTTAAAGGCATCCAATCTGCAAGAGTTGCTGGACCTCATCAAGACCGTTCCGGGTTCGGTTATTTATCATCATAACCACAGGTTTCTCCAACTGCATCAATATCTCTCACCGGAACCCCCGAATGACTTTGCTTATTGGATTACGGGCATTTTAGGCGAAGAGGAACTTGGAGAAGAATTGTTTAGTATCGATACCATTCAATATACAACTATTCGTGAACTTCGTGACGAGATAGTTCGTTCCATCGAGAATTATATGGTAAAACACCCGCGTTCACTTCAAAAGTTTGCAACACCCGGCGAAGAGTTCCATTTTGTAAAATCGGTTAGCTTTGTCTTCCAGACACCCTATACGGCCTCAGACCTCAAAGAATTTCAGGCGGTATTACAACGGGTGACTATTAATTCAATATACTTCCACATGTTTGAGTCCAGGCTTCGTATAGGGCGTGGCACCAATGATTTTTCCAACTGGCTCGACGATAGCCTTTCGGAGAAGAAACTGGCAAATAAAATCGCCTCCCTGGACCCGTATACCCACACTATGGAAAACCTCCGTATTACGCTTATAAAATTAATAGAAAAACGGATTGTTGAGTCTATGGAAAAACCTCCTGAAACTGATAGAGAGCTTGCTCTGCCTAAACCGTAAGAAAGGTGTAACAGTATGAAGGTAATGGGTGTTTCCGGTTCTCCTATTTATGACAGCAATACGGACAGGGCGTTAAAAGTAGCTCTGGAGGCTACCGGACTTGAAACAGAATTCATAAAACTTGTTGAATACAAGATCACTCCATGCAGGGCATGCATCGGTTGTGTGGATACGAATACCTGTGTAAATACAAATGATGACGGAATCTTCCTTGCAAAAAAGGCAAAGGAGGCCGATGCCCTGATTATTGCCTGCTATACGCCGTATTCTTCCATTGATTCCTTAACGAAGGCATTCATTGAGAGACTCTATCCCCTGCGTCATAAGCACGGATTCATGGCAGGCAAGCCAGGGGGTGCAATCGTTACCTGCGCAATTCCTGCCGCAAATAAAGCATTGCCGCCCGCTGGTGATATGGCAATAAATGCAATCATGTTTTATATGATGGAAGAAGGAATGAATTTTGTAGGCGCTGTAAAAATATTGGGAAATGTCCCCTGTATAAAATGCGGTTACGGCAACGAGTGCAAGACGTCCGGCATTAAAATGATTTACGGGAATGAAGCCACTGTGCAATCAGTCGGCGTAAACAAATTTGAAGAGCAATTGGATGCCTTTGATGCCGCCCGTGAGCTTGGTAAACGGATAGCAGGCGCACTTAAGGTGAAAATATAGCTATAATAAGGAAAAAATTCTATGCCTAAAATTGCAGACTATGAACCTATTGTCGGTTCCAATACCATCGAAGAATTGCGGATATTGGCAGACAAACTCCAGGGAAAAATTGTCCAGAACATCAACTCTACGGCGGTGGGTGGCGGTGTGGCTGAGATTCTGAATCGAATCGTGCCCTTATTGCAGGAACTGGGGGTGGACGCCCGATGGGATTTTATCAAGGGCGGCGAGAGTTTCTTTAACGTCACAAAGAAATTCCACAACGCACTTCATGGAAAATCCGAAGAGATTACCCCACAAATGTTCGAAATCTTCATGGAGACAAGCCAGAGGAATATTGACGAAGTCAAGATTTATGGGGACATCATGTTTATCCATGACCCTCAGCCCATTGCGCTGGTTAAGAAAAAGGACTCCATGCCTAATAGCAAATGGATTTGGCGGTGTCATATCGATGTCTCAACGCCAAACAAGCAGGTATGGGACTTTTTGACGCCGTTTATCCATCAATATGATGGCGCTGTCTTTTCTGCCCCAGGCTTTTCACAACCCTTGCCGATAAGGCAATTTTTAATTTCTCCTTCTATCGATCCTTTAAGTGATAAAAATAAAGATTTACCGCAGGAAACAATAGATATGGTGTTAGAAAAATATCATATTCCCAATGACAAGCCCGTCATTACGCAAATCTCACGGTTTGACTATTTAAAAGACCCTGTTGGCGTTATTGAGGCATATCGCCTGGTGAAGAAGCGCATTGACTGCCAGCTCATTATCGCAGGCGGCACCGCAACGGATGATCCGGAATCAACGAAGGTCTTTGCGGAGACGAAAGAAGCCGCCGGAGACGATGCCGATATACACATCCTGCCCATCCCTTCCGGCAGTGATATAGAGATTAATGCACTCCAGAGGGCATCCACAGTCATTGTGCAAAAATCACTGCGCGAAGGATTTGGGCTTACCGTAACTGAGGCGTTATGGAAGGCAAAACCTATTGTTGCATCGAGCACCGGCGGGATTCCGTTACAGGTAAAACACAAATACAGCGGACTCCTTTGCCATAGTGTTTCAGGTGCGGCATTTGCCATCAAACAGTTATTAAACAGCCCGGAGTATGCCAAAAGGCTCGGTGAAAATGGCCGTGAGCACGTCAAACAAAACTTCCTGCTTACCCGTCATTTAAAGGACTACATGCTTTTATTTCTTTGCATGTACCATTCTGAGGATGTTGTTTATTTATAAATTCTAAGAATATTATAAAAGGAATGAAAAACTATGAAAGTAAGAGATATCATGGACACATCTCCTGATCTTATCCGAACCTCAGACACCTTTGAACGTCTCATAAAAATACTGGACGAGGTTAAACATCATGTTGTTTTTGTGGTTGATAAAGAGGAGAAACTGGTAGGAATTGTAACAGAAGGAGATATTATAAAGGTGCTTGTCCCTAAGTACGTAACAGTTGATGAGTCCCTTATCTCGGTAATGGATGTAAATTACTTTGAAAGAAAATGCAAAGAGTGTAAAAATCTGCCCATTAATGAAATTATGTCAAAAACAACTTTTAGCGTACGCGAGGAAGACCCTATAATTAAAGCTGCTGCGCTTATGGTCGTTAACAAGATACACACCATTCCTGTAGTCAGAGACGGCAAAGTCATTGGAATTGTATCACGTCTAACTCTGATAAAACATATAACGAAGGTCATTACCGAAACATAAATTGAACATTTAATTGCTAAAGGAAACGAATCATGGTCTTCTGGATTGCCACTACCATTTTTATCGTATCGTACGGATTAATTGTCTCTGAAAAACTCGACAAGACAAAGGTTGCGCTCATTGGCGCTGGCTTGATGATGATACTGAAAATCGTAAGCCAGCACGATGCCTTTTATAACGAAAAGTATGCCATTGATTATAACGTTATATTCCTCCTCATCGGCATGATGATTATCGTCAATATTCTGAGCAAAACCGGCTTATTTCAGTTTCTGGCAATAAAGTCAGCAAAGCTGGCAAAAGGGAAACCATTCCTGATCCTCATCTTCTTTACCTGCATCACGGCATTGCTTTCTGCCATTCTCGACAACGTGACCACCGTGCTGCTGTTAGTCCCTGTTTCGTTGTTTATTGCAGACGAACTGGAGTTAGACCCCTTCCCATTTTTGATATCGGAGGTATTAGCCTCCAACATTGGTGGCACGGCCACACTCATTGGAGATCCGCCAAATATCATGATCGCCAGCAAGGTACATCTCACCTTCATGGATTTTATTTACCACACGGCGCCCGCGGTCCTCTTTATTTTCGGCTTCTTCCTCCTGACAATAAAATTACTATTTGGAAGGAAACTCCACGTAAAAGAAGAAGTCAGACAAAAGATACTTGCGATAGACGAATTTACCATGATCAAAAGCTATAGCCTGCTGAAGAAATCACTCAGTGTGCTGGGGATGGTTATTTTGGGATTTATCTTTCACGGCATCCTCCACTACGAGCCTGCAACCATTGCCCTTTTAGGCGCGGCAGTTTTGCTCATTATCTCAAAGGAAGACCCGCATCACGTGCTGAAGGAACTGGAATGGCCAACACTCTTCTTTTTTATCGGTCTCTTTATTATTGTCGGCGGTGTCATTAAGGTAGGTCTGATTTCGAATCTCTCCGAAAGCATGATTTCACTGACAAAGCCAACCGCAGACAACATGTTTGTTACGGCAATTACTACCCTGTGGTTTTCGGCAGTTAGTTCGGCAGTTGTTGATAATATCCCCTTTGTGGCGAGCATGATTCCCCTGGTTACGGACACTGCGCATGCGGTGCTGCCTTCCGGTACGGATTTTAAGGCAATCGTCCAGCATTCAACCCTTATGCCCGTGTGGTGGTCTTTGGCATTAGGGGCGTGCCTTGGCGGAAACGGCTCGCCTGTTGGCGCATCTGCTAACGTTATTACCCTTGGACTGGCGGAAAAGGCTGGATATCCAATATCGTTCAGAAAATTTATTGTCTACGCAATCCCCATCACCATCGAAACAATTATCATAGCTACTATTTACATCTGGTTAAGATATTATACCCTGGTTTAATATACAGGAATAAAGTAAACGTGCAGGGAGTACAAAGATGACATTAAAGCACACATCATATAAAAAGTGTCTTATAGCTGCGCTCGCACAGTCCTTGGGTGTTTACATCCTGTGGATATTCATGTGTTTTGACGCACAGGCCCAGACTATTGAAATAAAAACCGGGGAAATAAAACTTGCGGAAGGCTTAATAGTAAAACCTGAAGATATTGAAAATGCCAGAATAAAGGCAGAGGAGGTAAAGGCAAATGCTGATAAATCGGTGAGTGAAATTGAGTCGTTTATATCGAATTTAGAAAGCGATGCAGAAACAACATTTACCTATCTTGAAGGGTTGCAACGGGAGAAAAAGTCCTATCAGGCAGGGACAACAAATCCGGAATTTTTAGAAGTGCTGGATAAGGAACTTGGGGTTATTAAACAAAAGATTGATGTAGACAATGAGCAGATACAGGCATACAAAGACCAGATTACGGCTATTCAAAATCAGGCAAGGGTTTATGCCGATTGGGTTATGTTGCTGAGTTCAGCCGCAAAGCTGGAGGAAACACTTGCCATAACGTCATCAGACCAGCTTTCTACAACTAAAAAAGAGGGAGACATTGCAAAGGGATACATTACCGCAGTGCAGGCAAATCTCAAGGAAAAGGAGACGCTTGTTTCACATTTTACCAAGGAGTTTGAAGATGTTAAAGTGCAGCTATCCACAAAGGAGCAAGACCTTGCAAAAGATTTGGAATCCTTGAAGGCAAAAATCCAGGAAGATACCCCTATTAAGGCGGCGCAGGAAAAGATTAATGGTATTGTCGCGTGGAAAAAGGCTGTAAATACGCAGTGGGTCTCAATATTTGGGGAAAAACTTGAAACAGCCGATATCCGTTATGATGAAGCAGTACAGACGTTGAAAAATGCAGAACTCAATGCCGCCTTTTTAGCCGAAAAGGCAAAACGTCTGGAAGAAAGGCTAAAAGCGGAAGAATTAAAAAAGAAGCAGGCCGAGCTGGAGATTGCAAAAAAGGCAGAGGAAATAACGCAGAAGGTCGCAGAGGTTACGAGGGCTGAAGCGGAAAAGACCATACAGGAGACAGCCAGAAAAACCGAGGAAATTGCACAGGAGCAAATGGTAACGACCTCTCCGGGAAAAAAGAGGGTGTTGGAGTTAGAGGCCGAGGTGCATAAGCAAATTGGATTGGTAGCAAAAAAGAAGGACGAACTTATTACCATAGGCGCACAACGATATAAAGACATTGCTGAATATAAAAAGTTAGAAGCAGAAATCGAAGATTTAATAGACAAAGGGGCGGCGTTAAAAGACGTTGAAGAGCCGTTAAAAAAAGTTGAGTCGGAAACAAAACGCTTCTCGGAGGCGATTACTGCATTGGAAAGCCTCATCCCTTCCGTAAAACAGGAGGAAAAGCTGGTCTCAGACAATCTATCTATGGCCTATGAGGAGATTTCAAAAATTGAAAATGAAGCAGCATTGTTTGAAGACAAAGAATTGGCAGGAAAGGCAACGGAACATGCGCGCCAGATAGCAAAGACACTGGAAGAGCAGGCCGGACTTATATCTGCAAGATTAGATAGATTGTATGAACGACTGGAAATCAGGAAAAATGCATTAGCTATACTTCAGAAGACTAAAGAATCTTTAATCACAATGAAGGCTGCCAACGTCTGGACAAGGGTAAGGAGCAATATTTCCACCCAAACATTTATTGTGTTATATAAAGATTTCGCGGGCTGCTACAGTCAAAAGGATTTGCTTTACCATGCAGTTGATTCTCATGCAAAAAATTTTATATCGTATGTATCAGAAAAAAAATATACACCCGGTTTCTGGGCCAGGTTTTGCGGGGTAATAGCATTGATTGCAGGATTTTATTTTTCCCAAAAATATGTCCGCTATTGGTGTGCCAACAATGTACAGGCGTTATATGAAACGTTAAGCATATCCTACTATAAGTCAAGACTGCTTCCCAGTCTTCTCATTGTGCTTCAGAAGAGTATAAATGCTATATGGCTGGCCATCCTTTCTGTGTCTATTTCCGGGATTTTTGGAACTGATTTGCCGCTGATAATGGCAATAATATATGTATTAACCTTTATTGCAACACATAAAGTGCTTAAGGGTTTTCTTGTCGAATCATTTGGTCCGGAAAAGGGAGATAGAAAATTAGTTACCTCACTGGCATATGTATCCCCAAAACATCTCTACAGGTCTTTAAATAGTGTCTTATTATTTTCCCTCATTTCCTTATCTATCATTGCAGTGCTGACAGTATTTCAATACAAAAATGACGTCATTGAACTGCTCTGGTTTGTATATCGGGTGGGAATGTTATTGCTTTTATTGTGGCTGGCAACACAGAAGACGTTCATATTCAAATTATTACCAGGTGTGGAAAGCAAATTTGGGAAATTTATCCATAAGATCATAACAATAATTTACCCGATTTTTATCACTTTTGTTATCTCGTTATTTGCAATAAGAAGTCTCGGATATCCTGTATTAACGTACGTATTATTAATGACGTGTATTAAGAGTTTCGTGATTGCCTTTATCGCATTCTGGGTATGGAAGTTCCTGTATTATCGTTTGAGTCACGTTCGGGAGTTGCGTCTACAGAGGGATAATATTAAAAAGGGTTCGCCGGCGGAAAAGAGATTTCGTGCCATCACAACTATGTATCTGGTTTCGTTTAATTATGGTGTCTCTCTTATTGCCGCAGTGATTATTATCCGCGTATGGGTCGGGACATTTCGTGATGCGGTAGGCTCACCTGCCGCCCCGTATCTGTTTCAAAAAACATTCGGACAAATAGCGGCAATTATGGTGGCCATTGGGAACGGCCTGCGATACCGTTTTGTCTTTGAAGAAGGCAGGTATACGACACCTGCAAAAATAATTTTCGCGTTAATAGTGTTCTTTGTAGTCTTTTTTGTCTCACGGTATATAAAGAAATTTATCAGTGAAAAGGTGTTTTTAAAATTTCGGCTAGAGAGAGGTTCGAGACAGACCTTATCTACATTGATTCGCTATGTCATTTTGTGTATTGCCGCGCTTATAGGACTCAATGTCGCGGGTATTCCGTTGCGGAGCCTTGCAATCTTTGCCGGCGCTTTTGGTATTGGTATTGGCTTTGGAATGCAGAATATCATCGGCAATTTTATCAGTGGGATCATCCTTCTTTTTGAACGCCCTATGCGTGTCGGAGATGTAATTACCCTGGAAGACGGAACGTTGGGTACCATTGAAAAAATCAGCGCGCGGAGCACGACTATTCAAACCCCTGACGACATTACAATCACAGTACCCAATTCGAAGTTTATAGAGAGTAGAATAACGAACTGGACACACCCGACACCGCAAATGAGAGGTAACGTTAAGGTCGGCGTAGCATATGGCTCAAATACCACCCTTGTAAAGAAGTGTCTGCTGGAAATTGCCAGACAAAATCCCAATATAAAGACTTATCCCGAACCTTTTGTGCGGTTTGCAGAGTTTGGTGACAGCGCATTGGTCTTTGAATTATACTTTTGGTCTGACGATCCGGGGAAAAGGTGGTTTACGCAGAGTGAGCTAAATTTTGCTATCGATGAAGTGTTCCGGAAGAACAAAATTGAAATCGCCTTCCCGCAACGGGATATCCATATACGATCTATGATACCTTTTCCAGCACAGAACATACAGGAACGAGATAATCAAGAAATCACGGATAAATGAACAATGCCCAAACTGAGTCTATTAGCACTTTTCCTGTTGTTGTTATGTCTTGCAAGTAATGCCTTTCCAGACGAGATAAAAACTATTGACGGCAATATTATCGAAGGAGAAGTGGCAGATGTTGATGATGAATATCTTTCTATCAGACAAGGACAAGAACGTATAAGTTTTATCCAATGGCGCATTATCAGCCTTATTTCGAGGGAGAAAGAGGTGATTATTGTAAACCATGATAAAAACCAAAGGAGATTTATAATTATGACAGCAGATGCGAATAGTTTATCTGCTAAAAATATAAATATTACAACAACAGATAAAATATCGGACATATACCCCGAAGAGTTGTTAACAAATCGTGTTTTATTTTACAAAGAAACGGAACAATCGGCGCTAGTAAAAGCGAACGTAGATTCTTCTACCGTATTTAGCATGAAAGATGCGTCCGGGAAGAATACCATCCGTCATAAAAAGCCATGGAAGGGCAATATTGACGCCGGTCTTACGATCCAAAAAGGAAATAAAGAAGCATTGACAACCAATGCAAAGACTGACTTTTCCCTGGAAAGAACAAAAGACAATATGTATTTTAACGGTCTCCTTCTTGTCGAAACAAAAGACAGTGTAAAAAGCGCAGACGAACAACGGGGCACGCTGAAATATGAACGAAAACACAAAAGAAGACTTTATTCATTTTATCAGGAAAGCATGGAACATGACGAAATTGAGAAGCTCAACTTCCGCTCTATTTCATCTTCCGGAATAGGGTACCGGTTTATTGACACGGAAAGTTTAAAATATAAGTCTGAAGCCGGCCCGTCATTTACCTATGAAAGGTTTCGCGACAATATTCTCCAAACGGACCCCGGCTTGAGAATAGGAAATTTTGTCGATTGGCAAATCCTTCCTTCAACGCTATTCTATTTTAAAGTAGACTTTTTACCCGTACCGGAGAATATGGTTGACTGGCGGTTAGAGTCCGACATGGGGTTGCGGCACAACCTCACAAAATCTCTGTCATTGAACATGAACTGGATAAATCAACACGACAATAAACCAAGCGCTGAGAATGTAAGTAAAAATGACGCCACGATACTAAGTACAATAGGATATAATTTTTAAAATTACTTTGTAACTGGCGTGGCGACAGATTTTCCCTTTTTAATACAATTTTTACTCGACAAAATTTGAAAAATGCCTTAATCTATGACGCAGACGTTGCCTATCTCCCTTATACTGTGTTTTTCAGAGGGAACTATGTAAGCATTTAAAAATATTCGCATTTCAATTCAATATGTCCATGACAGAAAAAAACAACAAATTGACAGAACCAGCAAAGATGTCTTCTCCTCAAAAACCAATGAATACATGGAAGCACATGGTTGCCTATGTTTGTATATGGTTTCTAGTCGTAGTGCTTGTCATGGTTTATTTTACCTCAACAGGTTCACCACAAGCCGGCCTTTTAGAGGTTGGAGCATCTGCGTTAATTTTTGTCGCTTTGTTTCACCTTGTTATGAAATTCTTCCCACTCGTCGCTAAGATCATTACTTCCATAATTGTAATAGGTTTTGGGATTGCATTAATCTTCGTGAATTATCACTATTTGAAAGTTGTTAAAAAAGATGCTTCACTGGAGCAATTATTAGTGGGAGACCTTCTCGTTCATAAGATTTTAAAAACCATCGAAAAAGAGCCAATTGCTTTAGTAACCAAAGAAGAAATTCCCAAAACAGTTTCAGAACCAACATATGAAAAACCATCACCGGCAATATCTCTTGATCAAATAAAAACAACGATTGCAGCTCCAATCACAGCGGGCACGAACTTAGAATTATTACATATTACACCACCTGCCCCCGTTATTAAAACAGGGACAGCGTTTATGACCGAAAAATATAAGATGGAGTCGCATGCCGGTATGATGCATGAGGAAATTTCCCGTTTGACATTTACAACAAAAGAACGTGAGCCTATAGTCCAGCACGTTACCGAAAGAAAAGATCTTATGCCTTCATTTCTCCTCGGAGTCATTCAAGAAACATCAATTACTGCATTAAAAGACCATAAGATTCAACCTTCTATATCCGGGATGCCTGAATCAATTAATATGATAAAATTGTGCGAACCTTTAAAAGAAGGCCGTATGCCGGTTAATTAAATTTTATAGGAATTTTCATTTTATTTAGCGAGTTTTAGGATGGCATAAAATCCCCCTTAGAAAAGGGGGCAAGGGGGTTGTAAAATAACCAGAAAAAACACAACCCCCTGTTTCCCCCTTATTAAGTGGGATTAACTCGTTTGATATTTTTAATAGGAGTCATGTTATGAAGATGGTTATCGTAACAGTTCTTATGCTTTTAGCTTTAGTAAACGTTGGTTATTGCCAGGATCAGGGTAAAGATGAATCTTTGGATGCTGCGCTTAAGGAATTTCAACAAGCTGTTGAAAAAAATCCCAACTACGCCGAGGCGTATTATAATCTTGGGATTGTGTATAGTGAAAAAGGAATGGCAGGAGATGCAATCGCCGCATACAAAAAAACATTAGAGATTGAACCCAATTTTGCAAAGGCACACAACAATCTCGGTGTAATATATTATGAGGCGGGCCGATTAGACGAAGCTGTAGAAACCCTTAAAAAGGCCATTGCAATATCCCCACAGTATGTCGAGTCACACTACAATCTTGGGATTGTTTATCATGGAAAGAAGCAATACTCCGATGCCGTGGCGGCTTTTAAAAAAGCCGTAGAACTTAACCCAAACTTTGAAAAGGGATATTATAATTTAGGTGTCACATATGCTTCTACGGATGCCATAGACGAATCTCTCGCCGCCTTTAAAAAAACGGTTGAAATTAACCCAGAATATTCGGATGCTTACTATAATATGGGTGTCGCCTATGCAAAGAAGGATCAACTTGACGAGGCTATTAAATCCTTACAAAAAGCCTTAGAACTCAACCCAAACGACGATAAGGCGCATTTCGCTTTGGGTGTAATCTATCAGGCTAAACGGAAGGCAAAAGTGTCAAAATAATTTTGGGAAGATACTACAGCGCCCCTGAAGAACTCGCATTAAACATGGTGGAAAAGATTTTTAAGAAACTTGCCTTTTATATATTTTCAATCCTTATCATATTCTGGAATATAGGTCCTTTTCTCTGGATTTTATTGACCTCTCTCAAGCCTGCATCACAGATCATGCAACTGCCACCCATATTCCCGGCTAATTATACTATTGACGCATACAAAAACGTCCTTTTGGGAAGCCATTTTCCTCAGTACTTGTTTAATAGTTTTATGGTATCGCTATCAACAGTATTGATAACCATACCTTTCTCACTCCTTGCAGCATACGGAATATCGCGCTTCTCATTCCGGGGAAAGACTTCCATTTTATTCATGATTATGATCCTGTTTACCATTCCCTCCATAAGTCTTGTAGCAGCCCTTTATAAACTTTTTTATGCCCTGGGGTGGATCAACCTGCCTATTTCTCTTATCTGTAATTACAGCGCCCTCAATTTTCCCCTGGCCTTTTTCCTCTTGATAAAATATATTGACAAAATCCCAATCGAGATGGACTGTGCTGCCCTCATAGACGGCTGTACACATTTTCAAACCTTTCGGTATATTATTACCCCCATATCCTCGCCCGGCATCATTTCTGCGGCAATTCTTGTCTTTATCTTTTGCTGGAATGAATTCCTTTTTGCCCTTACCTTCACCCTCGATGAAACAACACGGATGGCATCTGTGGGGATTGCCCTGTTTCAAGGCACGTATGAGATTCCCTGGGGTGATATTGCCGCCGCCTCTGTCGCAGTGACGCTTCCACTCCTTGCCTTTTTAACGTTTTTCCAAAAATATATTGTACAGGGTTTGACATCAGGTGCGGTGAAAGAATGAAGATAAGACTGCAAGACCTTACAAAACAATACAGACATACCACTGCCGTAAACAATCTGAATTTAGATATAAACAGCGGCGAATTTCTGGTGGTGCTGGGATCAAGCGGGAGTGGGAAATCCACCACATTAAACATGCTTGCAGGTCTGGAATCGCCTACCTCAGGATATCTCTTCTTTGATGAACATATAGTCAATCATTTATCGCCCGGAGAAAGAGACGTTGCTCTGGTCTTCCAGAACTATGCCTTGTATCCGCATATGAAGGTTTGCGACAATATTGCCTTTCCCCTCAGAATAAGGAAGGAAAATAATATTGACAAAAAGGTCTTTGAAATGGCTGATATGTTAGGGCTAAACTCCATGATGCGGAAATACCCGAAGGAGCTTTCCGGTGGAGAAAGACAGAGAGTCGCGCTGGCACGGGCGCTTGTCAGGAATCCCCAGGTGTTTTTGATGGATGAACCGCTGAGCAATCTTGATGCGCGTCTTCGACTTTCGGCACGAATGGAATTAAAAAAACTGCAAAGGGATCGCAATATTACCACTGTGTATGTTACCCATGACCAGACCGAGGCCCTCACATTGGGAGACCGTATCGCCATCATGGACAAGGGTACAATACAGCAAATTGGTGCTCCCAATGAGATATACCAGAAGCCCCAAAACATTTTTGTTGCAGGTTTTATCGGGACGCCACCCATGAACATGGCACAAATAAAGATTTACGATTTACACGCATTTAATATCGGTGGAGTAACGGTTGAATTTCCTGTTTTATTGCCCAATAAAAAAGACCTCATTTTAGGCATACGACCCGAAAAATTAACAATTGTGCCTCCAAACACACCTTTTGCCATTCCCGGGAAAATCGAGCATATAGAATATCTTGGCAGCGAATCGGTATGCCATGTTGAAATCACTAAAAACATGACATGGTATGTTAAAGGTAATGGTGGAGAAGAAACAAAAACAGGGGAGCAAGTGGGCCTGCAATTCTCTCCCGAAGATGCCCATTGGTTTGATCCTGTAACCGGCGAAAGGATAGCATTTTGAACTGGATAGTATTGGAATTTTCATTTTATTTATGCGGTTTTCTGGTGGTACGGACAAACAGAGCTTGTCCGTGATTAGCTTTAATTATATACAACCTTTTTATATTGACGAAAACAAACTGAGGTATTATATTTTTATCGAAAATGTCTTATTCGAGGACTGGATAAATGAGAATTTTAGAGATTGTTCCAAAAGAAGATTACCTACTATACATCAAGACAGATGATGGGCAAACAGGTCTATTTGATGTAAAGCCCTATCTCGAATCAGAAGCCTTTGTGCCACTGAAAGACAGAATTGAATTTGAACGTATTCACAATGGGGAGTATTACATTGAGTGGGAGTGTGGGGCGGACCTATCTGCAGATACCATTGAGGCGAGGTGGAAACCCGGGGCAATAGAAGACACTCAACAAAATGGTAGGACGCTGGAAGAGACATGGGGGGTCTCAAAATCTTTATTTGCCCACCCAATTCTGGCGGTACTGACTTGACAAGCGTAACTCTATAGGTTACATTGTTATTGTGATAAAAAGCTTTGTGCATAAAGGTCTGGAAAACTATTTTTACAATGGATCGAAGAAAGGTATTCAACCACAACACGCTCAGAAATTAGCTGATTTACTTGATAGGCTTGATGCTGCACGAGACATAACTGATATGAGATTCCCTGGGTCTGATTTACATCAACTCAAAGGGAAGATGAAGGGATTATGGGCAGTAAAGGTTTCAGGGAATTGGAGAGTAGTTTTTAGCTTCAAAGAGGCTAATGCCTACGATATTAATTATATTGACTATCATTAAGAAGGTGAGAATATGAAAGCAAGAAAAAGACTGCCGACCCATCCGGGGGGTATTTTGAGAAGGCATTATATGGAACCGTTGTCTTTGACGGTTTCGGAGCTTGCCGAGGTTCTTGGGGTATCAAGAAAAACATTATCAAAGATTGTAAACGAGCGCGGTTCTGTTACTCCGGACATGGCTTTACGTTTGTCGAAGGCATTCAAAACAACGCCGGAGTTATGGCTTAACCTTCAGCAGA
The DNA here is from genome assembly GCA_016188675.1 of Planctomycetota bacterium. Lineage (GTDB taxonomy): Bacteria > Planctomycetota > Brocadiia > Brocadiales > Brocadiaceae > Wunengus. The sequence continues at coordinate 34,678 of JACPHJ010000004.1, forward strand.
ATTATGACATATGGCATGCGTCTCAAGAGTCTAAAGACTGGAAGATGGTTGAGGCAATTGTATTATAGGTAATCTAACAACGCGTTGCAGAAGGCAGTTGGGGGATAAAATCTCAAAAAGCAAAAGGAACAAAAGGGGTCACCCATTAGAAGGCTGTACGAGAATGCAAAATCGTAAAAATTCAGATATTGATTTACAAGGACTTTTGACTCAAGAAATCACGAAGAAATGAATTCTCGGGCAACCTGTAAAGATTTGTGACCCCATCCCCTTTCCATCCCCTTTGAGTGCTGGCTGGTTCCCCGCGTGGGTTATTTAAGTCGTTATGCTTAAAATAAGAGAATAAAAGGACAAATTGATAAAGAAAGAATTTGCACTTATCACTAATGATCCAATCATTTCATCTTCAAGGTTTGTAAAGGTTTTTTGGTAATAGAAGCAACTGTATAATCATCGTTAGACAAGCAGGCCACTTCACTTATGGGATTTACACTAGATAAAGTTGTGCCGTGGGGACGCTCCTATGATGAATATGTCAACATGTTTGACCTTTCTGAGGACGATCTTCGGCTTCATATTATTGGCTGCGGTGACGGTCCATCTGGATTTAATGCAGAGTTAACGATACGGGGTGGGAACGTCATCTCAGTTGATCCAATTTATGCGTTTGACGCTGCGCAGATCAGAAGCCGCATCTCAGATACATACGAAACCGTGATAGCCCAATTGCGCAAGAACAAAAGCGACTATGTTTGGGACGTCATCTCATCGCCTGAAGATCTCGGACGTATTCGCATGTCTGCAATGGATATCTTTGTATCGGATTTCGAAACTGGAAAAGGCGAGGGACGATACATTGCTGGGGAACTACCATCATTGCCTTTTGAAAGCGGAAAATTCGACATCGCCTTGTCGTCTCATTTCCTGTTTCTGTATAGCGCCCACCTGTCAGTTGAGTTTCATCTTCAGTCTATCCAGGAGATGTTGCGTGTAGCTCACGAAGTTCGGGTGTTTCCTTTGCTCACACTTGATGGTAAACCTTCGCCGTATCTTGACACCATAACCAGGCATTTTACTGCCCAGGGATTTATTGTTGAGTCTAAGCGCGTACCTTACGAATTCCAGCGAGGTGGTAATAAAATGTTCCTTATCAAACATGTCTAACCTCTTGCTCAAAACACAACAGTGCATGAAGGAGACATGGGACTATGTATTTCTGTCTTTGTTTTTCTTTCGCATGCCTCTTGACAAGGCACTTAATCTGCTACCTTTCTTTTACAATTATGGTTTACCATGAGAGTCCACAGTGAAATTTAATCCCAAAAAAATAATTATCTTGTCTGTTTATGTCATGGTTGGTTTATGGATTGCCTATACTTTTTTCAGAACTGGCAAAACGGATGAAGTCGTTTTCAGTATTGGGGCAGGCACAGAAGAAATCCGATTTGTGAAAAAACTGATAGAAGAATTTGAGACTAAACACCCTGCCATAAAAGTGGTCTTAAACGTCCTGCCAGCGCCCACAGATCAGCAGCATCATTATTACATTACCACATTGGGAGCAAAAAACAAAGATATTGACGTAATGAGAATTGATACTATCTGGATAGCAGAATTTGCATCGGCCGGATGGCTTGAATCTCTGGGGAAGTATATTGACAAAGAAGACCGGGCATCTTTTATTCCGGTAACGGAAAAAACAAATGTCTTTCAGGACAACTTATACGCCATACCCTGGAATGCCAACGTCGGCCTTTTATACTATAGAAAAGACTTATTGGAAAAGTATAATATGCATCCACCCAACACGTGGGAGGAACTTATTGAGATATGCACAAAAATTTCGGCTTCTGAATCCATTTACGGCTATCTCTGGCAGGGAAAGCAGTATGAAGGGCTGGTGTGTAACTTTGTCGAATTTATAGGCAGTAACAATGGCGGGATAATTGACGATGCGGGAAGGATAATCGTTGATGCCGAACAGAATAAAATTGCCTTAAATCTTATGCGCGATTTGATATGGGAATACCGTATATCTCCGCAAAATACTTACAGTGAACTTGCGGAGGAATCTTCCAGACATCTCTTCCAACAGGGGAAAGGCTTGTTTTTAAGAAACTGGACCTATGTGTGGGAATTATGCCAGAAAGACCCGTCAATGAAAGGCAAGGTAGGTGTTTCTCAATTGCCCAAATTTTCTGATGGGAAACCAGCGTCGGTGTATGGAGGCTGGCATCTCGCTATCAATGCGTACTCAAAGAAGAAGGAACGGGCATGGCAGTTAATCAATTTTTTAACTTCATACGAAACACAAAAAGAATTAGCTATAGATTTATCCTGGTTACCTTCGAGAAAAGCATTGTATAAAGACCCGGAACTGCTGGAGAAATTGCCTTTCCTTCCAGTCGTTGAATCGGCGTTACAAGACGTCCAAATCAGGCCGAACGTTCCCTATTATCAATGGATTAGTGATGTTTTGCAGAAACACGTTAACAAGGCGCTGTCAAATCAAACAAGCAGCGAAGAGGCTTTAAGTTCAATAAAAGCAAAACTCGAAGGGATAAAACGTGATTTTACTGAAAACTAAAATGCCGTATCTGTTTTTACTGCCTGGTATACTGCTGGTACTGGCATTTAATTTTATCCCGTTTATAGATACGCTTATACTATCGTTCAAAAATGCAAAACTCATAGTACCGGAAGAAACATTTGCAGGATTTGCTAATTATAAGGCAATTCTGACGCATTCCCGTTTTTGGTATTCCCTTTTTATTACACTCTCATTCGTATTCGTTTCAATATCCCTGGAAGCCGTTCTGGGCGTATGTCTGGGACTCATGATGAGTCAGCCTTCACCCGTTAGTAACTTTTTGAGAATCCTGATACTTATTCCATGGACAATTCCAACGGTGGTTACTGCCAGGATGTGGCAGTGGATGTTTGACTATAATTTAGGCATCATAAACTATCTCTTTCAAAATTTAGGAATAAACCAGATGAACTGGCTTGGGAAGCCATTTTTGGCATTTTTTTCAATTATCATTGCAGATGTCTGGAAGACGGCTCCCTTTGTGGCTATTATTGTCTTAGCAGGACTCTCTGCCATACCGCAGGAAATCTATAAAGCTTCTGTTGTTGACGGCGCTAATGCATGGCAAAGGTTTCGTTTCATAACATTGCCGCTACTGTTACCGGTATTGGGTGTTGCTATCCTTTTTAGGGCTATAGATGCACTCAGGATATTTGACCTTGTTTATGTACTTACTGGCGGCGGACCAGGAGGTTCAACAGAAACGTTGTCTGTTTATGCATACAAACTCTTTTTTTATAAAGGCGATTTTGGACAGGGTGCTGCCACATCTGTAATTATCCTGCTTTTAGTGGCAGGATTCGGTTATTTTTATACAAAAAAATCATTCAGTGCCAACACCGTGAAACAATAAGATGTGAAGTGACACACTGATGTAAGGAATTTCAAATCGACTGTAGTGGCAAGGCGCGCCTTGCCACTACGCTGTTATAAAAAGTCGCCGTAAGCCTATTCAACATTGAATTTCAAAGTAGAGACGGGTTTTAAACCTGTCTCTACACTTGATGTATGGAAATTTTAATCCGGCAATGTAGTGGCAATTCATGAATTGCCACTACAAAAATATAAATCGCCGAAGGCTTAATTTGTACGCTGTATTTCGAAAGATTAAACATATTTCCAACAGGGATAACTTAAAATAATGAAAATTGGGGTAAATTATATAAGCAATGACAGGTGCGAATTCAATGTCTGGGCTCCTTTTCTCAGTAAAGTAGCGGTAAAGATAATTTCGCCCGAAGAAAGAGTTATTCCTATGGAAAAGGATAATGAAGGATACTGGAAGACTATCACCGGAGGTGTTATCCCTGCTACAAAATATTTTTTTCTTCTCGACGACGAAAAGGAGAGAGCCGATCCGGCTTCACATTATCAACCTGAAGGGGTTCACGGAGCGTCTCAAGTTGTCGACCATAGTGCATTTTTATGGTCAGACGGAAGTTGGCAGGGGATTCCATTAAGCGAGATGATAATTTATGAACTTCATGTTGGTACGTTTACGCCGGATGGGACTTTTGACGCAATAATTCCCCGTCTCGACGAACTGAGAGATATCGGAATAAATGCTTTAGAAATAATGCCGATTGCCCAATTTCCCGGCGACAGGAATTGGGGCTACGATGGTGTTTATCCTTATGCAGTCCAGCACTCCTACGGTGGTCCCGAAGGATTTAAACATCTGGTAAATGAGTGTCATAAAAGAGGGATAGCAGTGATTCTGGACGTAGTTTATAACCATCTTGGGCCTGAAGGCAATTATCTGAGGGATTTTGGGCCTTACTTTACTGACAAGTATAAAACCCCGTGGGGTGACGCAATAAATTTCGACGATGCCTATTCCAACGAGGTAAGAAACTTTTTTATAGAAAATGCCATTCATTGGTTCAGGCATTATCACGTGGATGGACTTCGTCTCGATGCAATTCATGCCATATTTGATATGGGGGCAAAACACTTTCTCCATGAGCTTTCGGAAAGGGTTGAAGCATTTTCTCAAAAAGAGGACAGGAAATTTTTCCTCGTTGCAGAAAGCGACCTGAACGATTCCCGCATTGTGATACCAAGGGAATCTGGAGGACATGGTATTGATGGAATGTGGTGCGACGACTTCCATCACTCGCTCCATACCCTTCTCACCGGTGAAGACAGGGGATATTATCGTGATTTCGGAACGATTGGGCATCTGGCAAAGTCTATAAGAGAGGGTTTTGTCTATGCGGGAGGGTATTCGGAGTTCCGGAAGAGAAACCATGGTAATTCCTCACGGGAGGTACCTGCGCGACAAATGGTAGTTTTTTAACAGAATCACGACCAGACAGGCAACAGGATGCTTGGGGAAAGGCTCAGCGCCCTAGTGTCATTTGAGTCGTTGAAGCTTGCTGCCGGGGCGGTGATATTTTCTCCTTATATTCCCATTCTCTTTATGGGTGAGGAATACGGGGAGGATTCACCTTTTCTTTATTTTGTAAGCCATTCCGATATCCCCCTTATTGAAGCGGTGCGACAGGGAAGGAAAAGGGAATTCAGCGAGTTTAAATGGCAGGGAGAACCCCCAGACCCGCAGAGCGCTGAGACATTCCTGAAATCAAAAATAAACTGGGAAAAAAGATTTGAAGGCAATCACAAGGTTTTATTAAACTTTTATAAGGAACTGATAACATTACGAAAAACAACTCCTGCCCTTTCGTATCCCGATAAAACGCGTCTTGCAGTGGACGGGCTTGAAGAGAAAAAAATAGTATTCATGAGAAGGTGGAAAGACTCCAGCCATGTATTTATTATTTTTAATTTCAACAATTCTGATGTTAAAATTATTCCACCAATTCCTGAAGGGAGATGGAGTAAAGTGGTAGATTCTTCAGAGCAGCGATGGAATGGTTCCGGTTCTCTCCTTTCATATGAGCTTGTCCCCGGCAATGAAATAACAATGAGAGGGAGGAGTTTTGTCATCTATTGCAAGGGCGTTTGATCAACTACCGGCAGCTTTGATACCGCTTTGAAGGCATTCTGAAGTAATTTTGTCATCATTTTACCTCTTTCTTTGGTTGCAGTCCGCGTGCTGATAATACGTATTGTTTTTTCCCTCTCGGCATGCGCTACTACAAGTAGACGACCACGAAAAGAGTAGCCGATGGTTATTAACCTTTCCTCGGCATCTGAATGTTATGCCATAATCTTTTTGATTTCAGACGGCAATCTATTAATAATAAGTTCCTTTAATTTTACTTTACTGCTGGCATTGTCTATATCAATGCCTACTAATTTTCCCTCATCATCGTAATCAAGCACTATACCTTCTGAAATTTCCATGCTTTCAACACTTGTTTTTTCTGAAAGGTCGATATAAAGAGAATCAGTTTCGGGATAGTATGCTAATTTCATGGTTTAAACCTCCTGTCCGGAAATGCATTATGAATAGTTTATTTATCCTCAAGGGTAATGACGTGTAATATTTTTCCTCCAAGTTCTGATATCGAACCCCAAAACCTGAACCGATTATGTTCTTGAGGTTCAACTTTAATCGGATTTTCAATAACTTGAATACACCATTCTTTCTTGAGCTATGGACACTTCCTGATTACCTCGTTTTCAAAATATTCAGTGAATTTATATTTGTCCATTTACCAATATATTTTCATCTACATTTTTTTATGGCATAACGCCACGGATCACTGACGAGAGGCACTGCCAAAACATAATAGAGCCGAAAGTCGGTTCGCAGAATGAATACATCGCCTGCCCAAAAAGTGTCCTGTGCCTCTCGTTCATGTGCATCCGGTTGTTATGTGTTTTTCTTAAATTGCCAAAGTTTCTTTACCTAAATTAGTTAACTGAAAACATCCTAGTTCATCTGGTTCAAAGGCAGCATCATTAAGCCTGTCCAACTCATTAGCAATATAGGATTCTGAGATATATTCAACCAAACCTGTTTCAATTACTGCTTGCAGTTGAGATTCGGTAAAACCTTTAGATATTAAATCTTCATAGAAACCATCACAAACATGGTCTGGCAAAATATTACCATTAAGAAATTTGAGTAAATTAAATATCTGATCTTTATTTTTGAATGTGCCACTCTGAACGAGCCCATCTAAGCCACCAATATCTGAAAAGCTTATATCAGATGCCCCTATTAAGTCGAGTAATTCGCTGGCGAGTACTAATATTCTACGGCTGACGAGCGGATCTACTCTTGCTCCATCATGAGCTGTGTAATTACGGTAATATGAAAATGCTCCGACAAATAGTCCCTCTGCTTGCTCTTGAAGTTCATCTCCGAACGGCACTCTGAGTTTAATGCTCTTTCCATTACCAAATAGACTCTTTACCAATCTAACCCCGTACTTATTTTTTATGCCTGATTTTTCTTTGAGAGCTAATTCAACCTGCGTCATTGCTTCATATGCAGCATGTTTATAATGTCCGTCATCAATGAGCTTCTTGCAATGAGTCAAAATTCTTGGATGTAGAAGTTCATCAATATTTAAAGACATGGTGATATCCTATTATTCGTAACACATAACATTTATTTTTCTCTTTATTCTATAAATGCCGTCATTCTATGTTTTGCTAAATTAGCAATCAAGCAAAAATCGGTGAAATTGAGTTGAAATATGGGGTATACTTCTACAATGTAACGCTAAATTTATTAATATGTGGAACGCGCTTGAAACACGGACAAGGGATGCACTCAGGCATGTGAGGTCTCCTTCTCTTTTTCGTAGAACACAACGCCGATGCGCCGGATGTGGTCAATCACATCCTGGTCGCTAATTTGCCGAAAAATGGACAGGTCGAAGGTGTAGGGCATGAGCAGGTCGTCTATCTCGTCCATGATGCGGTAGAGAATATCGAGTGTTAAATCCTCCCCGCCGTGTAGGGTCAGATCAATGTCGGAGCCGTTCTTAAAGTTGCCTTTGGCGCGTGAGCCATACAGCATGGCCTTTTCCACCTGTGGGTATTTGGTAAACACGCCACAGATTTTTTGGATGGTTGTTTCTTTCAAACCGAAGCGCAGGGTCATTCCTGCTCCTTTTTCAATTTTTGCATGCGGGCATGAAAATCTGAAAATTCGGTAAAGTAGGAATGTATGACGGCAGACACGATCGCCGTTGCTGTCTCTTCATTGTAAGTATGCGATGTCAGGTTGCGGCTTTCAATCATTTTCATCCACGCTTCCCCGTTTTCAATCAAGCCTGTTTTAAAGGCTTCTCGCGTTGCATCTTTTGAACCATATAGTTTTTTGGCGCCACGCTCCTCCAGAAAATCTTTCAAGGTATTCCATGCCATTTCATGAGTATATTCAAAAGCCTGGATCAGCCCTTGTTCTTCAAGTTTTGAAAGTTTACGTTGTCCCGACAGTTCTATGGCTTCTTTCAATTGGGCAAATGCCTTGCTGAAGTGGTTGAAGCGTTGAATCCAACGGATGTCTTGTACGCTCATAGGGTGTCTCCGTAGAATGCCTTGTTCAACTTTTTCAAATGCATCTCCTTCTGTTTTGAATGGACTGCGTCTATTTTAGAATATTAAATTTATTTCTCAATAGTATTTTTTGTGATAATTGTTTATCAGCATTAATAATGATATAAGTAATTGGTTTTGAAATCATCTTGATTTATTAAATAATAGACACGGCTTGAGGAAATTTCTTGAGTATCTTAAAAAGGTTAGTTAGTATTTGTGCTGGCTTGTGCTGGAAATGATTGAAGCAGATAGAATCGATTGAGCCTATTAAAATAGGCTGCCTTTGGCAGCAACTTTTTATATACACGGCAAATGCCGGTAAAAACAACCCCCTAACCCCCTTTATTAAGGGGGATTTCCTCAATTCCCCCTTAGAAAAGGGGGATTCAGGGGGTTGTCAGGCGAGCGATAACAAACATTGAAATTCCTATACATTAAATTAGGTTGGGGTTTAAAAGGCAAAACCCAACGACTTTTTTACACACCCCATCCCCTCTTGAGAGGGGTAGGGGTGTGTTTGTTAACTGCTTAATTAAAAAAGATTGAAATTCCTGAACATCAATGTAAAACAGGAAACCAGTTATAAACTTGAACTCGCGGGTGTGTATGGGAAAACGTAAGGAGATTTATTAATGTCCTATGAAGGAGTATACCTTCCGGATGATCCTCTCTGGTATAAGGACGTCATTATTTACGAGCTCCATGTAAAGGCGTTTTTCGACAGTAATGCGGACGGCATCGGAGATTTTAAGGGGCTTATCGAGAAGTTAGATTATCTGGAGAATCTTGGGATTACCGCAATATGGCTTCTGCCCTTTTATCCGTCTCCCCTCAAGGACGATGGGTATGATATTGCAAATTACTTTGGCGTTCATCAGGATTATGGCTTATTAAGGGACTTCAAGGAGTTCATTAAGGAAGCCCATAGAAGAGGCATACGGGTTATTACGGAACTCGTCCTGAATCATACCTCTGACCGGCATCCCTGGTTTCAACTTGCCAGAAAGGCAAAACCTGGTTCGGCGATGAGGAATTTCTACGTCTGGAGCGATACCACAGAACGATACAAAGAGGCGAGGATTATATTCAAGGACTTTGAGTTGTCGAACTGGGCATGGGACCCCATAGCAAAGGAGTATTACTGGCACCGCTTTTTCTCACATCAGCCGGATTTAAACTATAACAATCCGCTCGTGCGTAAAAAAATCATGCGGGTTATTAATTACTGGCTGGATATGGGGGTTGACGGATTCCGTCTGGATGCCGTTCCCTACCTCTTTGAAAAGGAGGGGACAAACTGTGAAAGCCTGAGTGAAACACACGATTTTTTAAAAGGACTTCGTGCATATATCGAAGGTACGTTTAAAAATAAAATGCTCCTTGCCGAGGCAAACCAATGGCATGAAGATGCAGTTAACTACTTTGGAAATGGAAGTGAGTGTCACATGGCATTCCACTTTCCCCTGATGCCGCGGTTATTCATGGCGATCTGGATGGAAGACAGATTCCCTATTATTGACATCCTTGAGCAAACTCCCTCTATACATGATACGTGCCAGTGGGCTTTTTTCTTGCGAAACCATGATGAACTTACCCTTGAGATGGTCAGCGATGAAGAAAAGGATTACATGTACAGGGTCTATGCGAAGGATCCTGTTGCACGGATAAATCTTGGCATCCGGAGGCGTTTGGCGCCCCTTCTTGGAAATAATATGAGAAAGATAGAAATCATGAATATCCTCCTGCTTTCTCTTCCCGGTACTCCTATTATTTATTACGGAGATGAAATTGGCATGGGAGACAATTACCGGCTCGGCGACAGGAACGGTGTGAGAACGCCCATGCAGTGGAATATTGACAGAAATGCGGGTTTTTCCCATGCAAATCCCCAGAAACTTTACCTGCCCGTCATCATTGACCCTGAATATCACTATGAAGTCGTTAACGTGGAAAATCAGGAAAAAAATCAGGCGTCTCTCCTCTGGTGGATGCGAAGGGTTATTGCAATTAGGAAACGTTTTAAGGCCTTTGGAAGGGGAAGTATAGAATTCCTGTTTCCTGATAATCCCAAGGTGCTTGCCTTTATTCGCCGGTATAAAGAGGAGGTTATTCTTGTCGTAATCAACCTCTCGCGCTTCTCTCAGGCGGTAGAACTTGACCTTTCAAAATTTTCAGGGTACCTTCCTGAAGATATTTTTAGCGGAAATAAATTTCCAAGGATAAAAGAAACCCCCTACTGCCTCACCTTCGGCCGTTATGATTATTTCTGGTTTGTGTTAAAAAAAGAAGTAGAAACGGCGAGATTCAGAAAGATACGAAATATCCCTGAAATAAGCGGAAGCTGGAAGACAATTTTTGCAGGAAAGACGAAAGACCTGTTGGAACGGGAAATTTTACCTTCTTATATAAAGACGTGTAAATATTTTGGAGGGAAATGTCAGGAACTGCGGGAGGTCAAAATTATAGAAAACGGTACGGTAAAGGAAAATTTATGTGATATCCAGCTTCTCTTACTGGAGATATCCTATACTGTGGGATTACCCGATATATACCTTCTTCCACTCTCTTTTTCATCCGGGGAAAAGGCTGAAAGTATTGTTATAGAGAATCCTCAGTCAGTGGTTGCACACTTAAAATGCGAAAACACGGAAGGCATTATATATGATAGCATCTACGATGAGGGATTCAGGAAACATCTCCCCCTGATGTTTGCCAGAAAACACACCATCCGCGGGCTTCATGGAGAGCTTATTACCTATACAGGAGCGCATTTTAAAAAATACAAACAAAAGGACTTCCTGGATGCAAAATCTCATGTCCTTAAGGCAGAACAGAATAATTCATCCATTGTTTACGGCAAAGAACTCATTTTTAAATTGTACCGGCGTCTTGATGAGGGGATGAATCCCGAACTGGAAATGTGCAGATTCCTTACTGAGAAGATTTCTTTTAAACATGTTCCGCCTTTTTTAGGGACAATGGAGTATAGAAGGCATGGGCATGAATCAGTAGTTATTGGCATCCTTCAACAATTCGTTTCGAGTGAAGGAGACGCTTGGACGTACAGTCTTGATTGTTTAGGGAGGTATTTTGACTGTATCCTTGCAAAAAAATGTGAAATGCAGGGAATGCCGGAAGTTGCCTCCTCTCGTCTGGACTTTGTTTTTCAGGAAGTACCCATTCTTCAGGAAATAATAGGAATTGCCTGCCTTGACATGGTAACCCTTCTGGGGAAAAGGACGGCGCAACTCCACCTGGCGCTTTCATCTGAAACAGAAGACCCAAACTTTGCGCCCGAGCCGTTTTCACTCTCGTATCAAAGGTCACTGTATCAGTCAATGCAATCTTATACGAAAAGGGTTTTTGCGCTTCTCAGAAAAAATATTAAAAATATACCCGAAAGTCAGAGGGAATTGGCGCATTTCATAGCATCTCTTGAAAAAGCGATAATAGCGCGTTACGGAGACCTCTTCAAAAGGAAGTTGTCGGCAATGAAGATAAGGATACATGGGGATTATCACCTTGGTCACGTTCTCTATACCGGTAATGATTTTTTTATCATAGATTTTGAAGGCGACCCGGCAAGAACCCTGAGTGAAAGAAGATTAAAGAGATCCCCTCTAAGAGATGTCGCATGTATGATACGGTCATTTCACTATGCCGCCCATAACGCCCTTTTGAGATACGCTCCCATGAGACCGGAGGACATTCCCGTTCTGGAACCATGGATGGATTTGTGGTACCGGTATGTTGCGGGTTCCTTTCTAAAAACATACCTGGAAACAGTATCGCATGCTTCATTTATTCCCACGGATAAGGCAGACGTTGATGCCATGTTAAAGGCATTTCTTTTAGAGAGGGCGGTATATGAACTCGGGCATGAGTTAAGCAATCGTCCTGAATGGGTGATTATTCCACTGAAAGGCATAAAACACCTGATGGAGATCAAATAATGGGTAGAGATAATTTTCCTGAACTACGGATACCTGTTTCCACCTATCGGCTACAATTTAACCGTCAGTTTACATTTTGTGATGCAAGGAAAATTATTTCTTACCTTAATGACCTTGGTATTAGTGATATATATGCCTCCCCCTATTTTAAGGCAAGAGAAGGCAGCCTGCATGGCTACGATATTAATGTAAAGGCATTTGACGACATATACACCAGATTCATCAAATCAAGGATCAACTTTCAAGACATTATTTATGAGAAAAAAATACTCATTATGGAGACGGTGATGTCCAGCGAGGTGAATACCCTGGGACACTTCCTGAACCGGTTATCCGAGAAAAACAGGCACACAAGGGATTTTACCTTAAACAGCCTTACCGTAGTCATAAAAGAGGTTATCGCTTTTTTTCCTGTATACAGAACGTACATACAACTATCCGGTGTATCTGAACGCGACCGCCGGTATATTGAACTGGCGGTATCGAAGGCAAAGAAAAAGAATCCTGCTGTAAACGTCTCAATTTTTGATTTTCTTAAGGACGTTCTGCTGCTCAAGTACCCTGAAAATTTTGAGGACGACGATAAAAAGGAGTGGCTCGATTTTGTTATGCGATTCCAACAGATTACCGGTCCTGTCATGGCGAAAGGACTCGAAGATACTACCTTCTATGTGTATAACCGGTTTCTTTCCCTGAATGACGTGGGGGGAAATCCGGATAGATTCGGTACGCCCCTTGAGACCTTTCATGGACAAAATATAGAGAGGTTCAAGTCTTGTCCTTACGCCCTTATTACTACTATCTTATTACGGCATGTTCAATTCTCTCTCGCAAGCGCTGCTTAAGATAACTTCTCCGGGTATTCCTGATTTCTATCAGGGCACTGACTTATGGGATTTCTGTCTTGTTGATCCCGACAACCGCAGGCTGGTCGATTACGGTCTAAGAATCAAAATGCTGGAGGAATTGAAAAAAAGAGAACAGGAAATGTCAGAATTAGAACTTGCCGGTGAGTTAGTTCGCAATATGGAAGATGGGAGGATAAAACTGTACCTGACATATAAAATCCTTAACTATCGGAAAAATAACAGAACACTATTTGAGAACGTGGAATATTCTCCTCTCGAAGTAAAAGGAGATAAGACGAACAACGTTTGTTCGTTTTTGAGGAAATTGGGAGATTCCGTCGTATTGGTTGTCGTCCCCAGATTTTCTACAAATCTTATGCAACTGCCTGAACGGTTGCCCTTTGGAAAAGATGTATGGAAAGATTCGCATGTTGTTATACCATTTGAGGAAACAGGCATAAGCTACCGTAATATTTTTACAGGAGAGAATGTAAATACCGTAAGACAAAATGATTTAACTGTCTTATACTTGTCGGAAACATTCGCTAATTTTCCCGTTGCTTTAATGGAAAGAATCGTCTGATTCGAAAGGTTAATTAAAAAATACATGAAAACAATTGCAACTTTTTCTCTTTGCACCCTTTTAGTTATATACCAATTATGTATTATCAATGTTGTTCTTGCAGATGAATGGAGCCTGGAAAATCAACCATTGAAGCATGAGTGGGGTTTGGAAGAGCGAACACCAAACTTTGAATGGGGTTTGGAAGAACAGACAATAAGACATGATAAAAGCGACAGCGTAATACTCCATTACGACGGGAAGACGTGGGGCTGTATCTATAATGGACACGGCATATGGCTCAACGGTATCTACGGATTCGATGGAAATGATATCTTCGCCATTGGTGACAGCGGTGTAATTCTCCACTACGATGGAAATTCATGGACTAGACAGGAAAGCAACGTTACTCACAGACTCAATAGGGTTTGGGGGAGCAGCCACGATAATGTTTATGTTTCCGGAGATTACGGTACTATCCTTCATTACAACGGAAAGGACTGGACCAAATACCATACGATGACCAGCGACTGGCTCAGCAGCACGTGGGGTCTTAATGAAAAATATATATTTGTTGTAGGCGCTTTGGGGAAGATATTGCATTATGATGGGAAAAAATGGAAAGACCAAAATAGCGGCACTTCCAACTGGCTTTATGGTGTCAGTGGCGACAGTAAGGATAATGTGTATGCTGTGGGAGATTACGGTACGGTGCTCCGTTATAATGGAAATGTATGGAAGAAGTTTGTTTTGAATACGAATAAGAGGCTTATGAGTGTTTGCGTGATTGATTCAAATAGTGTATTTGTGGTGGGCGCAGACGGTTTGATCCTTCATTACGATGGAATAAATTGGACACGTCAGAGAAGCGGTACGAATAACTGGCTGAGAAGGATATGGAGTATTAATAGTAACAACGTCTTTGCAGTGGGAGATTACGGGACTATACTTCAGTACGATGGCACAAAATGGAATAAACAAAAAAGCGGGACGAATTATTTATTGTTTGGAATATGGGGCGATAACAAAGACAACATATACGCTGTTGGGATTAATTCCAGCAGCCACTACAACCATCTTTTAGATGTATCGTATGGAACAAAACGAAATAAATAATTACTGCCATTTATCACTGTATCCGGGTTAAATATATGTTTGACTTATCAAATGATTTTGATTAAAGTATTAACCAATTATTCCATCTTATTTCATAAATCATTAAGGTGGGAAGACTAAGATATTTTGGATAATTCCGCAGTTAGAACAGAAGGACTTACAAAGGTTTACAAGGATTTCTGGAGACGCAAAAGCGTTTCGGCGCTGACAAATCTTAATCTGAATATCGAGCGTGGTGAGATATTTGGATTACTCGGCCCTAATGGTTCAGGTAAAACAACTACGGTAAAATTGTTACTCGGCCTCCTGTTTCCTACCAGTGGTAAATCCTGGTTGCTGGGTCATCCTTCAATCGATTTAGAGATTAAAAGTAAAATAGGTTTTCTACCCGAAGAATCCTATCTATATAAATTTCTTAATGCAGAAGAAATTCTGGATTTTTACGGGAAGCTCTTTGATATTCCAAAAACAGAAAGAAGATTGCGGATTGATAAATTGATAGACGGTGTGGGGTTGCATCCATATCGGAAACGTCCGCTCAGCCAGTATTCGAAAGGCATGCTCAGGAGAATCGGCCTGGCGCAGGCCATTATAAACGACCCGGAGTTGGTAATACTCGATGAGCCGACAAGCGGCCTGGATCCTATAGCCAGTCGTGAAATTAAAGACCTTATACAGGACTTTAAAAGGCAGGGAAAGACCGTTATCCTCTGCTCGCATTTATTGGCAGATGTGCAAAATATTTGTGACCGGATTGCCATCCTCAATAAAGGTGTTTTGCAAGTAATGGGCAACGTCCGGGAATTGCTTTCTCAAAAAGATGTCATAGAATTTGTGGTAAAGAATCTTTCGGATAAGGACGTACAGGAGGTTGAAACCTTTATTAAGAGCAGGAGTGGAAATGTGCTGTCCGTCAATCACCATGCATCTACCCTTGAAGAGTTGTTTTTAACTATCATACAACAGAGCAAATAAACTGTTCTTTTACTTGTTAAGATGATACTAACTATCGCCGGTCATACTTTTCGGGAAGTACTTCGAAAGAAAATACTGCACGTATTGATTGGGCTTGGCATTATGATTATTGCCGTTTCACCCTTTATTCCGACCACAGACGAGCCTGATGCCCGGGTAAAAATGATGCTGGTGGTATTTTTTCAGGTGGTAGTACTCCTGTGTATTGTCGGGATAATTTTTCTTTCTGCCACATCGTTGCCTCACGAAATAGAAGACAGGACGATCTATGGTATTTTATCAAAACCCGTCTCAAGACTGAAAATTGTTGCAGGCAAAATAACGGGATTTGCCCTGTTATCAGCCTTTCTATTGATAATTTTAGGTCTGTTAAACGTTGTTGCCATTCAACGGATTGCATCAAAATTACCTGAAGGATATAGAGGTATATTAAAAGCCAGGAACGAGTTTGCCGCATCACAGTTTTCCATTCAGGGTAAACCGCATCACGTCCGGGAGGGAATTGTATGGATCGAGGGAGGAAGGACTGGGATTGCGTTATGGAGTTTCTCCGAATTTTGCAAAAAGCCGGATGACAAATCTTCTTTTGAAGTAGAGTTCGACTTAAAAATAGACAGTGGCAGGAAAGATGTTGGTGCAATTCCATTAGTTGTGGGGATAGAGGATGCTGGTACGGGTCAAAGTAAAACCTCAGTTTTATCCGCAAGGGTAGACGAACCGTTAACGGTAAAAATAGCCCCTGAGCTTGTTAGAAAAAGTAGTATCTTGAATATCACTGCTTTTCCCATACATAGTATGGATTACATCGGTGTGACCGGAGAAGATGCCAAACTATACGCTGTTCGGAAAGGTTTTATATCCAATTATACAAAGGCCATTGGCATAACCTTTTTGAAATTTTTGTTGGTCGTAACTATTGCGGTAATGGGGTCTACGTACCTGTCCGCACCCGTAAGTATCGTATCGGCCTTAGTTGTTTTTTTGTGCGGGCATATTCTGGACTTTGTTAAAGATTTTTCTTTGGCAATTCAACGGTACGATGTGCATGAACATGCCCTGCCTGCGGCGCTTAAAAAACCCAATATTCTTTTGGTCTATATAGATTACCTTATTAAAAAACCTTTGGAATGGCTTACGGTTATTCTGCCGGATTTTAAAAGGTTTGATAGCCTGAAATTTCTCCTGAAAGGCATAAATATTTCATGGGAAACTGTTGGAGTTTCTGTGGGGTATACGGCATTATATGCGGGTATTTGCCTTTTCATATCATCCATAATATTTAAAAAGAGAGAATTTTTTTAAGCACTCTTGATGCATCGAAAGAGGGTTCTTTTTTTAGTTGTATTAATTTGCGCTATCTTTTTTGTCAACATGTACGTTGTTTCTTTCCGTGAGACATCAAAGACTGCGGCGTATCGCTATGACCCATCGGAAAGTATTCCATTGCTTCTCCTGGGTGGACTGCGTGGAATTGCGGTGGATTTTCTCTGGGCAAGGGCTATTGCCCGGCACGAGGAAAAAAAATATTACGAATTGTTAACTATTAATAATCTGATAGCCAGGTTGCAGCCTAACTTTCCCGCAGTTTGGATTTTTCAGGCGTGGAACATGGCTTATAACATTGCCCACGAATGGGATGCAGCGCGAAATAAGTGGAAATGGGTTCGTATGGGGTTAACTTTCGCAAAGAAGGGAACGGTAAAAAACCCTGCCAGCGGTGATCTGTTCTTTGAGCTTGGGTATATGTATTTGCACCTGTTTGACCAGCGTTTCTTTAAATATGCGGAATATTACAGAGAACAACTGAAGCAGGAAGACGGAGAGGATAATTACGAAACATCGCTCTATTGGTTACGAAGATCTCTTTTGCACGACCCTAAATTGCATAACATTTTAGCCATAGAAAGGACTATCTGCCATGCCTTATGGCATGCGTCGCTGTGTGCTGAAAAAGAAGGGAATATTGATAAGGCGCTCCAATATGCGGAGTCAGCCTTAAACGAATGGAAGACTTACCGTGCAAATCATCCGGATGATACTTCGACCAATGTGAATGAATTTATCAGTACAATCGGGAAGAAAAAGGAATTTTTACAAAGTATGCCAGAGAGAGACGTTTGGTAGTAAAGTGAAGTTTTAGTTATGTATCAACAAAGTTTAGAAAAGAGAAAGGAGAGAAATTCAAGTCGATGAATAGTTTTTTATGTAAATTTAAACCTATTTTTAGAAACAATCGTGTTAGCATTGTAATGATAATGTTAATGCTAACCATCCTGATCCTTGGGGCGTCAAGGTCGGGATTATTTTCTCGCAACGTCCAGGCGCAGACTGCGCTAAAGACCAATGCAGAAAAGCCCATGTTTGAACTTGGAGAATCCACCCCAAAAGACAAACCTCTGTTTGAGTTGGAAGCTCCGATACATAAAGCAGCAGAGACGTCACACTCAATACCCAAATTGTGGTGGATTGCACCGATAGGTGCACTGTTTGCCCTTTTTTACGCACGAAAGTTCTACAAAGAAGTCATGAAGGCGCCTGAGGGAAACGAAAAAATGATTTCGATAGCCGGACATGTCAGAGAAGGCGCTTATGCCTATCTGCGGCAGCAATACAAGGTCGTGGGTATATTTTTTATCGGCGCATTTCTTGTCCTTCTCTTAATCTCCTTTGGATTGCACTCTCAATCAAAGGTAGTGCCTTTCGCATTCTTAACCAGCGGTTTCCTGTCCGGCCTTGCAGGTTTCCTTGGAATGAAGACGGCCACCAGCGCCAGTTCAAGGACGGCTGAAGGTGCAAGGAAATCCCTGAACCAGGGTCTTCAGGTTGCGTTTAGGAGCGGCGCCGTGATGGGGCTGATAGTTGTGGGCATGGGGCTTCTGGACATCTCCTTGTGGTTTTTCGTCTTCCGTAAGTTTACCGATATCTCATTACTCGATATGGCAATGATGTTGCCGTGCTTCGGTATAGGCGCCAGTTCCCAGGCCTTGTTTGCAAGGGTCGGAGGCGGGATATTCACAAAGGCAGCGGATGTGGGCGCTGACCTCGTGGGTAAGATAGAGGCAGGAATCCCCGAAGATGATCCAAGGAATCCCGCAACTATTGCCGATAACGTCGGAGATAATGTCGGCGACGTTGCAGGTATGGGTGCAGACCTGTACGAGTCGTATTATAATTCGATGCTGGCCTGTGCAGCGTTGGGTGTAACCGCCGGTCTTGGTATTGCCGGCATGGTTGTGCCCATGATTTTGGCAGGGGTAGGCATCTTCCTTTCCATCCTAGGTATTTATGCCGTTAAGACAAAAGAAGAAGCAACACAGAAAGAACTCCTGAAGGCATTGGGAAAAGGAATCAACCTGAGTTCCATTCTAATCTTGATTGTCTCATCCGTAATTATCAAGTTTATGCTGCCCCACAATTTTGGCGTCTGGGGTTCGATTGTAACAGGATTAATAGCGGGGGTTATTATTGGTAAAGGTACGGAATACTATACCTCATCCAATTATTCGCCGACAAAGGGCATTGCCGAACAGGCAAAGACAGGCCCTGCAACGGTTATTATTGATGGTATTGCTACGGGAATGATGTCTACGATTATACCCGTTATTACTATCTCCATTGCAATCTTGTTAAGCTATATGTTTGCGGGTGGTTTTTCAAATATCTCCCTTGGTCTTTATGGAATTGCTATTGCAGCAGTCGGCATGCTGTCAACATTAGGATTGACACTTGCAACCGATGCTTATGGACCTATTGCAGATAATGCCGGTGGCAACGCTGAGATGAGCGGCCTTGAACCCTATGTCAGAGAGAGGACGGATGCCCTCGATGCATTGGGAAATACAACCGCTGCAACAGGAAAAGGCTTTGCTATTGGTTCTGCCGCACTAACGGCTATGGCGCTGATTGCCTCCTTTGTTGAACAAATAAAGGTAGGGTTAGAAAAGTCAGGGGTACATGCCATTCAGGTTGCCGGGGCTTCAATTGATATGGCAAATGCCAAATTATCCGATCTCATGGGCTATCTGGATGTTACCCTGATTAATCCAAAGGTCCTGATCGGCCTGTTTATCGGCGGTCTGTCAGCGTTTATTTTCAGCGCTATGACAATGAAAGCCGTAGGTCGAGCCGCAAGAAGCATGGTGGAAGAAGTCAGGAGGCAATTTAGGGAAATTGCCGGTATTATGGATGGAACGGGAAAGCCCGATTATGCAGCATGTGTAGCGATTAGTACCAGAGGCGCGCAAAGAGAGATGTTCGTTCCTTCACTCCTTGCTTTATTGGTGCCTATTTTAACCGGGTTAGTCCTGGGAGTCCCTGGTGTTGTTGGACTTTTAGCCGGAAGTTTAACCGTGGGGTTCCTGCTGGCGGTCTTTATGGCAAATGCAGGCGGAGCCTGGGATAATGCTAAAAAGTACATCGAAGGCGGGGCGCTCGGAGGAAAGGGTTCGCCAGCGCACAAGGCTGCTGTTGTGGGTGATACCGTAGGGGATCCTTTCAAAGACACGTCGGGACCTTCTTTGAATATCTTGCTTAAGCTTATGTCTATCGTGTCAGTTGTATTCGCTGGAATTATCATTAAATTTTCACCGAAGATAGGCGCACTGTTACATCTTCATTAACGTGCCGAAGTTCACCGCCAGAGACGCAAAGGACGCAAAGAAAACCGGTTTTTAAACTTCACAGTCTTTCGGTTTCTCTGCGACCTCGGCGTTCTCTGCGGTGAGCGGCAGTTTTTTAAAACTCTGTCAAGGAATTGGAGGTAATTATGCCGGGTGAAATACTTACAGAAAGGGATGACAGAATATGCCCTAATACAAACTGTCAATTTGACAATCATGTAAAAGGGGCAAATTTTTGCATCCTGTGCGGTACGCTCCTGTATCATAGGTGTGAGAATTGTTTGGATGTGAATCCACGATATGCAAGATTTTGCTACTACTGTGGGAGCAGTCTGTCAGAAGTTAAACCATCTATTCAATATGACGCCGATTTTGGTGGAAATGTTAACGCCCAGCAGAGATAAACTTTCAGGAGGAACAGAAACGTTAGATTCAAAGGAGATTGCAATCTTCTGTGCAAGGATTGCTGATGCTAAAAAGGCCGAGGATATTTTAATCTTCGATGTCCGGCGATTGACGTTTATCACAGATTTCTTCGTTATTTGCAATGGCTCCAATAAACGGCAATTACAGAGTATTGCTGGCGAGATAGAATTGAAATTGCATAGTCATGGTATCCACGGAGTCGGTATCGAAGGATACACAGATGGCCGATGGATACTCATGGACTATGGAGATGTCGTCATTCACCTTTTCGACAGGGAAATGCGGCACTTTTATGATCTTGAACTTCTGTGGGGTGATGCGCCAAAGTTATTGTGGAAGCCGGATTGAGGGCGGGTAGTGCCTGGTTGCCCTGAGATGCCTAATTTTTGCGCCCTTTTAATATTTTTGATTCTCCGGCTTTCCTCACGGCGTTTTCTTTCTGAAGGTTTTTCGAAATACGCCATGCGTTTTGATTGATTAATGATACCTTCTTTGTCACACATCTTTTTAAATCTTCTTAATGCTTCTCTTATGTTTTCATCGGATGATATTTGTACTTTCGCCATAAATATTTCAATGATCCTTTCTTTTAAATGGTTATTGCTAAAAATTTTAGTTGGTTATTCTAATTTATATTATATTCGACGTCAAGTGAAAAAATTTCTATTTGTCAAATAACTATGTTTATAAAAGAAATTATATCTAAGCTGGTAAATAACCAGGATTTAAGCCTTGAAGAAAGCCTGGACGTAATGATACAAATTATGGAAGGAAAAGCCACCGATGCACAGATTGCCTCTTTTATTACCGCTTTACGCATAAAGGGCGAAACCGTCGAAGAAATTACGGGGTGTGCTATGGCTATGAGGAAGAAGGCCGTCAAAATAAAGACAGAAGGCGGAATCGTGATTGACACGTGCGGTACGGGAGGAGACGCCAAAAACACATTCAATATCTCTACTACGGCTGCCTTTGTCGTTGCCGGCGCAGGTCTGAAGGTAGCCAAACATGGCAACAAGGCGGCCTCCAGCCAGTGTGGGAGTGCGGACGTATTAAAGCGGTTAGGCGTCAACATTGAGGCGGACGTCAGGACGGTTGAAAAATGCATTGCACTGGCTAATATTGGATTCCTCTTCGCCCCCATGCTGCATCAGGCAATGAAATACGCAGTCGGCCCCCGGAAAGAAATTGGCATTCGTACCATATTTAACATTATCGGGCCTTTGGCAAACCCGGCAGGCGCTACCCACCGAATCCTGGGTGTGTACAGTGAACATCTGACGATTATTATGGCTGAGGCATTAAAGCGGCTTGGAGATCAGCACGCCTTCGTTGTGCATGGGCTGGACGGTCTTGATGAGATAACAATCACAGACAAAACCAAGGTCTGTGAGCTTATTGGAAACACAATAAAAAGTTATTATTTAAACCCGGCTGACTTTGGCATAAAAAAATCAAGTCTTTCTGACCTGACGGTAAATACCCCGGACGAAAGCGCTATGGCAATCAGAGAAGTATTGGACGGTATTCACAGCCCAAAAAGAGATGTGGTACTTTTGAATGCAGCCGCTGCAATCATTGCTGGCGGATTGGCAAGGGATTTTACGGAAGGACTAAAGATTGCGGCACAATCCATCGACACGGGCAGTGCGAGAAATGCGCTCAGACAGTTAACAGAAATCAGTTGGCAATCCCCATAGAAAAGTATTGATAGTATTATAGAATTTGTGTAAACTATTCAAAATTAAATATAAAAAAGTAATGGGGTTTTCATAGTTTATAAGTAACTTATTGATCAGCAATTCTTTAGAATTGCCGAATATGGTTAGTTAAACTATTGTTTTAATAGGTAACTTTTTTTGCCACTTTAAAACCATACTATTATGATGCTTTAATACAAACCCTCGGTCCACAATAAGGACGAACAAAGTCAAAATAAGCTTGTAAACAGTTATCCGTCCTTTCAACTCATTAACCTCTTTTTCCTGCTTCGGGTATTTATCAGGGATCCAGTGCCTATCTCTTAATATCTCCTATAGGCATTCAATCCATCATTAACCCATTCAGGCAAATTGCCATTGGGAAGATGTTTCTCTCTGTTCCATCAATAAGAGGCTCAATTGAAAAGTGGGTGAAAGGCGGACAATACTGCAGTGCATCCGCAATGAGGATTATAAAGGAATTACATTTAATCGCCGGGAGTATCGAAGAAAGGTAGATTCACAAATGCAATTTAAAATATCATTAGCTCGACGGTTGAAAACTCTGATTATTGGAGATGCCCGCAGTCCTCATGATAAGACAATATTTCATAAACTGTCACTGATAGCTTTTTTTGCCTGGGTTGGATTAGGGGCAGACGGTCTCTCATCTTCCTGTTACGGTCCCGAGGAAGCCTTTCGGGCATTGCAGGAATATCCTCACCTGAGCATCTTTGTGGCTTTGGGTTCGGCGCTGACAATTTTTGTGATTAGTGCAAGTTACTCGCAAATCATCGAACTTTTTCCTTCGGGCGGCGGTGGGTATCTCGTTGCCAGTAAGTTGCTGTCTCCCACCTTTGGAATGTTCTCTGGCTGTGCGCTCATCGTCGACTATGTCCTTACGATCGCAGTTTCTATCGCGAGTGGTACTGATGCAGTTTTCAGCTTTCTTCCTGCAAAATGGTATTCATTCAAACTTGAGTTTGCAATTGCCGGTATTGTAGTCCTTATGATATTAAACCTGCGCGGAGTGAAAGAAGCTGTTGCTCCTTTGGTGCCGGTCTTCTTGATTTTCATTATCACTCATGCATTTGTAATCGTATATGTGCCGGTCACGCATTTGACAAATGTTCAAGAAGTAGTAAAAACAACGATGTCTGATGTTCACAATGCGAGTGCCGGGGTGGGGTTCGCAGGAATGTTTTTACTGATTTTACGTTCCTATAGCATGGGAGCCGGAACATTTACCGGAATAGAAGCTGTCAGTAATGGTCTTCCAATACTTAGGGAGCCACGGGTGCGGACTGCTAAACGCACCATGCGCTATATGGCAATTTCACTATCCGTCATGGTGATAGGATTAATGTTTGCATATCTTCTTTACAAGGTTGAGCCGCAATCTGGAAAAACCTTGAATGCAGTTCTCTTTGAGCACGTCACGAGAGCTTGGGGAGATAGGTCGAAGACCTGGTTTGTGATTGTGACGCTCGTTTCCGAAGCAATGCTGCTTTTAGTTGCAGCACAGACAGGGTTTTTGGATGGTCCGAGGGTAATAGCAAACATGGCTCTCGATCGCTGGTTTCCAACTAGGTTTGCTGTGCTCAGTGATCGTTTAGTGACAAAGAACGGGGTTTTGTTCATGGGTATTGCGGCATTGATATTGATGCTTGTCACACGCGGCTCCATTCAAATTCTGATTGTACTCTATAGCATTAATGTCTTTTTCACTTTTGTCCTCTCCCAGTTGGGAATGGTACGCCATTGGTGGAGTACCCGATCAGGAGTTAAACATCGATGGTGGAAGCTCCTCATCAACGGTGCGGGATTGGTTCTGACCGTTTTTATCCTTGTGTCGGTGACTGTCCTCAAGTTCCATGAAGGAGGTTGGATAACCTTGATTGTTACTGGCTCATTGGCAGGAATAGCAATTGTTATAAAGGGACACTATCATAAAACCGGCCGTCTTCTGAGCAAACTGGATAACCTCGTCGAGGTAGCTGAGTCTTCGGCTTCAGGCACGACGCCAGGCAGAACGCAGGATATGAAGTCGCGCCAGGAGTTCGATCCAACGGCAAAGACGGCGGTTCTACTTGTTAGTGGTTTTAACGGGCGGGAACTTCATACGCTCTTCAGCGTTTTCCGCACATTTGAAAAGACATTCAGGAATTTTATTTTTGTTCAGGTCGGAATGGTTGATGCTGGAAATTTCAAGGGAGCAGAAGAGATTGAACACCTTAGAACTCAGATAAAAAGTGACTTGGGCCGTTATATAGATTTCATGCAAAGGAATGGTTATTACGCTGAAGGTTTCCATTCTATAGGCGTCGACATTGTTGAAGAAATCTCTCAGATTACCTTGAAAATTTTAGGGCGTTTTCCCAATCCCGTTTTCTTCGGTGGACAGCTTATCTTCCCCAAAGATTCTTTTCTCTCGCGACTGCTACATAACTACACGGTTTTTGCCGTGCAGAGAAGGCTGTATAATAAAGGAATTCCAGTTGTCATAATGCCTATCCGCGTATAGCAAGAGTTTTCCGTCGCCTATTTAGAGGATATGCAATGGAATTTTTCTACATCATGGACAATAAGGTCGCCACTATGAAACACAAGGCAAGGGAAAAGAGCAATGCATTAAGAGGGATAGTGATATCCTTCGCAAGTATGGCTACCCCTTCTCCACGCAATTTCTTGAAAAACGTTTAAAAATTGTATCCATTCAATCCAGAAAATTATGAAAGAGAGATAATCTATGAGCTATTTACAAGCAGTAATACTTGCCGTCATCGAAGGGATCACTGAATTTTTGCCTGTTTCATCTACCGGCCATATGGTAATCACTTCCACGTTTATGCAGGGGAACAGTGGGCCACATCTTAAATATTAAATAATCGTCTCTTCAAATTTGTTATCTTAACACCCAGTTTTTTATTCAGTAGCAGTTTGCATTGACATGGTTATATTTCATGATAACTGCCGCACCTGATATACCATCGAAAATACCTCAACACGCAACAAGTCAGCCCACCGCAGAACGCTGAAATCGCAGAAGGCGGGCGGAGGGTATACAGAATTAATAAGCGAAATTTCCCCTTTTTCACGTATTTCTCCGCGTCCTCCGCGCCCTTTGCGGTGAACTGTGTATCTCCACTATCCAATCAGGATCGTATCTGGCGTGGCAGCTTGGACAGATGAGGATGATTTTACAGGTCTCTTTTTTCACGCGTACGAATGATGTGTGAAAGCCGTCGTCATACCCGCAATTCGGGCAGATGTGGAGTTCCTTCTCTATTTTTATTGAAACCGGCTTTGGTGTCCTATTTTTCAAAACGTCCTCCTTTGCTGGTTCAATCGTCCTCGATTGAACCGAAATATTTGGTATTTTTCATAATCGGTGCTGGTTTGAAACTTAGTAACAGTTTAGTTTTTTGAAAACGTCAATAGCTGAAATGCTTTTGTGTCAATATGTAGTGGCAATTCATGAATTGCCACTACAGTGTATGATAATCGCATCATTACTGGAATTTTTCAAAAAACTAAATTGTTACGAAACTTATTGTATAATTCAAAATGCATGGTTCAATCGTTCGACTGAGCGCTCACGACGAAGTCTGCAAGACTGAACCAGCATAAGCACAAATCTTCGTTTTGGAAAACCTGGCGCGCCAGACGTTCTATATCCTGGACAGTAACCTTTTTCAGCTTTTCAGCCTCCTGTTCGTCTGATTCAGGCGCTTTGCCGTCGAGCGCTTTCATGCTGATGTAATATGCCTGATTTACGCGATCCAGTCGCCGCATGCAGCGGCGTCCCAGAATGGAGTTTATGGTCTTTTGCACCTCTTGTTCTTCGATCTTTGCTTCACGCATGGAGTGCATTTCATCACGAATGCCGTTGACGGCTCGTTCTATATTTTCCGGCCGTGTGCCCATAGAGATACGATACCACTGAACACCTTTGTATTTACTGAAGGAAACGCCGATAGTGTAGGCAAGACCCTGCTTTTCACGCAGGTTGAAGGCGAGTCTGTCACTAAAGATGGTTTCCATTACGTAGAGCGCCGGCTGATCTTCCTCGCTCACATCACAGGTATTTGCCACAGAGACATATGCTTGCTGTTTACCCAGTTTTTCATGGACAGTGTTGCCGAGCGCCTTGAATTCAGGTGTAATTTCGGGCGGCTGCCAGCCCGCTTCTCCCCAGATGCCGCCAAAGCTTTGCTTTACCATTGCCATTGCTTTATCAACGGGAATGTTCCCGGAAATAGCAAGGATCAGGTTCGAAGGATTGTAAAACTTGCGGTAAAAGGCATTCACCTCTTCAATCCGGATATTTTCCAGATGCTCCTTCTTGCCGGATAACCAGCCGAAACCTAAGTTGTCCTTGAACAGATTATCGTAATAAAACCGGTCTGCCACCTTAGGGGTGCTCATCGTATCGTTTTCAGAGAGTACCATGACCTGCTTCTTTGCCTCGTTAAATGCCTTTTCAGAAAGATTAGGCTGTCTCACCATTTCTGCAAGGAGTTTTAATCCCTGCTCAAAAAAGGTGTCCACAAGTTTTAAACGCATGTAAGCAAACCGTGGGGTATGATAATAATCGTCAAACGGGATGCTGGATTCGTCATAGAGTTTCAATTCAGCGCCTATGGATTCGAATGCCTGATATAAGGCTTTATCCGGATGTTCCGTCGTTCCGCCGTCAAGGAGCATCCGCTGCAAAATCTCCGTCAAGCCCCACTTCTCTTTGCCCTCGCTCAGGCTGCGTTCCTTTGCAAGCAGGTGCATTCCTATAACACGGCTATCCTGATTTTCCTTTATTACCACCGTGAGGCCATTTTCCAGCCTTTCCATGGAGTATTGGTTGGATGATCGGGTAGCGGTTTCGCCTGCTGTTTTCCCGACCGAAGGAGACATGAGCGTGACCACAGGCATCTGTGCGTTTAGATATTGCGCCGCCGCCTTCTGTATTGATTGCGGCGTTATCTTCATCAAGCCGTCCATATAATTACGGAGAAAGGCATATCCACCGGCCGCCAGATAACCGGATTTCATCATGCCGTAGTAATGTAAACTCTCCTGCAAATAAATCTCATGTGTTGCCCTGGCTATCAGCGTTGATTGCACTTCACTGGCCTGGACAGGGTTCTTTTTCATATCCCGTACCGCCTGAATAATCAGTTCTACCACATGCTCTACATCTATGTTTGTGGGGAGTTCTGCAGATATTTGTAATGTAGAAAAGTCGCTATTGAAATCTACGCTTGTGCCAATATCAATAACAAGCTCTTTGTTTTGTTCCTGCATGAATAACGTTTTCAGGGCAGAATTGTCCCTGCCGCCCAGGAATTCTGACAGCAGTACCAGCGCCTGAAAATCATCGGAAACCGGCGGAGGCAACAGATAACCCAAGGTCAGGTATTGGCGATCCTTTGGGAATTTACCCATGCCGTTTGCCTTGATAATGCGTAATCGCTGCGGTGTGGGAAGGGTTATGTTTTTATGCTCCGGTATCGTGCCTGCGGGATACGGCCCATACTTTTCTTTAACCAGTTTCACCATTTCCTGAGTCGAAAAATCACCTATCACCATTAAGGTCATGTTATTGGGTACATACCAGGTTTGATAATATTCCCATACACGTTCGCGTTTTAGATGTGAAATGGTGGAAACCGTCCCAAGCACTGGGCGTTCGTAAGGTGTGCCTGCGTAAAATACCTTCAGGAAGTGATTGCTGACCTGATGTTCTGGCCGGTCAGCGCCCTTTCCAATTTCTTCTATAACGATACCACGCTCCTTTTCGAACTTTTCATCAGGCAGGGTAGAATTAAAGAGCATGTCCGCTTGAATATCCATCCCCTGAGCGATATACTCGTTCGGCATGAGTATCATATAATTGGTATAATCCGGGCCAAACTCCTTCGGCATGAGTATCATGTAATTGGTGTAATCAGGTCCGGTATGGGCGTTATTGTAGCCGCCATAAAAGTCCATCTCGTCGTAAATCTGTTTCTGAGTGCGTGTCTTTGTGCCGTTGAATAACAGGTGTTCAAGAAAATGGGCTGACCCATTACTGGCGGCATCTTCATTACGACTGCCGCTCTTGACGACAGTAACCGCAGCGATCATTGGATTGGCGTGATTTTCCACAAGGATTACTTCCATGCCATTCTCCAGGTAGAACACCGTGGCTTGCTGCGTTTCCTTGAACAAGGGCAGCATCTGATCGTTTTGGTTTTCAGCGTAACACAATAGGCATCCCATCAAGATAGATATCATTATAATCGCAATTATCTTTTTCATGTTTTTATCAACTCTCCCTAATAAATTAGACTGGGTTTTAAAAGACGAAACCCAACGGCTCTTATAACCCACCCCTAATCCCCTCCCAAGAGGGGACTTCTTTTATTCCCCTCTTGAGAGGGGTAGGGATGTGTTTATCTATTATTTAATAAACGGCTTGAAATTCCTGAACATTAAATACACATTTCATGACAGATAGCCACCCCCTTCACCCCCGCCAGCGGGGGACAGATGGTTGTCCCACTCAGTGAGGGGGATTAAGGGGGAGGAGCTTTTGTTTGAAATTCCCGCACGTTAAATCAGGCATTAACGACCGGCTATTAATCACGCAGGGGCAGGTTTGAAACTTGCCCCTACGTTGAAATTTTCTAAATATTATAGCAATTTCTCTAAAATTCTTTTACGCAAAAATATTGAAAATGCTATCAGAGCCAAGCTCGATATATTGAGCGCTGCCAGGATTATGCACGTTCCGAATATCCCCAGGAGCGGTAAGCAGATCACCCCAGTTACCATTGCTCCCAAAATGGCACCGATATGATCGGCGCTGTATGTTGCGCCGGCAGAGACGGCAATATCCTTCCTTGATTCCATCCATATTTTGTTCACCAGGGGAAATTCCACGCCGGTCAAAATCCCGGCAAAACCAATAAAACAGGTCAATCCAACTTCAGCCACAGTTGAATAAAAAGATACTGCATGAATCAGAAGAGGCAAGATAAGGGCATAGAGTCCGATAATCCCCTGCATGATCAACAATAGTTTCACCCAATGATGGGAGTCGACTGTTGGGGGCTGCAAGCAGCGATTTGAGACTTCGTCGTGAGCACTCAGTCGAACGATTTCGGTACCCCGATCAAAGTCGAGGACAGGTTTTGGATTTTGGATTTTTTTAATCATTTGATTCATAAGGTACCCGCCAAATGCAAGTCCCACCATAAAAACGGCAATAATGACGCCCATTCTCTCATAAATATAACCGTAGATATTTTGAAAGGCATAAAGGATCACAATTTCCAGTGCAATTCCGGCAAACCCCGTTGTGGCAAGGGCAATGAGACAGTTTGTTTTGAGTTGCTTGTCGTAATGAGGGTCGAATTCTTCAGCAGCCTCTGATTGCCTATCACCAGAAGAAGCCTTTGGGAATTTTACAACCTCCCCTCTTTCCCCTCCTTCGCAAGGAGGGGAAGAAACAACAGATGGAGCATATTTAAAATCCCCTCCTTGTGAAGGAGGGGATGAAGGGGTGGTAAGACCTTTTTCGTTAGGTGGCGAATATTGATTTTTCGTGCGGCATTGGCTGATTACCTTACGTTTGCCATCCTTCCTTCGTAATTTAATTTGCCTCAAAAACACATAGGTTATTCGGCCTGCAAGTGCAATCACAATTGGGATGAGAAATGCTTTCAAGCCTACATCCTTTAAGCCATGAAATAATCCATGCAAACGCCCACCGGTAAGGGAATCCCATAAAACGAGGTTTAAAAAATAGGTGACAGGCCTTGCATCCGTATTGACAAGAAAATCCTTCCTCTGACTCAGTTGACTTTCGATGAATTTAACCTGCTCAGGCTGAAGCAGGGTGTAAAAGAGGTATTCACTAAAATAATCAGATTTTACCTGAAAATTATTATATCGCCCCATGAGTGTTTCTATATCCAGGGTAATTACGTTATCTTTATTACACGCAAAATAGAAATTGGTTTGGCCAGGTGTTACCACTACATTTCGAAAGGCTGCATGCAGGGTGCGATAGAGAGAGCCTGTATAACTCCCGACTTCTTTGCCGATATAGGTTACTGCCGAGCTAACCGAAGCAATTAAAACGCCATCAGACTTTAAAATTTTCCGGGCTTCTTTGAAGAATTCAAAGGTATAGAAACGGTTGAGGAAGGCTGTTGATGGATCGGGCGTATTTATAAGGACAATATCATAGTGCTGTCTTTTCGGGGAGTTTTTTACGTAATAACGGCCGTCCTGATGAATTACCGTTACCCGACTATCTGAAAGCGCCTGCCTATCCGAAGAAGAAAGATACTTGCCGGAAATTTGCAGGAGTCTCTGGTCCAGTTCCACGTAATCCAGCGTTTCAATGGGATGCAAAAGCATTTCAGAAATAAGCCCACCAAGTCCATTACCAATCAACAGCACGTGTTTTGGCGACGGATGCTGCGTCATTACGAGATGGGCAATCTGGGCGTATTCATATTCATTGGGAAAGGCAGAGGCGTATTGTCCATTGAGATAAATGTTATATTGTTCGGCCTGTCTGCCGATATCAATATGCTGGTATTTTGAATCTGCTGAGGCAGCAAGTTCAATGTGAGGGTTCAGCGTATTCCATCGCATTTTTGCAGACAACGCCTCAACACTGTCAGGGATTGGTGAAAACCAAACCACCGCCATAACCATCGTCAAACCCAGGGAAATAAAGCCCAAAATCCTTTTTGCCTTCTTGCTTTTTTCTTCACCAATACAAACCTCTTCCTTTCTTCGAAATGAAAAAGACAATCCCGTCAAAAGGACAAACACGCCGACATTCAATAGTGTGATGATTTTAAATGGATGGAATCTCGATACGAGGAAAAAAGAAAAGACAAGTCCCCCAAAGAGGCTGCCCATGGATTCGACGATGTAAACAACGCCTATGTCCACAGCAACATCAAGGGTAGCGCCTGATATAACCTTCGACGAGAACGGGAAGAGGAAACCAACGACAAAACTAAAAGGTAGGATTAGTCCGATGGAGGTAAGAAATAATGGCAGGACAGAAATGTATTCGCCCACTCCGACACTCAAGAGACAGCGGACACCCCGCACACAAACAATTTGCACAGGCAACACAAAGCACATGACCATCAACGCAATTACAAAAACAGTGACTGCATGTTTGAAGATATACTCGGTTCTGGCACCTGCAAAGGCGCCTACCGCAATACCGAGAAACCATGCGCCAAAAACAATCCCCAGACACAGTTCGTTGCCGTAAAAGATGTTCAGGAATTCACGAATCAACATCACCTGGGCAATGGTCGCATAACAGCCAATAGCAGCAATGCAAAGGAGCCGCAAGATAAGGGATGTTTTGTTTTGCATGGTTTTTTGTTTGAAACGGCTCACTAAAAGGGTAAACTAAGTCCTATCAATTTTATGCCAAGCCTTAGCATATTATACTAAAAATATCCGGCAAAATTTAATGACAAACAATATTATGCATGAACCACATACAAAATAAGATCCCCCATAATTATTCCATTTCAAACTTGATCACAAACCAGAGAACGGCGTGGTCTAAATATGATTGGTTTGCTCTGCTAACACTATTCCTGCTTACCATCGCATATTTCTACAACGTTATTATTCCCCTGGATTCCAGCGTGCTGAGCGACCAGAATACGGACACCCGACACCAGCTATTCTACTGGAGATATTTTGGTTTTAATACGTTGGCGAAAGGTATCATACCCCTCTGGAATCCTTATATTTACGGGGGGACGCCCTTTGTGGGCGGGGTGCAATCGGCCATATTTTATCCGCTCAATCTGATTTATCTCATATTCCCTATTCACGTAGCCATCAATTATAGCATCATCCTCCATGTATTTTTATCGGGCGTATTTACCTATCTGTATCTTAGATTTATAAAGTTAAATCTGCAATCCGAAATCGTTCGACTGAGCGTTCACGACGAAGTCCGAAATCCGCAATTGTATTCAGCCGGGCTTTCACGTTCAAGCTGCCTGGTTTCGTCCATTATCTTCATGTTCTGCGCACCCCAGATATTTCACGTCTATCCAGGACACCTCCCAAATCTGTGTACCATGATATGGCTGCCTCTCATTCTCTTATTCTCAGAGTTGTTTATCCGTAACAGAAATTATTTATATGCATTCTTTGGAGGTGTTGCGGTTGCATTTAACATATTGGCAGGGCATCCCCAATACTTTTTTTATACCGCCATTGCAGTTCTTGCATACTTTATCATTCGTATAATCCAGGAGTTCAGAGAACACAGAAATTGGAACTATGTCGGTTATCATGCATCCGGCATTTTCATTATATATACGATAGGTATTCTCCTTACCGCCATCCAATTACTGCCGGCCTTCGAAATGATTAAGCACTCAACACGGCAAACGCTTTCGTATGAATGGGTGGGGCAGTTCTCATTTGCGCCAGAAAATTTCATCACACTCTTTATCCCTGAGTTTCTCGGTAATTCGCTAAAAACACCGTACTGGGGACGATACTACCTATGGGAGATGTCCCTCTATGTCGGTATCCTGCCCTTAATGCTATGCGCAATTGCCTCATTTTATAACAGAAATAAATTCACAAAGACATTTCTTATTATGGCGTTAATCACCACAATCCTTGCGCTAGGCAAGTTTACGCCGCTCTTTAAAATTCTTTATACCATTGCGCCTGGATTCAATATGTTTCGGGGGAATTCCAAGTTTATATTTATCGTGGCTTTTTCTCTTTCTGTTCTTTCAGGGTTTGGGGCAGAATACCTGAGAGATAGTGTTTTTACCAAAAAAAAGATTTCTACTTTTCTTTATATTACCATAGGCATTTCTGCCGCAGTAAGCCTGTTCCTTTTAATCTTCTTTTTATTCGGGGCAGGATATGGTATTTGGCATGGCATCATAAACAAAATTTGTTTGCTGGGCGACCGATACACCACATTGCCGGGTTTGAATGATCCGGGATTCCTTCGCTCAACCTTTGCGATCACAACAAAGAGCTCTGTAAAATTTATCGTCATCATGATTTTAAGTTTGCTTGTCATCGGCTTGTGGATAACCAGCAGGCTAAAAAGACCAATTTTAATCCCCATCACCCTTGCCCTGATTTTCGGGGACCTTTGGTTTTTCGGAAACCAATATATGGTAACTTTCGATTCCAGACAGTGTTTTTGGAATAAGGAAATGCTCGGCGTATTGAAAAATAATCCAGAAGCGGCTCGTATCACGACCGTTGGTCATTTTGAGCTAAACCAGGGCATGGCGCATGACGTCTCCAATATCGGGGGATACGATGCAAACGTCATTAAGGAATACAGCGAGTTTATCAACCTTTCAGATGGGAAACCCTTAGATACCCCGAACATCGTTATGGAGGTCAGGCAGATTTCAAAACTGACCAATCTGCTTAACTTAAAATATATCCTGCTTCCCGCCAACGTAAGAATACAACACCCATCTATCAAACTGGTTTATAATGACTCGAAATACGCCCTTTTTGATAATACACAGGCGTTGCCGCGCACCTTTATTGTCCATGAGGCAAAAATTCTGCAGGGAAGGGATGTTATATTTAAAGAACTCGCCGGCAGTGAATTTGATCCGTTAAAATACGTTATCCTGGAAGAACCCTCCCTGCTTACGAAGCACGGAGTCAATGAAAATTTGCAATCAGAACCAATCCCAACTTTTCTTGAATACTCGCCAAACAGGGTTACAATAAAGGCAACCCTGCTGGAAGAGGGATACCTTGTCCTGGGGGATACGTTTTATCCGGGCTGGAATGCTTATGTTGACGGAAAAAAGAGCAAGGTCTTGAAAACCAACTATGTGATGCGTTCCGTCTTTCTCGAAAAAGGGGAACATATTGTGAAGTTCGTGTACGAACCGAAATCCTTCACCATCGGCATGATTATTACCCTGACCAGTATGGCTATTCTGATTCCTGTATCTATATTTTGCAACAAGACAGCTTATTGTAAAAACCAGGAAGTTATCAAAGATTAGAAAACGTTGAATAACAAGACTCACATATTCACACCGTCAGTTATTTTACTTATTGAATACAACATGAAAGTATGTCTTGCATCTCAAATCCACATGTTGCTTAATTCATTCCAGTGATAAACGAAAAATGCATTGAAAATGTTACAGGGTAAAAACTATTACAATACTTGCTCTTTAAATCCAGTTTCAAGCCAGTCAAAGATTTGGTCAAAAAACGATTGGCTTGCTATACTAATTCTATTCCTTCTTTCCCTGGCATATTTCTACAGTGTTATTATACCTTCAGATTACCGTATTCTGGGTGACGAAAATAATGATATGCGCAACCAATACTTTTGCTGGAGATATTTTGGCTTCAATACCCTATCAAAGGGAATACTCCCTCTCTGGAATCCTTACGCTTGTTGTGGAATACCCTTTGTTGCCGGAATGCAATCTGCCATATTTTATCCGCTCAATCTGATATTCCTTGTATTACCTATTCATTCAGCCATTAATTACAGTATCATCCTCCATGTTTTCTTATCGGGCGTCTTTACCTATCTCTATCTCCAATTTATAAAGTTAAACCCAAAATCCAAAATTTTATACGAACGGTCTTTCTCGTTCGAGCTGCCTTGTTTCATCCATTATATTTATGTTCTGTGCACCACAAATATTTCACATATACGCAGGACATCTAACCATTCTCAATACCATAATGTGGTTACCGCTTATTCTTTTACTTTCAGAGATTTTTATCAGTACCAAATATCTTTTATATGCAATACTGGGTGGAGTTGCAGTTGCATTTAATATACTGGCGGGTCAACCTCAATATTCTTTTTACACTGCTATTGCTGTATTTATGTACTTTGTCATACGAATTATCCAGGAATTTAATAATCGGAACGATTGGAAAACTGCCGGATATTGCATATCGGGGTTTTTGATTATATATGCTGTAGGATGTTTGCTTTCAACCATTCAAATATTGCCTGCGTTTGAGATGGCTAAACACTCCGTCCGTCATACACTTTCATACAAGTGGGTCGGCCACTTTTCTTTTCCACCAGAAAATTTCATCACATTACTTATCCCTGATTTCTTCGGCAATTTACTAGAGACGCCTTATTGGGGGCGGTATCTACTCTGGGAAATGTCTCTATACGTTGGCATCCTTCCCCTGATGTTATGCGCAATTGCCTCATTTTATTACAGAAACAAGTTCACAAAAACCTTTCTTATTATGGCTTTAACATGTTCCATTCTTGCGTTAGGGAAATTCACGCCGATTTTTAAGGTTCTTTATACCTTTGTCCCTGGGTTCAACCTGTTTCGTGGAAATTCCAAATTTATATTCATCGTGGCCTTTTCTCTGTCCGTACTCTCAGGTATTGGAGCGGAATATTTGAAAAGTCATCTTACAAGTAAACAAATGGCATTCAGGTTTCTGCGTTTTGCAGCAGGCATTATTGCTGTGATGAGTCTATTTCTTTTGATCTTCTTTTTGTTCCGGGTTGGGTTTGGAAAATGGTATTATATTATTAACAAGGTTTATTTACTCGGCGATCCAAAGGCTTCTCTATCCAATCTGGAGAATTTAAAAAATCCAGAATTTTTAAATGCGACTTTTAAGGTTGCGGCAACGGGTGCTGTAAAATTCATAATACTCTCCGTACTAAGCTTGCTTGTTGTCAGTTTGTGGATTAAGAAAAGTGTAAAAAGACATAGCATAGTTCTCATATCTATAGCTTTAATAGTTGGAGATCTTTGGTTTTTTGGAAATCAATATATAGTAACATTTGACTATAAAAAGTATATGTGGAATGAAGAAACGCTTAATTTGCTAAAAAACGACTGGGAACCGTCCCGCGTTACTACCGCCGGGTATGCAGGACCAAACCATAGCATGGTTCATACTGTTGCCAACATTGGAGGATATGAAGCAAACGTCATCAAAGAATACAGTGAAGTTATGAATCTGTCTGAGGGTAAACCTTTAGATGACATGCGCATCCTTATGGAGGTCACACATATTTCAAAATTAACCAATCTGCTCAATTTAAAATATATCTTCCTCTCCCCTGAAGGAAACATAGAATATCACCCTGCTATTAAACGGGTTTCTAAAAATT
Organism: Planctomycetota bacterium; assembly: GCA_016188675.1. Lineage (GTDB taxonomy): Bacteria > Planctomycetota > Brocadiia > Brocadiales > Brocadiaceae > Wunengus. Next base: position 71,097 of record JACPHJ010000004.1, read on the forward strand.
CAAAATATACCCTCTTGCAAAATACAATGGCATTGCCGCGCACCTTTATTGTCCATGAGGCAAAAATTTTGCAGGGAAGGGACGCCATATTTAAAGAACTCGCCGGCAGTGAATTTAATCCGTTAAAATACATTATCCTGGAAGAGCCATCCATGCTTACGAAGCACGGAGTCAATGAAAATTTGCAATCAGAACCAATCCCAACTTTTCTTGAATACTCGCCAAACAGGGTTACAATAAAGGCAACCCTGCTGGAAGATGGTTATCTTGTACTGGGAGACACATTTTATCCAGGGTGGAATGTTTATGTGGATGGAAAGAGGGACAGGATTTTGAAGACCAACTATGTCATGCGATCCGTCTTTCTTGAAAAAGGGGAACATATTGTGAAGTTCGTGTACGAACCTAAATCCTTCACCATCGGGATGATTATTACCCTGACCAGTATGGCTATTCTGATTCCGGTATCTGTTTTTACTGCAATTCGCCACAGAAAAGCACGGAATAGAACTGAAACTGGATGATAATAGGCAAGTTAGGCTGGGGTTTAAAAGACAAAACCCCAACGACTTGTTATAAGAGTAAGGGCAGGTTTAAAACCAACCCCTACATTTCACCCACCCCTGAATCCCCTCCCAAGAGGGGATTTTGCAATTCCCCTCTTGAGAGGGGTAGGGGTGTGTTTATCCATTTTATGAAAGGATTGAAATTCCTATATATTCAATGCAGAGCGACGAGGCTCGTCGCTTTACAAGCCTGAACCAGCGCAGGGGCAGGTTTGAAACCTGCCCATACATAATGTTTCGGTACATAAAAAAGAAAGGAGAGATTATGATTAATACAAAACGTTTGTCAGGCATACTTCAAACTCTTGTCGGCTTTATTTTTGTTATGCTCGTTACAAACAGCTTTGCGGATACGTGGAAGACTGAGCGCGTGGACGTTAGTCCAAAATATTTCCATGATTTTTATTCAAGGGCAATCGCTGTTGATGCCGATGGCAATCCCCATATTGCCTACGGCGGTAAAAATCTTTACTATTCATATTATGACGGCAGCGCATGGCGAAATGAGACGGTGGATTCATCCTATGGAGCAGGCGAATATACCTCCATAGTCATCGACACCGCAGGCGCAGCGCACATCAGCTATTTTGATGATACGAATACAGACCTCAAGTATGCCACTAATGCAACCGGTTCATGGGTAACGACGGTGGTGGATAGTGATGGAGGGTGGGATACCTCCATAGCGCTTGATGCATCCGGCAAGTTAGACATCAGTTATTTTGACGTTACCAACGGAGACCTCAAATATGCCACTAACGCATCCGGCTCGTGGGTAACGACAACTGTGGATAGCAACGAAACAGCAGGCTGGTACACCTCCTTAGCGATTGATGCATCAGGAAAAATACACATCAGCTATTATGATGTTACTAACGCAGACCTCAAATATGCCACCGATGCATCTGGTTCATGGGTAACGACAACCGTTGACAGCGATGGAAACGTTGGTGAGAGCACGTCCATAGCGCTCGATACATCCGGCAGGGCGCATATCAGTTATCTCGATGATACTAACGGAGACCTCAAATATGCCACCAACGCATCTGGCTCATGGGTAGCGACAACCGTTGACAGCGATGAGGACGTAGGCCGGTACACCTCTATAGCTCTCGATACATCAGACAAGGCTCACATCAGCTATTACGATTTTATCAACGAAGACCTCAAGTACGCCACCAATACCTCCGGTTCGTGGATAACAACCACTGTAGACAGCGAAGGGTGGACAGGATTGCATACCTCCATAGCAATTGACGCTTCAAATAGGATACACGTCAGTTATTATGATTGGGGTAACGGAGACCTCAGGTATGCTATCAACGCATCTGGCTCATGGGTGACATCAACCCTAGATAGTGGTGGGCAGGTAGGCGAGTATACTTCCGTAGCGCTTGATACATCAGGCAAGGCATACATCAGCTTTTATGATGGTATTAATGCAGACATCAGGTACGACACTAACGCCACGGGCACGTGGACAACATCAACCATAGACAGCGCCGGGCTGTTAGGCTTGTATACCTCCATGAAGACCGACTCCTCAGGTAATATACACACCAGTTACTACGATTGGGGTAACAAAGACCTCAAGTATGCAACGAATGCTTCCGGTTCATGGGTAACGGCAACCGTGGACAGTAATGGTGACGTTGGCGAGTATGCCTCCCTGGCGCTTGACACCTCAGGCAAGGCGTACATCAGTTATTACGACAGCACTAACGCCGACCTCAAATATGCCACCAATGCCTCCGGTGCATGGACAACGGCAACTATAGAAAGTGATGGGGATGTAGGCGGATATACTTCCATTGCACTCAATACTTCAGGCAAGGCTTACATTAGTTATTATGATGTTACCAACGCCGACCTCAAGTATGCCACAAATGATTCCGGCTCATGGGTGGCAACAACCATTGACAGTAGTGGAGACGCAGGCTTTACTTCCTCTCTGGCGCTCGATACATCAGGCAAGGCGCACATCAGCTACTATGATATTACGAATTATGACCTCAAGTATGCCACCAACGCCTCCGGCACGTGGACAACGTCAACCATAGACAGCGATGGGGATGTAGGCTGGCAGCCATCAATAGCGCTCGACACCTCAGGCAATGCCCACGTCAGCTATTATGACAATACAAACTACGATCTCAAATATGCCACCAATGCATCTGGCGACTGGACAACGGCAACCGTAGATAGTCCTGCAGATGTAGGCGAATATTCTTCCATTGCGGTAGACGCATCGGGCGCGGTACACATCAGTTATTATGATTGGACTAACGGAGACCTCAAGTATGCCACAAATCAGGAGGAATGCGAAGCGAAGACTATATCGGTATCTCCGGGCAAGCTGGCCGTTAAGGTGGATAAGGGTAAGGATGTTATTGTCACCGTGAAAGGGGAAGACGGTTGTCTGGTAGAAGGTGCAACAGTAAATGTAAAGATAGATAAATCCGGCAGGAAGAAGGTTTCCGTCTCTGAAGAAAGTGTAAATACCAACGAAAACGGCGAGGCCGCATTTACCATTACGGGTATCAAAAAGGGTAAAGCAAAGATTACTTTTTCAGTAAATAGTTTGGAAAAGAAAATAACGGTAAAGGTAAAATGAATAGCCATAGTTTGTCGGGTTTCGTGCCTCAGCCCAACAATACTGTAAAAACTGAGTTTAACAAGATTCTGGAATAGTGACGTGTGACGGATGGCAAGTGTCGGAAAAACGTCACACGTCACTTGTTTTTAGTTGAGTTATGTTGCGATAGGAAATTCATGATTTATTTCTCCGAGTTCTTTGCGGTAAATTCTTATTTTTTAAAAATTCGAAGACGTTGAATAAAAAGACACGCTTAATATTATTCTCACTCATCACGGTGTTGCCCATCTTGATTTACATGAATTCCCTGGGAAATACCTTTGTTTATGACGATTACCTCACGGTAACCAACAACCATTTTATCCGGGAATGGAGATACCTTTCTTCTTTTTTTAGCCAGAAATACTTTGCAATTTCCAACGAGCTGACGTACCGGCCTGTCGTTACGTTCTCCTATTTTGCGGATTATGCCATCTGGCGGTTAAAGCCGTGGGGTTATCATCTGACCAACTTGATAATCCACACCCTCAACGTCTACTTAGTCTACTTTGCAACATACTGCCTCTTTAAGCATCGCGCAACGGCATTCATTTCCTGTCTGCTTTTTTCGGTGCATCCTGTTTTTTCAGAGGCAGTAAATGCCATTAGCTACCGAGAAGACCTTTTATCCGCCAGTTTTCTGCTTGCGGCCTTCATCCTGTTTATTAAATATAACAAGAGTGCAAACAGGTGTTTTTTTCTCTGGTATCCGCTTTCGCTGCTTGCGTATCTTTTAGCTATGCTATCGAAGGAAACTGCCATCGTACTTCCCTTTTTGATTCTTTCCTACGACCTCCTCTTTCAGAGAAATAAAATCTCAAGCCACCGCAATCGTAGAAAACACCTGGTAATAAATTATGCAGGCTATATTGTCATCGGCTGTTTTTATCTGTTTTTACGATTCTATTTGCTCCATAATCCCGGCGAATCAGTAGCATATCCCGGCAACAGCATCTTCGTAAATTTCATTATGATGACAAAGGTGCTCGGTTATTATTTAAAGCTGTTGTTTATTCCGGCCCCGCTCAATGCAGATTATATCACTCCCCTTACCTACTCTCCTGCCGATATTGCTTTTATTGTAAGTATTCTATTGCTTATAATCACCGCTATTCTGTTAGTAAAAAAATGCCGACTTTCTAAGATATGGGCATTTTCAACTCTATGGTTTTTTATAACACTTTTACCCGTATTAAATATTATCCCGATAAATAACATCATGGCAGAGCGGTATCTCTATATTCCCGGCATAGGTTTCACAATGCTGCTTGGTTCGGTATTGACCCATGGAATTTCTGAACGTAAGACATACAAACTATTGCGTATCGGGACAATCGCCGCAGTCTGCCTCTTATTCATCTGGGAAACAGTAAGCAGAAACAAGATATGGTTGAATGAATTCACGTTCAGTACGGAGACTATACGCCGTTCTCCGGGAAGTTTCAGGGTATATAACAACCTGGGATTCTTCTATTATCAGAATGGTCTCAACGACGCGGCCATTCAGGCATTTAAAGATTCCATAAAAATACGGTATGATCAGCCTAAGGCGCATTGCAATCTGGGCGCTGCTTATGCCCTGAAAGGTTTTACTGATGCGGCGATTGAGGAACTCAGAGTAGCAATCCGTTTACGGAATGAATACCCTGAAGCGCATAATAACCTTGGTATACTTTACAAAAGAAAAGGAATGTTGAATGAGGCAGTTAATGAGTATATAGAGGCATTGAAGGTTAATCCTTATTATGCTGATGCACACAACAACCTGGGGAGCGCCTTAATAGACATGGGAAGACTGGACGAGGCGCTTTCTGAGGTAGAGAAGGCGGTAAAAATACGAAGAAATTTTGCCCTTGCGCACTACAACACAGCCGTTGTTTATTTTAAAAAAGGCCTGCTGGACGACGCTTATAATAAACTACAGACAGCTTATCAATTAGACCCCACAAATGCGGATGTCCACATCAGTCTGGGCGTTGTATATCTGAACCATTTTCATGACAAAGAAAAGGCATTACACCATATAAAGGAAGCCCTGCGACTCAACCCCAGGCACAAACAGGCGGATGAAATGAGGAAGACCATCAGCAAACTGACATCTCCGGAGAATGTGCCTTAAAATTTTGATATTTCATTTCGCAAATTCGTCATATCGGCCCAGACGGAATTACAAAAACCATCCGGGCCGATATGAAGTTAAGACTTATCTTGCCCTATGAAAATGAATCTTTTTCAGCTTTCTCAACTCGATTTTAATATCCGTCTTTTCTTCACCTTCTCCAAGTTTTACCTTTTGTTTTGCCTTTTTGTAACCTTTTTTCTTGGCGGTAATAACATACGTATCTGCCTTTAAATCCGCAAATTCAAATGTTCCATCCGCACCAGATGATGTCGTTGCGGAAACCTTTGTTTTTATTCCTTTGAGCGTCAGCCGTGCAGACACAACTGGTGCACCCTGTGTATCTACGATACTCCCGGAGATTTTACCAGTCGTTGCCGGCGTGGGTGTGGGCGTGGGCAACGGTGGTAATGTTGGAGTTGTCGTAGGCGTTGGCGTTGGTGTGATAGTTGCAGTGGGTAAGTAGGAAAACAATCCAATAGCGGTGCCAACAATCAGATCATCATATTTTAATACGTTTACGTCTTCATGGGTATTAACGCAGGAAGAACCAAATACCGACCATGTAACTCCCCCATCGGTTGTCTCATAGATACAGTTACTAACGGCTGCGTAAGCGGTATCAGGGTTATTTGGATCCAAAGTAACAGATGTGAAATTTGTATTTGTTGAACCAATCGCCGATGTTAGTGACGTCCAGCTCCAGCTTGAAAAGCCTGATGACGTGGGAATATAGAGTGTCCCTTTGTACACCCCACCAGTGCTTGCAACATAGACCGTCATATAATCTCCAACTGTTGTCCCTGAAATGCTATTAACAATTTCATTATCAAGAGATAGTCCTGTGCTGGGCGACCACCAATTGCCTGCGCCGGTAATAGAAGTCCTTGCCCTAAGCCCCGTTTCGGCGCTTGCGGAATTTCCAACACCTGCCCAGCAGGTGTTGTCGGTAACCCATAAGGTATTTACAGGCACACCGCTTATTGTCGTATCCTCCGTCCATGTGTCGCCTGTATCATCACTATAATAGATCCCTCCGTCTGTACCGGTTTCCCAGTTGTAACCAGAGAGATATACTCTGTTAGGCGTTGAGGGTACAAATTGAATGTCCGTTATATTGGAATGGTCAGGACGAGTAGATCCGAATACACTTGTGAAGTCCTCAGCCTGAAACACCTTTGTCCATGTTGGTGAAGTTGATGTTCCCGTTGATGTTTTATAAACCCTTCCGGCGTTGTTCCCCACCAAAACGATTGCGGGGTCAGTGGGATGTATAGCCACTTCGGTTACCGGCGGGCCATCCACCTCCGGGAAAATCGGAAAACTCCAGTCAGAAGGATCATCGGTTGTAGTCGAATCGGTAGGATCATAGTTAATTGCCCTGCCAGCGCCGCTCTTTGTCCCGACCCAGAGTTCTTTGTGGGTGGAAGAATATTCGTAAAAATCCATATCAATCAGCATAACTCCTTCCATCCCATCATTATTTCCTATTTCTGAACCTGAAGTCCAGGAACCGGAGGCATAGGTCATTTGGCCAACGCCCCAATCTGTTCCCATGTATATAATCGTGGAATCAATGGGGTCTACCTCCAATGCCCCGTCATTTACGTGCGTCTCTACTGTACCAGAACCAACTATTGAAGAAAGAATAGGGGCATGAGACCATGTAGCAGAGCTACCATCCAAAACAGATGCGCTGATAAAAACCCTGTTATTATTGATTTTGATATACTGCGGATAACCACCGGAAAAATTATTTGTGCCTGTGCTGGTAAAATCCCACGATGAACTCCACGTTGTTCCTCCGTCAACAGATTTATAAACCTGTGGGTTCGCCGAACTACCTGCTAGAAAAATAGTATCCACATTAGTGGGATCAACTCCAACGACATGCACTTCAACAGAACCGCCAGAAGCCGAACTTGCTGGAAGTGCAATTGAAGTGGCAGAAATTGAAGAACCGCTGATAGTCACTTTATAAAGAGCCGAAACGCCGCCAGTTCTCCCCATAACAAAAAACGTATTGGCATCGTATACTGAAATAGAGGTTATTTCGGTGGCAGAACCGAAGGAATAAAGGAGTTTGAAGGTGTCGCTCACTCCACCCGTATTTCTATAAATATTTCCATCGAAGGTTGCAACATACATTCCGGAACTATGTCCCAGCAAAATAGCAGAATACCCACCGGCAACCGCACCCGGAATAGAAACAGAAGAAATGGTTACCCAGCTTCCGGATGTGCCGCCGCTGTCACTTGCGTAAAGTTGCGGGGTATATAAACCGCCGGATATTTCCGTAATCACCGCATAAATGTCGTTTTCATACCCGGAGGCAAGGTTTGCTTCTATCTGGGAAGACTCTCCGGGAATGGACGAGGTTACCAAGTCCCACGATGAGGAGGAGCCAGACGTCCACTTGTATACGCCTTTCGGGCTGTCAATGGCAATGAGTATTTCCGTTGCACCGCCGTTATTATACGCAGCAATATCTCTTACTTTGGCACCGTATACCCCTAAATTTGTCTTTTGTAATGGTATTGTTGCAGGATATGCCTTTCCATTCAAAAAGCACATCTGCAAAACGACTAACAACACAAAACCCGGCAACCCAATTTTCCGCTTCATAAATTCCCTCCTAAAATTTCGTTCATTTATCCTGAATTTTCATTATAATCAATGCGGCATTAAGATAACAATTACGACGGAAAATTTCAACCATGAACAAAAACCTTAAAGGCATAGCCCCTTATTTTATTCTGTCCATAATATCGATTATTGTTTTTTGTAATACATTGGGCAATACCTTTGTTTACGATGACTCTGTGACCATCGTCAATAATAACCTCATTAAAAACTGGAAAAATTTTCATACCCTTTTTTCATTTAACTACTTCATTCTCTCCGGTGAACTGAGTTATCGTCCGCTTGTCACATTAACGTATTTCATCGATTATTCTCTCTGGGGTTTAAACCCTTCTGGTTTTCACCTCACCAATCTCCTTCTTCAGACGGCAAATACCTTACTGTTTTATGTTTTTCTTAAACGAGTAATGAGGGCTAACCTGTTAGCCTTCTTTTCGGCGTTATTGTTTACCACCCACCCCGTCCTCACCGAAACGGTAAACTCCATTAGCTACCGCGAAGACCTCCTTGCAGCGCTCTTTTTCCTAATTGCCTTTACCCTGTTTCTGAAGATTAACGAACAATCTTCACGCGGGGTTAAATTCATACTGTATTACGCTGGTTCTCTTTGCTCATACCTCTTATCTCTGTTTTCTAAAGAGATGGCGATTACTTTACCTATTCTGTTGATATTATTCGACATCTTTTATTCGTCATCGGGCAATTCTCTCCGAACACTCATCAAAAAGTTAAAAAGTATTTATATAGGATATTTTTGTATCACTGGTTTTTATCTGTTTATCCAGTTCGTGGTATTTCGGCATGTATACGTCAGGTTAGATCAAACCAGGCAAAGTTTGTTTGCCATGCTCAAGGTACTTGCATCGTACATAAAGCTCTTGTTTCTCCCTTTTAATCTTAATGCAGACTACGTTGTTCCACCCGTAACCACAGGGATTGTCTCTTTTGTAATTTCAGCATTTTTAGTTACTGCGGTGATTATCATCACCATCCGGATGTGCAAAAATAACAGACACTACCGGTTTTTTATCTTGTGGTTCTTCGTTGCGCTCTTGCCTGTATCGAATATTATTCCCATAGGGAATGTTATGGCAGAGCGATACCTCTATTTGCCCATCATGGGGTTCTCTGTAATTATCGGCATTTTTGTCAATAGTTTTAATTTCAAAAAACCCTCAACTGCAATATGGTTCACGATTGTTATAATAACCTTAGGGACTCTGTGTATCTGCCGGAATGGGGTATGGCGGGATGAGCTAAGCGTATGGTATTCAACGGTAAAACGTGAGCCCAGGAGCGCCCGCGCCCATCATAATATAGGAGTGGTACATAGCGCAAAAGGGTTTTATGACTATGCCGAGTTCGAGTACAAAAAAACCCTGGAAATCAACCCTCGGGATACAGAGGCACACTATAATCTGGGAAATGCCTATGAAAGAAAAGACATGTTAGGCGCCGCTGCCAAAGAATATCAAGAGGCAATACAGTACAATCCTTATTACGCAGATGCCTATAATAATTTGGGCAGCATATACAAAAAGAGACTTTTTTTTGATAAGGCTGCTGAACTATATAAAAGGGCTATACGGTGTAATCCTTTCAACCCAAATTACTATAATAACCTTGGACTTGCCTATCATGAAACAAAACTTTACCGGGAGGCCGTTGGAGAATTTACAAAGGCAATAAAAATAAATCCAAAAATACCTTCAACCCATAATCTCCTGGGGAATACTTACAAAGAAATGGGAAATGTTAATGCAGCCATGGTTGAATACAAAACGGCAATCGAGTTAGACGCTGCTATCGCCGATAGTCATAATAACCTGGGAATTATTTATACGAACACTGGTTTACTCGAAGATGCTATTCAGGAATTTGAAACTGCAATTCAGCTTGACCCAAAATTCGCAAATGTGCATAACAACCTTGGTATCGCTCATGCAAAAAAGGGTGACTTTGATAAAGCTGTCATTGAACTGAACAAAGCAGTAGCATTGGGATTCGACAATGCGGATGTGCATAATAACCTGGCAGGGGTATATCTTACAAATGGATTAACGGATAATGCAATCACCGAACTCAAGCTGGCTTTAAAATACGATCCGAAAGACAGCAATGCACACTGTAATCTTGGAAATGCCTATATTTCAAAAAGTTTTTGGGATGAAGCCATCGCTGAGTTAAAAGAGGCCATTAAGTATAATCCTGCAGATGCGGAAATATATTACTACCTCGGGAATGCCTTTTACGCAAAAGAAAGATATAGTGAGGCTGCAGATGCCTTTAATCACTCAATTCAATATAAACCGAATAACCCACAAGCCCATAAGATGCTCGGCGTTATTTACGCGAATTACTTAAATAGCCCTTCCAATGCTTTATTCCATCTGAACGAAACGTTAAGATTAGACACCAAGCAAACAATGGCAAAAGAAATAACGGAAGCCATCAATAAACTAAAAATTAAGATATCCAACGATTAACAATGTGTATTCTTCAATAGAATTTCAATGTGTCAATCCAGTAATTTAATTATTGACAATATAGAATTTATATTTATAATGTGGCTAAAGTATCTGACCTTATTGATAGGGACACCGCCTTACAATATTAATTTAGCTTACTATTTTCTTATTAGTTTAGAATACGTTAATTAACAAGTCAGATTAAATAGAATTGTTGGTTTTTCAACAGAAATACTGCCTGAAATAGATACCTAAGAGTCCGCAAAGTCCCATAAGCTTGCCAGTTATATTCTTTCCGTTGCTTACCTTATAATGGGACTTTATAGCAATAGCTGTTCTTAATTGCTAATCCAAATAAGAAACCATTTGTAACGAAGCTATTTTTTAGCTTAATGTACAGGAAATCTTAATATAGATACAGATATCACATATTTTTTCCTGTGTTGTTTCTGCTCGCCCTGTAGCTAAAGTCGTTAAAGCTTAATTTATATTATCGGCAGATAGCAGAAATACTTTAGCGAAATTTTGCAAAAAAAATACTGACTGATAAAAAATCATCATAAGCTATTATTTAGCAGTTGGTTAAGTTTTAATTAACTTGTGGTAGAAAATGGTTCTACTGCCCATTTCGTGATTAGTGTTTTAAATATTTGCAGAGGGACTATGTTGAAACTGTATTCAGTAATAGAAAAATCTTATCGTAGATTACAAAGGAGCGCAGAAAATGTATTTTCTTAATAAAAATATGAATAAACACGAAGGAATTATCAGATGTCTTTCGTTATCCATGATTGTAATTGCTTCTGGCCTATTTATTTCCTTGCCATTTTTTAAGAATACGAAGATTGAAAAACCCGAAAGGCATGAAAACGCGTCTTGTATGTCAAACCTTGATCAACTTTGCCGTCCTGATACAAAAGAAAGACACTGGGAATATATTGTCATTCATCACAGCGCTACAGCAAAGGGTAATGCCGCTAGATTTGATTATTACCATAAGAAAATGAGAGGGTGGGAATACGGTTTAGCCTATCATTTCGTAATTGGAAATGGGTCGTTTTCAGGAGATGGCGAAGTTGAGGTTGGTAACCGGTGGAAAAAACAAATTCACGGCGCACATACGGCAAATATGAACTGTAACCGTGTGGCAATTGGTATTTGCCTGGTAGGAGACTTTGAAAATGGAGGAGCTCCAACTGACACACAATTTGAATCATTGGTCAATCTTGTACAATATCTTTCCAGAAAATACAATATTCCTTCATCCAATATATTAGAGCATAAAGATATACACCAGAAGGCAACTGCCTGTCCCGGTAAGAACTTCCCGTTTGCAGAGCTTAAGACACGACTCCTGCAAGTTGCTTCAAAATCGAACAATCACAAAGAACTGTAGCGAAATTTTGCTCACGTTATTTTGTTTGTGTCTTTAAGAGCATAGCCTTTACATCTTCGATGGAAAGGCCATAAGGTCTTCCGTGATCTTGCAACTTTCTATCGTATTTATAATTTCGGGCAGCCACAAGTCCTAATCCACCTCCTTGAAAATATTCATAGACCATAATGACCTGCTCTTCGGTATCCACTAAGTAAAGCGGCTGTCTGCTACCCTGCCGTTCTCCCACCAAACCAAAGACTTGTCGTGCATTTCCATCTCCTTGTGCAATAACATAATTTGCCGAATTCTTGAAAATGAGTACAGCGAGTAATAAAGAAATAAAAATTAGCAAGATTGTATTTGTACGATATATTTTGCGCATAGTAATACCTCCTGGTTCGATAATTAACGTACTTATTAGCCTGCCCGTAGTAGATCGGCACTAATTCTTATTATTATTTGCATCTACTGTGTCGAGTTTTTTGTTTGATAAACTTAGGAATTTTGCTTCTTGCTCTTCTTTAATGATAATTGTAGGTTTTAAAAGGATAACCAAGTTTGATTTTTTGTTAGTTTTCTGGTCACGAGAAAATAACCTTTTTAGTACTGGTATCTTAGATAGTATTGGAATACCGGTTGTCAGGTTCTCTTTGTTGATAGAACCAAGCCCCCCTATCATAAGTGTACCCTTGTCCGGTACACAAACTGTTACAGAAACCTGAGAAACATTTATTTTTGGTAATTGTACTGTCTGTTCAGGAGGAACCGTGATAGAAGTTCCAGCACCCCCGCCGCCAACAGTGGCGTCGGTAGATAATCCACTAAAAGTAAAAGATGATATCTCTTCTACTTCAAATACAGAAGGGGTTACTTCCAGATAGATGTACTTTCTGTCAGCGCTC
>JACPHJ010000005.1 GCA_016188675.1 Planctomycetota bacterium
GTCGTCTCTATGGCAGACCGTATTGTATTCATGGGTAACAACCCCGGCAGTATTCGGAGCATTCTTCAAAACACCCTTAGTCGCCCTCGCAATTCCCGAGCGCTGGAATTTCTCAGTCTCGTGGATCGTATTCATCATATTATTACAAGCGCCATTATTCCTGATGAAGAGGTCCCTATAACCGCCGCAAAAGTTCCTTCAGAAATCCTATTAGAACCATTGCCCGAAGTATCTGTGAATGAGATCATAGGATTACTGGAGTTCCTTGATGCCCATCAGGGAGAGGAAGACATTTTCCATCTGGCTATTGAAATCCACAAGGAATTTGGACATTTAATCAACATCACCAAAGCAGCCGAATTTTTGGATTTTGTCGATACTCCGAAGCAAAAGATATTACTCACGGAACTGGGAAGAAGATTTGTGGAATCAGATACCACAAAGAGGAAGAAAATCTGGAAAGAACAGTTGTACAAGTTGACCATTTACAGGCACATCCTTGATATGCTCAAAAAAACTCCAAAAGGAAGGCTTGACCGCAACAATATAGAGGAGGAGATTGTCTTACACCTGCCGCAGGAAGACCCGTTAAAGATGTTTAACATCCTCACCAGTTGGGCCCGCTACGGAGAGCTTTTTGCCTACAGCGAAGATACCGGATACATCACTTTTGAGTAGAATTACACGTCAAATTATGATAATTTATCCGTCCTGTATTTAATTCACCAATTATCTTATCCTAAAATATATTTATGCTACTACAAATCATATTGTTCATCGCAGGTCTTGCAGGGCTTTATTTTGGGGCTGAATGGCTCGTAAAAGGCGCAGCCAGGTTTGCCGGTTCTTTCAATATTAAACCGGTCGTTATAGGACTCACCATAGTCGCATTCGGAACTTCAGCGCCTGAACTTGTTACCAGCGTTATTGCCAGCATCAAACATTCAAGCGATATTGCGATGGGAAATGTCATTGGAAGCAACATTGCCAATATCGGTCTCATCTTGGGTCTCTCGGCCATTGTTCAACCCCTGAAAATTGACATGAAACTTATCTACCGCGAAATGCCGATTGTGGTTGGTATCTCCATGCTTTTGTACTTTATGGGATGGAATGGCGTTTTGAGTCGCCTGGAAGGGGGCATTCTTCTTATCGGTATTCTAACCTATACCTGTTATGTATACCGGGTAGCTTTGAAGGAATCCAGGACAATTGAACGGGAATACGAGGAATTTGAGGAGTTTGTGGCAGCACGGGACAAAAACATCTTAAAGGATATCTTCCTGATCGTACTTGGTCTTGTGGTGCTTATCGGTGGTGCGCATCTGCTGGTTCATTCGGCTATGTATATTGCAAGGGTAGTTGGAATCAGCGAGCTTGTTATAGGGCTTACCGTTATCGCTGTGGGCACCTCCCTCCCAGAACTCGCAACTTCCATGATTGCTGCTATCCGTAAGGAATCCGATATCAGCGTGGGTAACGTGCTTGGCAGCAATATCTTTAACATACTCTCCGTCCTTGGTATTGCCGCAATAATCCAGCCCTTGCATGTTAACAGTGTTTCTCTCCGTGTTGATATGCCCGTCATGCTCTTTTTCAGTATATTCCTCATCCCCATAATCACCTGGAAGTTTGTACTCACCCGTGGACAAGGATTGCTATTATTGATCTGGTACGGCGCTTATATATTCTGGTTATTCAAATAATTTTATTGTCTGTAGACGTCAATCTCAAATTTAAACGGGGACTGCATCCCACCCACAATTACTTCATTTTTTTGCTTGTTAAGAAGCATAGGGGGAGTATCCCCACTGATCCTGATCCCGTTCACAACAGTACCCAAAGTGCTCCCGCGGTCTGTTACATACACATTATTACTAACAAGGTTAATCGAAAAATGATTGCGGGAAACATTAAAAGGCTGGTCGTCATCAAGGTAAAGATCATTTGAGGATAAAACGTCGGAAGCGTGGTAGCTCCTGCGACCGATCTTGAAAGGAAATCTATTAATCGTCAACATTTTGTTATCCAGTACGTCCTTTGCCAGCTCGGATATACCTGAAAGAGTAATCCTGGTAACTGATTTTCCTTCAGATGGCAGAGAAGATATACCTGATGGCTTTTGTTCATTTTGTGGCAATGTCCTGGTTGTTACAGCCTGATCACCGTGATGCAACATCTCATTCATAGTCCTCAAACGCTCGAACACTGCCTTGAAGAAGGGAATTAATGAAACGGGATCCTTTAAGAATAGTTCATTAAACTTCTCGTGATTTATAGCCTTCATGCGCACCTCATCCAGCGCTGTTGCCGTTGCGCTGCGGGGCTTATCCTCGATAAGACCCATTTCACCAAAGATATCTCCTTCTTTTAAAATGGCCAACACTACCCTTTGCTTCCCTTCGCCTTTCGAAATTTCCACCTGGCCGGTTTTGATAATATAGGCGTTGTCACTCACGTCGCCTTCCTTGAATATTATTTCCCCTTTTTTACAGACCAGTTCTAATTCCATTTTTTCCGCCTTTCTGTATTAGTTCCAATCCGGCAATGGCAACCTGCTCCGGCTTTATCTGTGTCATGCATCGATGATCTTTCGGACATACCTTGAGTTGGCAGGCGAGGCAATCCACCTCTGCCCTGATTACCGTTCCTATCTCGGCTGGGGTGTTTGTATATCGTGGATCATTTGGCCCCATCAGCGTTATTACGGGTCTCCTGAAGGCAACGGCAATATGACGGGGACCGGAATCTACCGTTACCAGTAAAGCGCATCTTTTTATTAACGCCTTAAGGACATCAAGAGAGATGACCTGCCTTGCCAGATTTATCAGCCTTGATTTTGCTGCCTGTTCAATATCCCTGGCTAATTGTATTTCATGGGGGGCGCAGACAACGGCTGTATTACAATCCAATTGTTGATTTATGAGGTCTGCCGTCCTGGCAAACCCTTCGGCCGTCCAGCATTTTGAAGAACCGTATGCAGCGCCTGGATTCATTAAAATGAGAGGACGAGCGTTGTTCAGACTACAGTTTTTAAATATTTCATCCGCGCGTCGCTGGCTTTCTTCGTTAATAAACAACTCCAGTTCATTCGAATGCATTTCGCAACCCATCTCCGTACACAAACGCAGGTAATAATCCCCCATATAGGTTGGGCGAAAGCGTCCATTTTCAGATAATCGGTTTATTCCATCGGTAAGCAGCCACGAACGCGCATCCCTTTTATAGCCTATACGACGCTTCACGCCGCCCAGCCAGAACAAAGACGCAGAGCTAAAAGAATTGGGGAATAAAAAACCAAGATCGTATTCTCCGGATCGGATTTGTTTTATAAGCGAAAATAATTGCGCACCTTTATTGTGTTGACTGGTTGAGTCTAAAAGAAGTACCTCGTCAAACCATGGGGAACCTTCAATAAGTTTCTGTACGTAGGATTTGAGGGCAATGGTGATTTTTGCCCCGGAAAAGTTTTCCCTGATACAGCGGAAGGCGGGCGTAGCCATGACAACATCGCCTACCCAGTTGGGTGAACGGATGATGATTTTTTTGATATTTGGGGGTCTGATCAACGAAACCTCACGTGAATGAAAATGTCAGAAAGCAGCTTGAATTCTACTGTAATGCCTTATAAGTGTCAAGGTAAGTATCCGCCTTAGGGATTGACAATAAATACCATGAACAACTTCACGTTGCAGTGCCATCAGGACTAAAGTCCAAGTATGATGTGTACTTACTAACCCCAGCCTTAAGGCTGGGTTAGTGACGGTCTTATCTGAATTGGGCTTTAGCCCCGACAGTACCTGATCTTCAAAATATCGGATAACAAACTTGTTCAGATTATTTATTGTCAATCCGTCATCATAGTTGCCTTTACAGCTTTTTCTATTGGCAGGAATTTTCTTTACTAATACTAATATAATCTTTAGAATTTGACTTTTATATGCAACCATTCCGGTTTTAACAAAGAGAAAAGTCGTTAATAAAAGCATTTCCTGCTTCCTTGAGTTTCAATCTCTGAAATATAAAAATGGAAAACACCTCTGAATTACTGACCATAAAACAAGCCAGCGATTGGGCAAGCGAATATTTGAGGAAGAATGTCACGACTTCAAATATTTCTTATCTCATTCAATACGGACGCATAAAGAAAATCGGACGCAATGGAACGACTCAAGTTTCTAAGCAGGAATTAATCAACTACTACAAATCTTACAACGGGCACAGAGAACTTTCATGGAGAGACCAACTCGGTGGGGATTTAAACTGGGCTTTATCTTTTGACCAATACAAAGAAGCCGAAACTACAAAGCACGTTCACCGCCTTCATCCTTACAAAGGCAAATTTATTCCGCAACTTGTGGAGTATTTTCTTGACAGCCACACAGACAATTTCAAAAAAGAAACCTGCTTCAAAAAAGGTGATATCGTTCTGGACCCTTTTTCCGGTAGTGGAACTACAATGGTGCAATCATGCGAACTTGGAATGCATGCTATTGGAATTGATGTTTCTGCGTTCAATTCACTAATCGGAAACTGCAAAGTAACCAAATACAATTTGGTGGATGTTCAAACCAAAATCAACAGAATAACTAAAGCACTCAAAGAGTTTCTTTCCAATTCACACACACTTGAGTTTGAGGAAATACTTTTACAAGCACTCTATGAGTTTAACAACAAGCATTTTCCTGGCCCTGATTACAAATACCGATTGAAACGAGGAGAAATTAACGAGGATAAATATGGAGCAGAAAAGGAAAAAGAGTTTCTACCAACGTTCAACAAACTTATAACAGATTACAAAGTCAAGTTAAGACAAGACAAGGCAGACACATTCCTTGACAAGTGGTATTTACAGCATATTAGAGAGGAAATTCATTTCGTATTTGATGAAATAAAAAAAGTAAGGAATACTGACACAAAAAAAATCGTTAGCATCATTCTGAGTAGAACTATTCGCTCTTGTAGAGCAACCACTCACGCGGACCTTGCTACTTTACTTGAACCTGTAACTGCAACATATTACTGTTCTAAACATGGTAAAATATGCAAACCTCTCTTCTCAATTCTTAAATGGTGGGAAACATACACGAAAGACACTATTAAACGCCTATTTCAATTTGATAGATTGAGGACACAGACTTTTCAGGTTTGTTTAACAGGAGACAGCCGAACAATTGATATCTTAAAGGAACTCGAAAAGAAAAGTCCAGCCTTCGCAGAATTAGCGAGAAAGCAAAACATTAAAGGAATTTTTTCAAGTCCGCCATACGTAGGACTGATAGACTATCATGAACAACACGCTTATGCATATGACCTTTTTGGCTTTGAACGCAAAGACGAACTTGAGATTGGTCCTCTTTATAAAGGACAAGGCAGAGAATCAAAACAGAGTTACATTCAAGGAATAACCGATGTCCTCAACAACTGCAAAAAGTTTTTAGTCGACGATTATGACATTTTCCTTGTAGCTAACGACAAATACAATATGTATCCAACAATTGCGGAAAATGCAGGTATGCAAATCGTTAATCAATACAAGAGACCAGTATTAAACCGCACCGAAAAAGATAAAGGGGCATATTCAGAAATCATTTTTCAGTTGAAGAAAAAAGCATGAATCAATTTTTTGAAAAACTAGGGCTATCTGTCAAACATTTGAAAGCATTAAACGATTTTTTTGCGAATGCAAAAAATTATCAAATCCCAGAAGAACAAGATGATTTTAACATTTATCAATCAAACCTAGATGCTTTAGTAAACGACTTTTCAGGAATTAATGTATTTGAGCAGCTATATAACCAAAAAGACAGACAAATGATTTTAGCTGACCTTTTTGAATATATATTACTTAGTAGAGGATTTTATGCAATAGGAACAAGGAAACAAAATATTTCTAACAAACAACAATTTGTAAAAGGTATCTTGCACTTCACAAATTTATTAATGTGTTTTGAATCCATTACCGTAAATACTGCAAGACGCAACTTACTACTTGACTTTTTGGCTAAAGAAATTAATTCAATTAAAAAAGAAACTGGGTTTAAGAAATTAAGAAATTATGCGGGTGAAGTTGGAATGCCTGACTCCGGTGAAAGTAAAGAAATCAGCTCTTATTTTGATAAGTTATTACCAAAAACTGCCGGAGGATTATGGCATGAGTTGCTTGTTTATATTTTTGTTATTCGAAATAATTTAGGTTTCATCTTGCCGTTGCTGCTTCATCAAAAACTTTATAGCAAAGACGACCATCTTGTGCCGCCAGATTTTTTAATACTTACAAAAGATAAAAGAGTTTATGGTATTGAAGTTGGTATTAAAAAAGAGATTCAGTCAGGTTCATTTTCGCTAAAAACTGCAATTCCAACTGCAACAATTGATACAATAAATTCTCGTAATTCTGACAGATGTCCTATCTGCAAAAAATGGATAAATTTTTGTCCTTTAGTTATTGAAAAATTTGCAGATTTCAATTCAGATATTTCTAGAGTTGAAGTTAAATGCTTAACCGAATGTGATAAATATAAAACAGAGGAAATATTAAATGGCACCTGCAAATATTCGAAATATTCGAGAGGTAGGGCTAAAACTTTAGCACATACACATAACGATTACTCAGACAACAAACACTATCATTATAGCTGTGTATTGTCTAATGTCAGTGCAGTAAAGAAAAATGAAATTATTGCAGCCAAAGATAAAGTTGCTATAAAAACACATATTCCATATTATGCAGGATTAGAAGAACTTTTTTAAATGGCATTATCAAACAAACAAAAAATCAACATTGAAAATGTGCTTAAGAATAGCTTAAGACACAAATTTCGAAACTACAATCCAGAACCAGCTTCAATGCCGTTTCACACAAGATTGCTCGGCAAAGACAGAATGGCTTTGTTCTCTTTCATTCATTCGCTAAACACAAATTTTGGAACAAGTATTTTTGAACCCGTTGCGTTAGCATTAGCTTCTTCAAGTTTTGCAAGTGCTTCATCACACCAGACAGCGGGAACACTAATCTCATCAGAGGCACACAGAGTTATTCAAAACATAATGGACGGATTAGCAACAGCCAATTCATCTCCAAACAAACCACAGGAAATCAATACAATCAGAGCAGTTTGCAGACAGGGTGAAATGAAAACAGTTAAGCTTACTAAAGTTGATATTAAACTTGTTGCTAACAACGGAACGATCTACCTCTTTGACCTCAAGACTGCAAAACCGAATGCCGGTGGTTTTAAAGAATTTAAGCGAACACTTTTAGAATGGATTGCCACAACACTTGCAACTGACCCAAAAGCAAATGTTCAATCACTCATTGCCATTCCTTACAATCCTTATGAGCCACAACCTTACAACCGATGGACAATGAGAGGAATGTTAGATCTCGATAACGAATTGAAGGTAGCAAATGAATTTTGGGACTTTATCGGTGGTGAAGGCGCTTATCAAGATTTGCTCAATATCTTTGAACGAATAGGAATTGAATTAAGACCAGAAATTGATAATTACTTTACAAAATTCAAATAAAAGAGGTTTTTATGTCTGAACTTTCAAAAATTATTTATTCATTAAACATTGAAGATGCTCAGAATGTCGCAAAAGAAGAATTAGGAAGAAAATTAACAAAGAAGGAATTGAAAATCGTTGAAGATCAAGTCGGAAACTATATTGACTGGTATCAGGTAATTGATTTTGCCATTCAAGATGCATTAGAAAATTTAAAAAAGGCCAAAACAAAATAACATATGCCGCTTTACGAAATTATATCCCTCATAGGTTTTATCCTGGGTACGACCCTGCACATCGTCCTTTCTATCCTGATTGTGCAGCGGCAGCACAAGACGCGGAGTGAATTCGTATTCCTTTTTCTGGTAATCAGCGTGGCTATGTGGCACCTGGGGAACACCGTCTCTCTTTTCAGATTAATTCTTTTCCAAAAAGAGATTTCCGGGGTGGAGATTGTTGCCGATGCTATTTCTTACACAGGCATTGGCCTTATGCCGAGCCTTCTGCTTCATACATCGCTTTTGTTTCTTTTTGATAACAGGCCTCACATTAAAAAACCTTACCAGCGGCTCATTA
>JACPHJ010000141.1 GCA_016188675.1 Planctomycetota bacterium
AAGGTTACTGCTACTATTTTATCTTTCTTTGTCCGAATAATTTCTTTCAATTCTGTAGAGGTTATATCTCTAATACTGTCTTTTGCGAATGAAACATTTGATAAAAATATACCCACTACTAAGGCTAAAAATAATGCCGTCTTTCTAAAATTTGAAATAATAGTCATAGTTTTCTCCTTTTATCTCATTGCGTAAAATTATTTTAATGGCCTTCGGCAACTTTTCAATGTAGTGCGAACTGAAGTTCGCACTACAATGCAACTTTGAATTTCCTTAACATCGTCACGGGCTAAATGGACAACCGGAACCCTTGCCGTATTTAAAAATCTTTTCTTCTCCTTTCATAAATATCTCTGACATATTCGGAGACACCAGAAGCTCAATATTGTTCTCTGATTTCTCATAAAGAAGCACCCACCCCATATCAGGAAAAATTTTTGGGAGTCTCTGAATACCATCAATACCCGCGACAAAAAGGGAGGTAGCGAGCGCCCCTGCCTCTTCAGCCGTATTGGCAATTGCCGTAACAGCTAGAACTCCACCTGTAACTGGCTTACCCAACTTTGGGTCGACAAGATGGTTATAAATTTTGTCCTGTACAGAAGAATATCTGGAATAATCTGCCGCAAACGCAACGCCTCTGTTACTCAAGGATAACGAGCCTATTACTGAGTCTCCCTTTATAGGATGCGGAACTCCTATCTTCCAGGCATTTTTCCCAGGAGGCGATCCTAGCATCCGTGTAACATTTCCATAATTTATACATGCTGCGGTTATCCCTCCTATTGTAACAAGTTCTAAAGCTTTATCTACTGCATATCCTTTTACTATCGGACCCAGGTCTACTTTTGTTTGCCTATGAGCAAAAGAAATTACTTTATTATCATCGTCTATCTTTATATTTTTGTAAGAAACTGCCTTGAGAAGAGGTATTAGCTTTTCCTCCCGCACCTCTTTTAATTTACCCTTGTACACTCCCCATCTTTCCAATAATGGAGAAACGGTTACATCAAAAGCCCCCTCAGTAAGCGTACCATATCGATAACATCGTTTTATTGCCTCAAAGACCTCGTTGTCGCACGAATATAAAGTTTCTCCCGCTTTACCGTTTAATGATTTCAACTCGTTTTTAAAAAGCCTTTCAATGCGTTCCATCTCATTAAATGCCTTATCCGCTATGGAAAAGAACTTTCTCTCACCATCCACTTCAGCGGCAATCACCGCCTTCACTCCCCCAATGACCCTTGCAGTGGTAAACAGTTGCCTGGAAGCCCTTGCGACAGTGGCCTGATTGGATGTAACCCGTTGGGCCAGGTTTGTTGAGGCAGGATTATTGTTGATATAAAACTCATGAATAAAAGCAAGCATCTTTCTAACACCTCTGCACACCGCTTGTACGGAAACGGTTGCACCTGTAATCCTAATAATGTCTTTATTCGTCGAGAGAGAATCTTCTATGGACTTGCCTTCAAATTGTTTAAGGAACCTCTTGCGGCTAACCTCACGCCCACGGCTCTCTCTGTAAATCATCACCGCTATATCAAGAATCCTTCCCTCTGTGTTTGTACTGAGAATCCAGGTAATAGGATGAAAACAGCCCATCTCCTCAGTAATTATGGCATAACGGCTTATTACATCACCTTTCTTACCAACGTATACCTGAAAGGTTGTTTCGATATCGGGTCTTTTCAGCAATTCCTTAAAGTATTTTTGTCCCTCGGAAGTAAGGGTCAGAAACTCAGATTCTATCCTATCGCAACCGGTAAAAATTTTTGCAATGGCCTCCTCTTCCTCCAGAAATACCTGGAACTGGTAGTTTTCTGGCGGCTCCTCTTCTTCAAGCAGGGATTGTCCCGAAGATAATGGGGGAAATAGGTTAAAAAATATAAGTAAAGCTACTAAAAAAAGTGTCTTTTTATAACCATAAAATATCATATAACTGCTTTCATCTTTTTAGCATTATCTCCAAAAATTTAGACGTGGAACTTATTAAGTATAGAAACGCTTTATGTAGATATACCAGGGAAAATATTCCCTGATGTATTTGGGATGTAGGTATCCGACACAATGTCATTTTTAAAC
>JACPHJ010000006.1 GCA_016188675.1 Planctomycetota bacterium
ACTAACGGACGTTCTGTATAACGCCTCGCTTTACAGGGACATCCTGGGCAACGTGCTGGGCGTCTTTGAGCCGCGCGTTATGTGACGGCGCAGAAGCAGGCATCCCAATATGCCCGCAGCCTGATCGAAGCCAGCCTCGATCCCCTGGTGACCATCAGCCCGGAGGGGAAGATCACCGATGTGAACGAGGCCACTATCAAGGTAACGGGCGTCCCGCGGGAAAAGCTGATCGGCAGCGACTTTTCAAACTACTTCACCAAGCCGGAGAAGGCCCGCGAAGGTTACCAGCAGGTGTTTGCCAAAGGATTCGTGGCGGATTACCCGCTGACGATCCGGCATAAAGACGGCGGACTAACGGACGTTCTGTATAACGCCTCGCTTTACAGGGACATCCTGGGCAACGTGCTGGGCGTCTTTGCAGCCGCGCGTGATGTGACGGCGCAGAAGCAGGCATCCCAATATGCCCGCAGCCTGATCGAAGCCAGTCTCGATCCGCTGGTGACCATCAGTCCCGAAGGCAAGATCACCGATGTGAATGAGGCCACCATTAAGGTCACGGGTGTTCCCCGCGAGCAACTTATCGGCGCCGATTTCTCCAATTACTTCACCGAGCCGGACAAGGCGCGTGAAGGCTACCAGCAGGTGTTTGCCAAGGGATTCGTTACTGACTATCCGCTGACGATCCGGCACAAGGACGGAAGCCTCACCGACGTGTTGTACAACGCCTCGGTCTATAAGGACGTGCGAGGCAACGTGTTGGGAGTATTTGCCGCCGCACGCGACGTGACAGAGTCCAAACGCGTCATGCGCGAATTCGCCGAAACCAAGAACCTCCTTGACAATATTCTGCAGAGTTCTATCAAGTACTCCATTATCGGGAAGGACCTGGATCAGCGCATCCTCTCATGGAACGAAGGTGCGTGCCGAAATTATGGATACACTGCGGATGAGATCCTCGGCAGGAATTCCGAGATACTGCACACACCGGAAGACGTGAAGTCAGGCAACGTCCGGAAGCTGCTTGAACTCGCCTACGAAAAGGGTCTGGCTGAGGGCGAATTCGAGCGCGTCCGCAAGGACGGCAGCCGCTTCTCCGCAAGCGTTGTGGTCACCCGCCGCAACGATGCCGCGGGAAATCCCATCGGTTATCTCCTTATGAGCAGCGATATCTCAGAGAAGAGGCGGGCAGAGGAGCAACTGCGCTCCGCCTCCCAATATGCCCGCAGCCTGATCGAAGCCAGTCTCGATCCGCTGGTGACCATCAGCCCCGAAGGCAAGATCACCGATGTGAATGAGGCCACCATTAAAGTCACGGGCGTCCCCCGCGAGCAACTTATCGGCGCCGACTTCTCCAATTACTTCACCGAGCCGGACAAGGCCCGTGAGGGCTACCAGCAGGTGTTTGCAAAAGGATTCGTCACCGACTATCCGCTGACGATCCGGCGTAAGGATGGACGTCTCGCCGACGTGCTGTACAATGCCTCGGTGTATAAGGACACGGCCGGGAAAGTGCTGGGCGTCTTTGCATCCGCGCGTGATGTGACGGCGCAGAAGCAGGCATCCCAATATGCCCGCAGCCTGATCGAAGCCAGTCTCGATCCCCTGGTGACCATCAGTCCCGAAGGCAAGATCACCGATGTGAATGAGGCCACCATCAAGGTCACGGGTGTTCCCCGCGAGCAACTTATCGGCGCCGACTTTTCCAATTATTTCATCGAGCCGGACAAGGCCCGCGAGGGCTACCAGCAGGTGTTTGCCAAAGGATTCGTCACCGACTATCCGCTGACGATCCGGCATAAGGATGGCCGTCTCATTGACGTGCTGTACAACGCCTCGGTGTACAAGGACACGGCCGGGAGAGTGCTGGGTGTCTTTGCGGCGGCGCGGGATATTACCGCCCAGAAGCGCGCGGAGTCCCTGGTTGCCGAACAACGTACAAGGGAGCTTGAGCGACTGGCGGAGCTTGAGCGATTCCAGAAGCTCACTGTGGGACGTGAACTGAAAATGATCGAACTCAAAAAAGAAATAGAGGAATTGAAGACCAGGCATTAATCCGATGAAAGGGGCACACGATGAATGCAACTCCCTCCGTACTTCCTAACAAAAGCTCCGGGGAGCGTTACCAGAATTCCGACGACGTGCAGCGCGCTATCCTCAATATCCTTGAAGATTTTACCGAAGAGAAGGCGCGGCTGGCAGACACGCAGCGAGCCGTCCTCAACATCCTCGACGACTCTGCCGGCGAGAAGGCCATGCTTGAAGAGACACAGAAGGCGATACTCAACGTTCTTGACGATTCCGCCGAGGAGAAGGCGCGGCTGGCTGACACGCAGCGAGCCGTCCTCAACATCCTCGATGACGTCGATATCGAGAAGAATAAGGTCGAGCAGATTAATATCAATCTCCGGAACGAAATTGCCGAGCGCAAACGAATCGAAGAGGACTTGAAACAGGCAAAGGCCGCTACCGAAGCTGTCAACAAGGAACTCGAGGCGTTCAGTTACTCGGTTTCGCACGACTTGCGCGCTCCGTTGCGCGCCATAGACGGCTTCAGTCAGGCCTTGCTGGAAGACTACGCTGGCCAGTTCGAAGAACAGGGCCGCGACTATTTGCAGCGCGTGCGGGCCGCTACCCAGCGCATGGCGCAATTGATTGACGACATGCTAAAGCTTTCACGCATTACACGCGCCGAGGTGGGCCGGGAAGATGTAGACCTCTCCGCCCTTGCACAGGAAATCGTATCCGACCTGAACCGGGCGCAGCCGGACAGGAAGGTGGAGTTTGTCATTGCCTCCGGGCTGCGGGCGCACGGCGACTCGCGGCTGCTGCGGATAGCGCTTGAGAACCTGCTCAGCAACGCATTTAAGTTCACCGGCACCCGCCCAAAGGCGCGCATCGAATTCGGGTTGATGGAAAAAGACGGAAAACCGGTATATTTCGTGCGGGATGACGGAGTGGGCTTCAACATGGCATACGCCGACAAGTTATTCGGCGCATTTCAGCGGCTGCACGATACGCGGGAATTTCCAGGCACCGGCATTGGACTGGCCATTGTGCAGCGTGTGATTTATAAGCACGGCGGGAAGGTGTGGGCGGAAGGGGAAGTGGAAAAAGGGTCGGCATTCTTTTTTACCGTAGGCAGTATGAAGTAGTACGAAAATAAGAGAAATACTCACACGAAGCCACAAAGAACTATTATGAAAGAAAATATCGAATATTGAACAATGAATAATGAATGTCGAAGGGCAGAAAACTTCGTAAATGAGTTGGCGTTGAATGCCTGTCATTCCGAACGAAGTGAGGAATCTTAAGATTTCTCCTTTAGGTCGAAACATGGATTTCTCAGTCGCTCCTCTCCTTCGAAATGACAACTTTCTTTTGTCGTTAACGATAACAACATTATTTAAATGGGAGACAACATGGCAGACAAAACGATTTTACTGGTGGAAGATAACCCTGACGACGTGGAATTGACCCTGAGGGCGTTAAAGAAAAACAATATCACCAACAAGATTACGGTGGTGCGGGATGGGGCAGAAGCGGTGGACTATCTCTTTGGGAAGGGTAAATACGCAGACCGGGACACGACCATTGCGCCTGCGGTGATCCTCCTGGATTTAAAACTCCCTAACATGGACGGTATGGAGGTGCTTAAATGTATCCGTTCAGATGAGCGGACAAAACTCCTTCCTGTGGTCATCCTCACATCCTCGAAAGAGGAACAGGACCTGATTAAAGGGTATAAGCTCGGCGCCAACAGCTATATCCGGAAGCCGGTTGATTTTAACCAGTTCAGCGAGGCGGTGCAACATCTCGGACTTTACTGGCTGATCCTGAATGAGCCGCCGCCGACATAAAAGGAGAATGAAATGGCTGGTACTTTGCGTGTGCTGATTGTTGAGGATTCGGAAGACGATGCGCTTTTAATGGTGCGCAAACTGCAGCACGAAGGCTATACGGTAGTCTTCGTGCGCGTCGAGACGGCACAGGCCATGACCGATGCGCTCGAAAGAGAGAAATGGGACGTCATCCTTTCTGATTACACCCTGCCGCACTTCAGCGGGACCGCAGCACTGTCGCTCCTGAAGGAAAAAGGGCTTGACATACCGTTTATTATTGTGACAGGTACGGTGAGCGACGTAAAGGCCGTCTCCGCCATGAAGGCAGGCGCCCATGATTACATCATGAAAAACAATCTGGCGCGACTGCCTGCCGCCATTGAGCGGGAATTACGCGAGGCAGTAGTGCGGCAGGAGAAGAAGCTGGCGGATGATGCGCTTCGGGAGAGCGAGGAAAAACTCCGCATTATTACGGCATCTGCCGGGGATGCCGTAATGATGATAGATGACGATGGATTAATTACCTTCTGGAATAAGGCTGCTGAAAAGATGTTTGGGTACACGTATAATGAGGCAACAGGGAAAGAGATACATAAACTCATTGTCCCTGAAAAGCACCACCAGGATTTTGTAACAGGCTTTAAGACATTCAAAGAAACAGGACAAGGCCGTGTCATAGGCAAGACCCTGGAACTTGAGGGCAGGAGGAAAGATGGAACTATGTTTTCTGCAGAACATACGATTTCTGCGGTGAATATCAAAGGCAAATGGCATGCGATTGGGGTGGCAAGGGACATCACGGAACGTAAAAAAGCAGAGGAGATGCAGCGCAAACAAGGTGAAGAGTTACAGACAATCATTGAATCTTCTCCGGCAATGATTTTTTACAAAGACGCTGAGAATAGATTTATCCACATCAATCATGCACTTGCCGAAGCTGTGGGATTGCCAAAGGAGGCATTAGAGGGGAAATCGTGCTTTGATGTTTTTCCCCTTCATGCTGAGCGTTACTGGAAAGACGACAAGGAAGTGATTGCGTCAGGCCAGCCGAAGACAGGCATAATCGAGCAAATGGCAGCCAAGAAGGGAACGAGATGGGTTCAAACGGATAAGGTGCCCTATAGAGATGAAAAGGGAAACATCATCGGCATCATTGGTTTTGCTGTTGACATTACAAGTCGCAAACAGGCGGAGGAGGGTCTTCTCCGGAGTTACGAAAAATTACGAAAGACATTAGAGCAGACCGCATTTGCCCTGTCGTCCACCGTTGAAAAGAGGGATCCATACATCGCGGGGCATCAACGCCGGGTGACCGCGATTGCATGCGCCATTGCTGTAGAGATGGGGTTTTCGGAGAATCAGATCGAGGGTATTCGTATTGCCGGACTTCTCCACGACATCGGGAAGATAGCCATATCCTCCGATATCCTCAGCAAGCCCGGCAAAATAAGCGCAATTGAACTCGAACTGATTAAAACCCACGTCCAGGTTAGCTATGAAATATTGAAAGACATCGAATTCCCCTGGCCAATTGCCCAGATGGTATTTCAACACCACGAAAGGGTGAACGGCTCCGGGTATCCTCAGGGACTATCCCATGATAAGATTCTCCCGGAAGCAAGGATATTATGTGTAGCGGATGTAGTTGAGGCAATGGTATCCCACCGGCCCTATCGTGCGGCGCTGGGGATTGATGCGGCCCTGGAAGAAATTTCGCAGAAAAGGGGAGTCCTTTATGACGCCGGTGTTGTTGATACCTGTACCAAGCTATTCAGAGAGAAGGGATTTAAGTTTGAGTAGTTTGGATTTCGAGGAGTTTTACGTATCTAGGCGCAACGCACATGAATTTCAAACTTTCACCTCCCCCTGTCCCCCGCTGACGGGAGTGAAGGGCATAAGCGCTAACTTGTTTTACGTATTTTCAGTCGCCTTGTGCCCGGTCTGTGGAGCTTGGGAACGAGAGAAACCGTGTAATGAATAATGAATATCGAACAAGGAATTTCGAATGATGAAGTTTTCAGAGACACCCTACATCAACCACAAATGAACACACAGTAACGCTCATGATTTTCTTTAGGTTAAATTTGTGAGCGTTCATTGGTATTCATGAACAATTACGGGGAATTTTCGGTCAAAAGTTCCCTTATCCTTCGACATTCGTTATTCCTTGTTCGATATTCGATATTAGACTCCTCAAAAAAAACACCAAAACAAGTTAGCGCTTATGGGGGTGAAGGGGGTGGAGTTTTGTTGCAAAAGCGTGTAACTGCAAACAAAGTTGCGGGGAATGACAACCCCCTGAATCCCCCTTTTCTAAGCTTGCTAGGGGGGAGTTAAAGTCCCCTCTTGGGAGGGGATTGAGGGGTGGGTAAAAAACTTGTCCTTGTGTAAACAGAAAGGAAGAATTAAATGGCGGGTCATTTGCGTGTGTTGATTGTTGAGGATTCGGAATACGATACGCTTTTAATGGTGCGCAAGCTTCAGCACGAAGGCTACGAGGTTGTCTTCGAGCGCGTCGAGACAGCAAAAGCCATGTCCGATGCGCTCGATAACCGGCAATGGGATATTGTCCTTGCCGACTATACCATGCCGCACTTTAGCGGAACCGCCGCACTGGCGCTCCTGAAAGAAAAAGGAGTTGACATCCCATTTATCATTGTGACGGGTACGATGAGCGACGTACTGGCCGTTACCGCCATGAAGGCAGGCGCCCATGACTACATCATGAAAGATAATATGGTGCGACTGCCGGCCGCTGTTGTGCGGGAATTACGCGAGGCAGAAGTGCGCCGGGAGAAGAAGCTGGCGGATAATGCGCTTCGGGAGAAGGAGGAGTGGGTAAGGGCTATTTCAGAATCCGCCAACGACGCAATCATTTGTATCGATGATACCGGCATCGTTATTTTTTGGAACAAGAAAGCGGAGGAAACATTTGGATATTCAACCTATGAGGCCATCGACAAGCCCGTATGTAATTTGATTATTCCCGAACGATATAGGAAACAACATACCGAGGGATTAAAAGCCTTTTCAAAGACAGGAACAGGCCCGGTTGTCGGCAAACCCATTGAACTTTCATCCTTGCGTAAAGACGGCACAGAGTTTCCCATTGAACTCTCTGTATCAGGAATGAAAATCAAAGAAAAGTGGCATGCCATAGGCATCATCAGGGACATCACCAAACGGAAAAGGTCAGAAGAAAGAATTTCCATACAACTGCAGCAACTGAACACCCTCCGGGAGATTGACAAGGTTATTACCTCCACCTTAGACATGAGCGTAAGTCTCGATATGTTTTTAGAAAAGGCGCTCGCACAACTCCGGATAGACGCTGCCGATGTGCTTCTATTTGATCAACAGACGCAGGAACTCGAATACATCGCAGCGCGCGGTTTTCGTAAATTTATCCAT
Source organism: Planctomycetota bacterium (assembly GCA_016188675.1). Lineage (GTDB taxonomy): Bacteria > Planctomycetota > Brocadiia > Brocadiales > Brocadiaceae > Wunengus. The sequence continues at coordinate 7,251 of JACPHJ010000006.1, forward strand.
CGGCACCGACACATGCGCCTTGGCGAGGGCGTTGTTGGCCGTATCGCTGCCGAACGCCGCATCAGATGCATCCAGAATCTGAGCGAGGTAAAAGACGAATGGATTCACAAGGAACTTATAACGGATGAATTGTTCACCGCATACTGCGGTCTCCCGCTGGTTGCCAAGGGGCAGTTGAAGGGTGTATTCGAGATATTTCATCATGCGCCATTCAGTGGGGATCCGGAGTGGATGAATTTCGTGGAAACGATCGCAGGGCAGGCAGCCGTTGCAATAGACAATATCACCCTTTTTGAAGACTTGCAGCGTTCCAATACTGAAATTATCCAGGCGTACGACGATACGATCGAAGGCTGGTCACGCGCCCTCGATATGCGGGATAAAGAGACCGAAGGACACTGCCGCCGTGTAACTGAGATGACATTAACGATAGCAAGGGCCATGAACATCCCGAAAGAGCATCACATTCATATTCGCAGAGGCGCACTCCTCCATGATATCGGCAAGGTGGGCATCCCCGATAGTATATTGCAGAAACCGGGACCTCTCACAGAAGAGGAATGGGTAATTATGCGCAAACACCCCATCTATGCCTATGAATTGCTCTCTCCCGTTGCCTATCTACGTCCGGCAATGGACATACCATACTGCCACCACGAAAAGTGGGATGGCACCGGCTATCCGCGCGGTTTAAAAGGTGAGGAGATACCCATTGCGGCGCGTGTCTTTGCCGTTATAGACGTGTGGGAAGCCCTGCGTTCTGTCCGCGTATATAAACCCGCCTGGCCTGAAGAAAAGGTGCGCGAGCATATCCGCTCCCTTGCAGGCACCCACTTTGACCCAAAGGTGGTGGAGGTATTTTTGGGAATGAAGCAGTAACAGTGTGGATTACCGGTTAAAAGATACGGTATTTGCTTAAACGGTAAGAAATGACTGACCGCTATTAATAATGAGAGGACTTTTTAGTATGGGAAACTCTGTTAATTCTGAAATTCAAAGACTCAAATCGAAAATCGCTGCTTTAGAACAGTTACTTGAGGTATATGAGAAAAGCGTACTTGAACAAACAGATAAATTATATGAGGAAATAACCGAGCGCAAGCGGACTGAGGAGATAGTCCGCGAAAGCGAGGAGAAATTCAGGGCAATATCTACCTCTGCGAAGGACGCTATCATTATGATGGATAACGATGGGAAAATTTCTTTCTGGAATGAAGCAGCGGAAAAAATATTTAGCTATACGAGCCAGGAGGCGGTAAATAAAGAACTCCATCCATTGATTGTTCCTCAGAGATATTTTGAAGCATTCAGGAAGGGTTTCATCAAGTTTAAGATAACCGGGGAGGGTCCTGTTATTGGAAGGACACAGGAATTGATGGCGTTAAATAAAGACGGCTCTGAATTTCCGGTAGAACTTTCCCTCTCGGCTTTAAAAATAAAAAACAAATGGTGCGCCCTGGGAATACTTAGGGATATTACGGAACGCAAACAGGCGGAGGAAAAGCTGAATAATGCCCTCAAAGAGAGGGACGCCAGCATGAATAATTTAAAGCACCTTATGGAGTTTTCTACCACGATGAGGGATGAGACGCAGGAGAAGGTGTTAGTAACAAACGTGTCTAAGGCATTAAAAAGGCAATTTAACCCTGACATCCTGGCGGTCTTGCTTATTGACAGCGAAACAAAAATGCTCGATATCCCTGTTATAGAGCCTCCGATGGCCATAGAGAAATTCATCAAAGATGAGGTTATTTTCAATCCCCTTTTATGCCGTGCGATAAATACGGGACAAGAAGTCTTTGCAAAAGACATCAATGAAGGTATTTGCTGTACCTGTATTCGGAACGTGGTTGATACAGGCGCCTCCATCTGCATTCCTCTTACAGGCGGGGGCAGCACATTCGGTGTAGTTATCCTGATAAAAAAAGAGATGGGGTACTGGGATGAAGAACAGTACAAACTTATGTTGGGGTATATTGAAATTGCAACATCGTCTTTTACCCGTTCAAGGCTTTTAGAGTCAACCAGGCGCGCATCCATAACAGACCCGCTCACGGGAGTATACAACAGACGGTTTTTTGATGAGATGCTGGAAAAGCAGATTGCATTCGCAAAGAGACATAATCAACAGATAAGCCTCCTTATTATGGACATTGATCACTTCAAAATATTTAACGACACGTATGGCCATATGGTCGGCGACCGTATCTTGCAAAAGCTCACGAAGACGGTAAAGGAAATTATACGCTCGTCAGACATGCTCTCCCGATATGGCGGGGAAGAATTCAGCATTATAATGCCTTCCGCAGATATAGCGGAAGCTCTTAATAAGGCAGAGGCCATCCGCAAACATGTTGAATCTAATTGTTCTGAAGCTGCAATATCAGGAGAATCCCATAAGATAACGATAAGCATTGGTGTTGCGTCTTTCCCGGGACACGGCGCCGATTTTGACTCTTTATTGAGCACCGCGGACAATGCCCTTTATAAGGCGAAAAAATCGGGCAGGAATCGGGTGGAAAAGCCTTAAATATTTTGTAATGATGCGTCTTATTGTAAGATGCTGATTTGATTTTAAAATGTGTCCGTAGTGTGGAAAGGAGATACTTCATTTAAGCGTAAGGAATCGGGTCTTTAACGCCTGCCTCCTTAAATGCCTTTTGCCGCAGGTAACAACTATGACACACGCCGCATGCATTGTCCGTGTTTTTGTAACAAGACCAACTCAGATGCAACGGGGCATGTAAAGATATGCCCATTTTCACGATCTCTGCCTTTGTTTTGTCAATGAGGGGCGTTTCTACCGTAAGAGAGGTTGTTGGCCTTGTGCCTGCCCTGACAAGTTCATTAAAGGTCTTGTAGTAGGGCGGTTTGCAGTCGGGATACCCAGGGCTGTCCTGCTCCACAGCGCCGATAAATATCTTCCTTGCCCCAATAACTTCTCCCCAGGCAACGGCGATACTAAGAAGAATCGTATTCCGGAATGGCACGTAGGAGGTAGGAATTTCCTTCTTATCGGGCTGTGCATCCTGAATGCACATGCTTGGGTCTGTCAGGCTGGAACCACCAATTTTGCTGAGGAAGTCAATATCCGATATGAGGATTCTTTCTTCAGGAATTTTATAGTACGACGCAATGTCTCTGAATGCCTTCAGTTCCCTTGATTCGGTACGCTGCCCATAATTTATGTGCAGGAGCGCAAGCTGGTAATGGATATTTGCAATCGCCGCAGTTACGCAGCTATCCATGCCGCCGCTGACCAGTACTATAGCTAAATTTTTCATCTTGCCCTATAATCTGGATGGATCAAGAAAATTTAAGATTTACGATTTGAGATTTACGAATTTTTCAATCTTAAATCGTAATTCGTAAATCGTACATTTTATCAAACATGATACAATTGTTTTTTAACACCTACACCCCTCTTGTTTCCTGCTCCCAGATATATTTGTGGAGCTGGAGCTGAAATCTCACGTCGAGATTATCCTCTAATATCCACTGCGCGACGGTTCGTGGAGATATTTCACCAAAAGCGGTTCCAATCAATACGTTGGTAATTTCCGATAAATTGTATTTCTGTATTACGGCCTTTGTCCAGTCATAATCTCTTCGTGATTTTATAATGAATTTTACTTCGTCAGTTTTTGTCAGATGCTTGATATTCTGCCAATTCATCATATGGCTCATGTTGCTGTCGGGACATTTGATATCCATGATTTTAACAGCCTTTTGGGGTATCGTGCGGATATCATAACTCCCGTTTGTTTCGACTAAAACAGTGTAATATTTATCCAGTAACCTTTCTATCAGCAGGGGAGTGTCTTTACTCGACAGCGGTTCGCCTCCCGTAACACAGACTATTTTTGTATTGAATCCGGCAACGATTTCGAGAATAGTGATTAAGGACATTTCGTTCCCTTCTTCATAAGCATACATGGTATCGCAGTAACTGCACCGCAAATTACAACCCGTTACACGTATGAAGGCGCAGGGCAGCCCTGCATATGATGTCTCCCCCTGAATACTCTTGAAAATTTCGTTAATTATCATATAGGAGCTACTTTAAAAAAAGGGAAAATGTCACAAAAATAATTTTAGTATATATCATACAGCAAAGCAAGTTCAGTAATATTGTATAATTTAAATACTAAATTATAAAAATATTTATTGAATAATTTCATCAATTATGAGATATTATTGTCCAAAACGCTGAAATACAAATATTAACCTGCGGATATTTTCGAAATAAGAAAGGGAGGAATTATGGCAACAATTTTGAAAGAAGATATTTTGCGTAGGAAAAACAAGGAGACTGGCAGCAAAGAGAAGGTCGATAAGATAATGAGCACGATTGTCGAACCGCTCATACAATTGAACCCACCAAAATCAGAAAGTAAAGAAACCAAGCCGCTCTCTGAAACAGCAAAACCGGTAGAAAGTACCGCAAGGCAGCATATCTTCAGCAGCGAAATATTAATAGAAGGCGAAAGTGCATCTGACCTTGACGAGATTAGAAACAGGCTTTTAAAAGAATTAAAACCTTCCGGCGAAATAGAATCAATGCTTGTTGACCGCATTGTTTCGAGTATTTGGCGATTGAAACGGTGTTTGAAGATAGAAAGTCAAATAATAGAGTTTGAGTCATCCTGCATTCAGGAATATGAGCAGGGATTTTTCAGGACAAGAAAAAGGACGAATAAAGAACTGTCTCAATTAAAGGCCTTAAAAATAACTGAAGATAAAAACAGACTCGAAGAATTATCCAGATATGAAACTGTTTTGGAAAGGCAAATATATAAGGCTTTAAGTGAACTGGATAAACTTAGACGACGTGGTTCGGTATCAGAAAAGAGGGTTTTGAAGAAAACCAAATAACATGTTACTGATGACGAGAGGTAAATTTGAATTCATTGCTAAAAATACTCTGAAGATTCAGATTTTGACAAAGCCCTTTTGTTTTGCAACATAATATATATTATCAGACGTTATGTAAATTAATGGGAATGTCACTAATTTCTTTTCTGCCAAGTTAAAGAATATTATTGACAATATAAATTATGTCTGCTACTATGTTTTTCGTTATTTTCAAAATTACTATGAGTATATATGTTACTTTTGTTTAGGTGGTTTATTAAAGGAGGATAATTTTGAACGCCGGAGAGATTGAAAAAGGTGTAACCGCCATTGTTGCAGAGGTTACTGAATTAGACGAAAAGGAGATTTGGGACAAAAGAGATGCAAATTTCTTTAAAGACCTGGAGATAGATTCCCTTTTAGCCTTAGAGATTCTGGCACTCATTGAAAAGAAGTTTAAAGTGCAAATACCTGAAGAAAAGCTAGTTGATATCACTTCATTAAGCGCGACAATTAATCTAACAAAATCAGTATTGGCTGAGAGCGGCAAACTTACCTCATAAGATGCTTGATATATAGCGCTACAAGAAACAAACCAATTACCCCCCTTTATTTATCCTTATTAATTAACGGTAGATAAAGGGGGGTAAAAGTTTATTCAAAATTTAAAATAACTTATAATAAAATAATATTGTGTAACAAAATTACCTGGTAATACTTTACATGATTAACATCAAAAAGGACTGCATAAAATGATATTATTCGAGGAAATCAGAACGCTTCTTCCTCAAAAATATCCTTTTCTATTTATCGATAGGGTTGTTACCTTTGAAGAGGGGAAGAAGATTGTTTGCGTAAAAAACGTCTCCGGCAACGAACCTGTCTTTGTCGGACATTTCCCTGATTTTGCTATCATGCCAGGGGTCTTGATCATCGAAGCGATGGCACAGGCTTCCATTATACTATTCCGGAAGAGCCTCCCCCCCCAACAAAACGACAAGAATACCGTCTTTTTGCTGGCATCTGTTAATAATGCGCGGTTTACAAAACCTGTATTTCCCGGCGATCAACTCTTCATTGAAATCATCGTGGAAAAAATTGTCTCCAAGGGAGCTATAGTTCAGGCAACAGTAAAAGTCGAAGAAAAAACAGTTGCAAAGGCATCGTTGACTTTTGGCATTGCAGAGAAAAGTGCATTGGTATAGTTTATGAATAAACGTGTTGTTATAACAGGCGTAGGAATGATCACCCCTATCGGGTCGGGCAAGGACATATTTTGGAACGCCCTTATTGCAGGGGTATCCGGTGTGGACGACGTGTCTTGCATTGATACTTCCGGCTATAAGGTACATAAAGGATGCGAAGTTAAAAATTTTAATTACTCAGATTATATAAAAAACGGCGTTCTCAAAAAAGTAGGCAAAGGCTCACAGTTTGCGATAGCCGCCGCGAAGCTGGCCTTAAACGATGCCATGCTTGATTTGAGTAAAGTAAACTCAGAACGGATTGGGGTTTCTGTTGGAACAACCGCAGGTGAAATACAAATCCTTGAGAGAGTTAATTATATCAGGCACAAAGACGGCGAAGACAAGGTAGATCCAGACCTGTTTCTTATGCATCCTTGCAATAACATTCCAGCAAATATAGCTATTGAGTTTGGTTTGAAAGGCCCCAATACAATTATCCCTACTGCATGTGCTGCGGGTAATTATGCAATTGGATATGCCTATGACTTGATTAAGTTTGGAAGGGTGGACATGATGCTTGCCGGCGGCTCTGACCCTTTTTCTAAGGTTGCCTATACCGGATTCGCCAGACTGGGCGCTATTGCCCCTGATATCTGTCAGCCATTTGACAAAAACAGAAAAGGCATGATGGTGGGTGAAGGCGCCGGAATGCTTCTTCTGGAATCGCTTGACCATGCAACAAAAAGAAATGCGAATATTTATGCTGAAATTATCGGCTATGGGCTTAGCTGTGATGCGTATCATATTACGATTCCACATCCGGACGGCGAAGGCGTCGTCTCTGCTATGAAAAAAGCACTAAAAAGCGCAGACCTGAGTCCAGAAGATGTCCAGTATGTTAGCGCACATGGAACTGGAACACCAGCCAACGACAAGGCTGAAACGATTTCAATTAAAAAGGTGTTTGGAGACAAACCCAGGAATCTTGCAATTAGCTCGATAAAATCAATGATTGGACATACGATGGGCGCTGCCAGTGCCATTGAGGCTATTACTTGTGCCTTAGTTGTCCAGAACGATATTATTCCACCAACGATTAATTATGAGACACCAGATCCGGAATGCGATCTGGACTATGTGCCCAATGTCATGAGAAAGGACCAGGTAAATATTAGGATATTTTTTGGAAAAATTTAACCGAAGGCGTATCGGGTATAAAACCCATTACCCTGTTTGACGTAAGTAAATTCAGCAGCAAACAGGCAGGAGAAATTTCTGATTTTGACGCCAAGATTTATCTTGGACAAAAAGGAATCAGACATATCGACAGGACATCGCTTCTTGTGTCGTCAGGAACGGTGCTTGCCATCAAAGATGCGAACCTTGAAAACAATGATATATACAGCGGCGATGATTGGGGCATCGTTGTTGGCTCTACGTATGGAAGTATAGACAGCATCAGTTCCTTTGACTTTCAGTCTTTGCGTGAGGGCCCAAGTTATGTCAATCCCATGGATTTTCCTAACACCGTGTTGAATGCGCCTGCCAGCCGCGCCTCTATTTTCTGTAAAGCTACAGGGCTCAATACCACCATTTCAAACGGCGTAACAAGCAGTATCGATGCTATTATTTATGCCTCTGATTTCCTTCGAATGGGTCGTGTAAAGGCGGTTGTTGTCGGCGGCGTACATGGATTAACCCATGACATCTTCTGGGGTTCACATAATTCAAAGATATTGGCTGGCAGCAGGAATGGAACGCCGGAAATTTGTGCGCCATTCGATAAGAGGCGCAATGGAATGGTTATTGGCGAATCATCGGCATTGATTATCATGGAAACTTTAGAAGACGCAAAGAAGAGAAATGCGCATATCTACGCCGAAGTTAAGGGTTATGGAACTGCATTTGAGCCAAAAATGGCTGTCAGTAAGGAATATCAAATAGACGGCAACAAGAGGTCCATAATGAACGCCCTTAATGACGCCAATCTGACACTGCATGACATTTCTTACATATCTGCCAATGCCTATTCCGGTGTGTATGGAGACACCCTGGAAACCAAAGTCATCAAAGAGGTCTTTGGCATGCGGGCAAAACTTATCCCAGTGTCAGCCATCAAATCTATGACGGGTGAATGCTTTGACGCCTCTGGTGCATTACAAACCATAGCTGCATTGATGTCCGTCAAAACAAATATAATTCCACCGACAATCAATTATAAGGAACAGGACGCAGAGTGCGATTTGGATTACGTGCCCAACAATAGCAGGGTCGTACCGGTAAAGAACGTCCTTATAAACTCTTTCTCACGACTGGGAAATAATTCATCCTTAATTATCTCCAAATACAAACCGTAATTCATGCCGTCTTCCGACAAGTGTATCCAATCCACAAAAAAGTATAATTTATATCCCTACTACGATGCGATTATTATTGGCGCAGGCATTGCAGGTTTGGTGTGTGCCGCATTTCTCGCTAAGTGCGGGAAAAAAGTGCTGCTCATAGAACAACATTTTATTCCCGGAGGGTATTGTACTTCTTTCAGGAGGAAGGGTTTTACCTTCGATGCCGCAGTTCACCATATCGGAGGTTGCGGAAAGTGGAGCGTTGTCGGTCGATGTCTCAAGACGCTTGGGATAGAGATGGATTTTTATCCTCTCGACCCGATGGATCACCTGATTTTCCCAAACTTCAGCATTGAAATTCCAGCCGACCTGGACGAATACATTGTACGTTTACAGGAACGTTATCCTTTGGAAAAAAATAACGTTAAAGATTTTTTCCAGGATTTTGTAAAACTTTACCGGGCTACATTTAATAATGAAAAAAGCCTGATTATCGACAAATATAAGGACCTGACATACGGCGAGATGTTAAATGCCTTTTTTACGAATGACGAACTCAAAATGATACTTGCAGGTCAATGGGGTTATATAGGACTCCCCCCTGCTCAGGCATCCGCCATTGCAATGTGTCAAATGATGATCAATTATCTTAAAGATGGCGCATATTTCCCCGCGGGTGGTACGCAAGAGTTTGCTGATGCATTTTTTAAGAAATTTATTGATTTTGGCGGACACGATATGTTATCATCCAGAGTCGAAAAAATCCTGTTAAATGGTAATTCCGTAAAAGGTGTTAAGTTACAAGACGGTAAAGAAATCCCCGCAGGATTAGTCGTTTCGAATATTGATGCTCGTCAGACATTTTTTGGCCTGCTAGGGGGGAAAACAGATTTATCATTTCTTAAGAAAATCTCGGAGATGAGAGAGAGTTGTTCTTTTTTTCTTTTATACTTAGGCGTTGGAGGTGATATAGATTTAAGTAGATTAAAAAGAGGGTTTTATCATACTGCCACAGATGCGGGTACTATGGATAAAGAATGGTTGTATATTTCTGTTCCTACAAGAATATGTCCTTCCCTCGCGCCTTCTAACAAACAAATAATATCTGTGGTTGTCTGTTTGGATAAAGCTATGTATAAAAACGTTACTGACTGGAAATCTTTCAAAGAAAGCATGACGTTAAATACGATACATCGATTAGAATCATATATTCCGGATTTAAAAAAATACATCGAAGTAAAAGAGTCAGCTACACCGAAAACCCTGGAACGTTACACATCAAACACAAACGGAGCCGCCTACGGCTGGGAGGTCACTGTAGATCAAATGTGGGAGAACAGGCTTCCCCAGAAGACGCCGATTGAAAATTTGTATTTAACGGGTCATTGGACAAAACCCGGTCCTGGGATTTGTGCAGTTGTTTCTTCGGGATGGGGTGTAGCTAATTTAATTATGGAGAATTGGAGGTAAACAAAAATATGAGTAGAAAAATGATGTTAATTAATCCACATAAACCGGGCAGGCATGGCGAGGAGAGTATTACGGTAATCGTTCAAATGCCTTTGAATCTTGCCTATGTTGCAGCCCTTACACCCGGGGATTGGGAATTTGACGTTATCGACGAAAATATTGAATTGGCAATAAATGATAATGATGAAATCACCTTTAAGCCGGTTGACTTAGTGTGTATTACCTCAGTTACCTATCAGTCGCCCAGAGCCTATAAGATTGCGGTAGCCTGCAGGAAAAAGGGCATGACGGTAATCATGGGTGGAATCCATGCCTCTGTAATGCCTGAAGAAGCTGCAAATTACGTTGACGCTGTCTTTGTGGGTGAGGCAGAAGAAGTATGGCCACAGGTCATAAAAGACTTTGAAGCGGGGAAACTGAAAAAGGTCTATCAGGGTGGATTACCACCCCTTGGTTTGATGAAGAAGGTGTATCCAAACCGCGAACTCTTGAAAAAGAAATATAACTATAAATTTTCTTCCATCGTAACAACAAAAGGATGCCCCAACTATTGTGATTTTTGCAGTGTACCCACATTCCAGGGCAGAAAATTCAGGGAAAGACCTTATGAAGACGTTCTCGATGAGATGGCAGCCACAGATTACAAGGGATTGATGTTAGCGGAAGATAATTTTTATGGCCATGGTAAAAAATCAAACGAGAGGGCGCTAAATCTTTTCAAAGGGATGGTAGAACGTGGAATACACAAAGATTGGTTAGGATTCACAGCGTTAAACATCTCTCAAGACCCGGAAACATTGGATTATATGGCCAAGAGCGGCAATTTTGGCATGCTTATCGGTATAGAATCTACAAATGAGGCCGTTTTGGAGAAAATGAATAAACGTGTGAACCTGAAGTTAGGTACCGATAGCTATTTTGATTGTATACAAAAGATCCACAATGCAGGCTTAGTTGTCTGGGGTTCGGTGGTATTTGGAGCAGATGGAGATGACAAAGATTCCTTCAAAAGAATGACTGAATTCATATTAGAGAACAACATTGACATTCTGACCTTTGGCATTAACTGTCCGTTCCCCAAGACGCAACTTTATGCGCGACTGGATTCTGAAAAGAGGATTTTCAGGAAAAACTATCCTGAGGACTGGCAATACTATGATACTGCTCATGTGGTTCACCGATTCGTAGATATGACCTTAGAAGACTTTATCAATGGCATGCAGTATGTTTATGACCATATTTATGCAGGTGATAACCTGAGGACTCGGTTTAGAAACTCTATTAAAACAACAAAGAATCCGAGGAACTCCATGTTTGCATTCAGAGTAGGTTCTGACTGGAAACAGGTATTTGAACAAGTCCTGCTGAATTTGAAGGAATTATACGATTCAGGCGATTATTATCGTGACTGGTACAAATCAAGCGCAGTGCCTGTTTCAAAACCCATTATGGAAACAGTAACCACATAAATACATTAAAATATGGATTCTTAATAAAATTTATAAAGGCACATCAACAGTTATAAAATTGATGTGCCTTTATAATTGATAATAATCCAGGTTTGAGTTCGGCGGTTACTCCATGGAAAATATTCTTAACCGAATTAAAGATTTTAGTAAAGAAGTTGAGTTATTTTATGTGGCAACATCAAACCAAAAGAAAGAGGTACATCTCGCTGTTGCTAAAGATTTGACTTTTTTACCAGATAACGAACACATAGCTTTCAAGTCGTGGTTTTGTAAAAAAACAATTGAAAATATTTTTGAAAATCCGAATATTTCCATTGCTGTCTACGACGCAAAGACCGATACGGGTTATCAAATAGTTGGCAGGGCAGTCTCTAAAAACGTGGTAGCTGTTTTGAATGGTTACTCACCGCAGTTGGAAAAGGTTGAAAAAGAATATCCACAGGAAGAGTATCAGTTGAAAATAAAAATTATTAATATTATGGATTTACACACGGTAGCTCATTCTGACAAGTATCTTTTAGGTAATTGATTTTATCATAAAATTTAATTTTAAAAGGAGGTGAAATTATGATAGGTAAATTATTATCTCTATCAATGGAGAAGTCGATCATTCCGGATATCAGCCCAAAGGCGATTATGGTTATCGCCATCGCCTTAATATTTGTTATATTATTCACCTGGAAAAAGGAGGGATAATTGCCCGAAAGTAGCGCTGCCTTCGATCTTATAATCATTGGTGGCGGGCCCGGCGGTTACATAGCGGCTATAAAGGCCGCTCAGCTTGGAATAAAAACTGCACTCGTCGAAAAAAACAAAGTTGGTGGGACGTGTTTGCATCAGGGTTGCATACCAACAAAGGTGCTTTTACATTCCGCAGACATTTATCGTAAGTTAATCAAGGCGCATGAATATGGAATTACTTTTGACAAATTAGGAATTAACTATCCACAGTTTCATAGACGCAAAGAATCTGTCGTTAAACGACTATTCCATGGAACGCAATTTCTCCTCAAGAAAAATGGTGTTGAGGTCATTGAAGGCGAAGGGCTATTCGCTTCTGCGAATAATGTATTAGTTAAAAAAAATGGAACAGCCATTGTTGAATTAGCAGCAAAAAATGTTATCCTGGCCACCGGTTCTGTTCCACTCGTTCCTTCCACAATTCCCTGCGATGGGAAATACGTACTCACCAGTGATGACCTCCTATTACAGGAAGAAATCCCGAAATCTATTATTATAGCTGGCGGTGGTGCTGTAGGAGTCGAGTTCGCATATCTTTTTAACACACTCGGTTCAAAAGTCACCATCATAGAGCTTCTGGGTGACGTCCTTCCTGCCGAAGACAAAGAAATCAGCGCTACTTTAAGGAAAATACTTACTAAAAGAGGCGTGGACATTTTAACAAGAACCTCTTTAGAAAAGGTTGAAGTTAATAGCGGTGTTCGTGTAGAAATAAAAAGTAAAATCGAGCCACTTCCCCCCCCTGCCACAGCCGAAAACCCTGTTTCTTTCTCCGAAAAGGGACAAGACTATTTAAAGGCAGACTGCTTACTCCTGGCATTAGGCAGAACACCGGCATTAACCAATATTGGAATAGAAAGATTCTCGTTAAGTTTTAAAGGAAAATATTTGCAGGCGAATGAAGTTATGGAAACCAGCCAAAAGGGACTTTACGCAATCGGAGACATTACCGGCCCCCCCCTTTTAGCCCATAAGGCCTCAAATGAAGGATTACGGGCTGTTTCTCACATTGCAGGCAAAGAAACCGTCCCAATAAACTATCAGAACATACCAAGAGTAACATACTGTTCTCCGCAGGTAGCAAGCGCAGGCCTTACACAGGAAGAAGCCGAAAACAAAGGGTATAAAATAAAAACAGGAAAATTCCCGCTTATTGCCAATAGTAAGGCCGTCATTGACGGAGAATATGAAGATGGGTTTGTAAAGATTATCGCGGATGAAAAATACGGTGAAATATTAGGGGCGCATGCAATAGGACCCAACGTGGGTGAGTTGATGTGGGGCATTTCGCTTACCACACTTTTAGAAGGAACGGCGTCTGAGCTATCGAATAATATATTTCCCCACCCCACCCTCTCCGAATCTATACTGGAGGCTGCCCATGCAGTTGTTGATAAACCAATACATTTATAACAATATATTTCAGTAAATTTCTAAAAACTTTTCAAATTTATGAAGGCATCGGACCTGCTTGTCAAATGTTTGGAGAATGAAGGTGTTCGTTACATCTTTGGAATCCCCGGCGAGGAAAACATAGACATCCTCGATTCTCTGTTGGACTCTAAGATACAATTCATTCCGACACGTCACGAACAAGGCGCTGCCTTTATGGCTGATGTATACGGTCGGCTAACCGGTAAGGCAGGCGTCTGTTTATCCACACTAGGACCAGGAGCTACTAATCTTGTAACAGGCGTGGCTGATGCTAATCTCGATCGCGTACCTCTTGTTGCTATCACAGGTCAGGCAAGTCTCGACCGTATGCACAAGGAATCTCACCAGTATATGGATGCCGTTGCACTATTCAAGCCCATCACAAAATGGAATACCCTGGTTCACACAGCGGATATTATTCCGGAGGTTGTCAGGAAGGCATTTAAACTTGCCCAGATGGAAAAGCCGGGAGCAACTCATATTGATTTTCCGGAAGACATAGCAAAGGCGGATATTCTGATGCAGCCGATTCCCCTGAAGGGGGAAGTACATGCCCCCTATCCTACGGAAGAAACGCTTAGAATCGCTGCGAAATTAATTTCAGATGCAAAATACCCTGTAATTCTTGCAGGAAACGGAGTTCTACGGTCGCGCGCCTCCGACTCCCTGACTAACTTTGCAGTCAAATTAAACATCCCTGTGGCCACCACTTTTATGGGCAAAGGAGCTATCCCTGATGATTGCCCTCTCTCCCTGCTTGCAATTGGCTTGAGGGACGACGACCACGTATCATGCGGTTTTGACCAAGCAGACTTAATTATTGCCATCGGATACGATCTTGTAGAATACCACCCTCACACGTGGAATCCACACAAGACAAAGAAGATACTCCACATCGATGTTACCCCGAGCGAGGTTGATGCTTACTATAATGTCGATTTGGAGGTGATTGGTAAACTTTCTGAGACCTTGGACCATTTGTCCAGTATAGTCGAAACAAAAGAATCAAAACACATTATCAGTATTTTACGAAATTCCGTTATAGAAGAATGCAAAATTACACACGACGATAAATCGTTTCCTATGAAGCCTCAAAAAATATTGTGCGTTGTACGCGAAGTATTAAAACCTGATGACATTTTGATTAGTGATGTAGGCGCTCATAAATTGTGGATTTCGCGTATGTATCCTGTGTACAAACCCAATACCTGCATTATGTCCAATGGGTTTGCCTCAATGGGTATTGCACTGCCGGGTGCGGTCGCAGCAAAACTGGTACACCCTGAACGAAAGGTTATTGCTATTATGGGAGACGGCGGCTTTCTGATGAATTCGCAGGAAATAGAAACGGCCACCCGCCTCGGTCTTTCATTTGTTGTATTAATTTTTCATGATAACAGTTATGGTGTCATCAAATCAAAACAATTGAATTTCTTTGGACGGTCTGCATTTGTAGATTTTTCCAATCCTGACTTTGTTAAATATGCAGAAAGTTTTGGCGCCAAAAGCTATCGTGTAGACTCTGCAAATGATTTGAAACCGATCTTGCAAGATGCCATGAAACAAAGCGGCATCAGCATTATTGACTGTCCTGTTGACTATTCTGAAAATATTTTTCTCACTCAAAGAACGAGCAAACTTTCTTGTCCCAACACAAATGAATAACGAAGTAAAAATTGCCTATTTTTCCATGGAGATTGGCATCTCCAACAACTTACCGACCTACAGCGGAGGTCTGGGAGTCCTTGCAGGAGACACCCTGAAATCCGGCGCAGACCTTAAAATACCCATGGTTGCCGTCACCCTAATCTCAAAAAAGGGTTACTTTCGCCAGGACATAGACGGCGATGGAAGGCAAATTGAATACCCGATAGATTGGGATCAGTCAAAGTTTCTGACACGCTTATCCAGAAAAATTGCGGTACAAATTGAAGGGCGCGACGTTTATATTCAGGCCTGGCGCTACAATGTGCAAAGCGTTACCGGAGGAAAAGTAGATGTGCTTTATCTCGATACTGACGTTGTGGAAAATACAGAGGAAGACCGTGAGATCACTGCCTTTTTATATGGCGGTGATGACCAGTATCGTTTAAAGCAAGAAATTGTGCTAGGCATAGGCGGCGTGCGTATGCTCCATGCACTTGGTTTCCATATCAAAAAATATCATATGAATGAAGGGCACGCCAGCCTATTAACACTCGAACTGCTCCAGATGTACAAAAGGGACATTGAGAGTGTCTGGGACGAACGGTGGATTTGGGATGTTGACACAGTCAGAGATTTGTGTGTATTCACAACCCACACCCCTATCGATGCCGGCCATGATAGATTCTCATACGATCTCGTAAAAAAAGTCCTTGGTGACGTCATTCCCATGGAACAGTTGAAAAAGCTCGGAGGTGAAAACCATCTCAACATGACACGCCTTGCACTAAATCTGAGCAATTATATCAACGGCGTCGCTAAAAAGCACGGCGAGGTATCTAAAACCTTGTTTCCCGGCTACGAAATCAATGCTATTACCAATGGCGTCCATTCATTTACATGGACGTGTGAAAGCATGAAGCAATTATATGATAAATATATTCCCGGTTGGGCAAATGAACCAGAACTGTTCGTGCGTTCAGAAGTCATTCCTGATGGAGAATTGTGGGAAGCGCATCTCCGGGCCAAGAACAATCTTGCCGGTTATGTAAAAGAGTCAGCCGGTGTTGATTTGAATGTGGATGTTTTAACCATTGGGTTTGCAAGGCGATTTACTTCTTACAAAAGAGCCGATTTAATATTTTCAAACCTTGACCGTTTATTAAAAATATGTGAAAAAGGACAGTTTCAGATACTTTACGCAGGAAAAGCCCATCCCAAAGACACTCCGGGTAAAGATATCATAAAAAAGATTATTGAACTTTCAAAAAAAGTAAGCGACAAAACCAAGATCGTGTTTTTAAAAGATTACAATGTGGAAATGGCATTAAAGTTGGTCTCTGGAGTGGATGTTTGGCTCAATACACCATTGCGTCCAAGAGAGGCGTCCGGCACCAGCGGTATGAAAGCCGCCCATAACGGCGTAATCAATTTCAGCGTCCTGGATGGGTGGTGGATTGAAGGACATATCGAAGGAAGTACCGGTTGGTCTATTGGTCCCAAACCTATTGAGTCTTCACTTACAAATATTAACGATGCGATAGATGCTGAGGATTTGTACAGCAAGCTGGAAAATATCATTATCCCTATGTATTATCATGACAGAAACCAGTGGATAAAAATCATGAAAAATTCTATTGGTAAAATTGCCTATTATTTCAATAGTCACCGCATGATGCGCCGATATGTGACCGAGGCATATTTAAGATAAACACATGCTTGAAAATTCTAGGAAAATCAAGGCTATTATCTTTGATCTGGACGACACCCTTTATGATTGCAGTGGGACGTTGGTTGTACAGGGCCGAAGACAAGTGGCCAAAACGATTGCCAGGTTGATCAATTCTTCGAAAGAAGAAGCTTATCTCCTGCAATTGCAGATGGAAGAAAAATATGGAGTAAAAGCCAACATCTATGAAAAAATTGCAACACATTACCACCTTCCAAATTCATGTGCACGAGAATTATTGGAAGAATTCGTTCATGTGGAAATCTCCAACATCACCCTCTTTTCAGACGTGATAGGTACCCTGATGCATCTGAAATCACAGGGATATAAGCTGATACTCGTTACCTCCGGAGATAAACAAATACAAGCAAAGAAGATCGATGTGCTGGGATTAAATGATAATTATTTTGATGACATATTAATTGCGGATAGAAACGAGGAGCAGTCGAAAACCGGGTGTTTTAAACACATCATGCAACAATATAATTTAAAACCTGAAGAAATTATATGCGTTGGGGATAAGATCGATGACGAGTTAACCGCCGGTAAATCTTTGGGTATAGTTACAGTTATGTTCGAACACGGCAGGCATTACAATGCATATTTAAAAGTACAGGACAAACTTATTAAACCCGATTATTTTATCAAGCATATCAAAGATATTTTAGAATTAAGAATTTTGAATAATTTGCAGGTTAACCAATTTTAAGACATTCGATCATTACACCACCATACCTATAATAACCCCTTCAAACACCAATTTCCCATCTACTACACCCTGGGTATCAAAAATAGCCCGACGTGGGCGCAATTCCCTGTTTTTGGCAATGAGGATAAGTCTGTCGCCTGGTACCACCTTTCCGCGGAATTTAACTTTATCAATACCGCCGAAACCAAGGAATCTGTCATCCTGGATAGTTTTTTTATAATAGTAGGTACACAACTGAGCTGCAGCTTCTAACATGAGTACACCTGGCATGAGTGGACGACCAGGGATGTGCCCCCGAACCCAAAATTCATTAGGAGAAACATCCTTATAACCAACGATTATACCTTGTTCCGGGTCGAATTTTACGATACCGCTCAATTGTTCCATCTCGTACCTATGCGGTATAATGTTGCGAATAGTTTCTATATCTACAATTGACTTATTCAAATCCAATGTACTTAAATCTGTTAAAATTTCTTGTGGCATGGTTAGAGATAATATTATGTTAAATGAAAACAATTTATAAGTGGTAAAAACCAAAATTAATTTGTAATATGTTAATGACATGCCATTGGCATGTCAATTAAAATATGCCCTGGCAAGAAGATAAAAATATATTGACAAGTCTGTGATGTTTTGATATAAACTTAGTTCGTGTTTTTTCTTTTTTTGTAAAATAATTTGATGTGCCATATGGCATGGTATGTTGTGAGTCGTTCCTGCATATTTCTTCATAATAAATATTATTTTATGAAGGGAGGTGATGGTTACTATGAGAAAATTATATATATCATTCGTAATGGTATCTGCGCTCGTGTTTGGAATCGGCTTAACAAATGTACCAATGCTTATTAAATCTGCAATCGCCGGTGCATGCGAGTGTCCGGAAGGCTGCCCATGCAGTCATTGTTCCGGAAAGTCGAAGGATTGTAGCTGTAAGAAAAAATAAATACCGTGCGTTACTTCGCTACTTTTAACAAATCCGAAAGGAGTCAAAAATGTTAAAGAAAATTGGCATTACAATGGCTTTCATTGGCGCGTTGATGATCAGTACGAGTGCTACAAATATTTTTGCTGCCGCTTGTGGTTGTCCAAAAGATGCAAAGTGTAAAGAGCATTGTGAAAAAGGGAAAACAGATCCTTGCCCTTGTCACAAATAAATTTAAAAGTTTTAATATTTTAGTAGTTTATAATAAAAAAAGCGCCTTATTTTATATGAGGCGCTTTTTTTGATACACTCAGTTTAAGGAATACAATAAAAAATGAATACTTTTATGGCAAAAAAAGAGAATGTAAAAAGGAATTGGTATATCGTAGATGCCAAGGACAAGATTTTGGGACGAATGTTAACCACTGTTTCGAGAGTCTTGCAAGGCAAGCACAAACCAGAATATACACCCCATGTTGACGTCGGGGATTTTGTTATTATTACCAATGCCAGCAAGGTAAAACTTACCGGAAAAAAGATGGAAGAGAAGATTCACTATTATGTAACGCATTTTCAAGGTGGTTTGAGAAAAAGGATGGTCGGTAAAACCCTTGAAACTGCGCCAGACAAAGTGTTCAGACGGTCGGTAAGAAGGATGTTGCCGAGGTCTAAACTCGGTAAAGCTATGTTAACTAAATTAAAGGTTTATGAGGGTGCCGAGCATCCACATCAAGCACAACAACCAAAAGAGTTGGTTATTCGCAATTAATCGAAGGAGAGAAAAGTGGCAGGAGAACAATATATTTGGGGTACAGGCAGGCGCAAGACGTCTATTGCAAGGGTAAGGATAAAAAAAGGAAACGGCAAGATACTTGTAAACGATAAGGAACTTGACAGCTATTTCCCCTTAGATCGGGAAAGAGGCATGGTAAGGACTCCACTAAAAACCACAAAAACACTGGGAGAGTTTGACGTATTGGCGAACGTTAAAGGCGGGGGTTTGACCGGCCAGGCTGGCGCAATATCTCTTGGCATAGCACGCGCTTTATCAAAATCCGATTCGAACCTTGTTGTAAGCTTGCGTGACGGGGGATTTCTCACAAGAGACAGCAGAATGAAAGAACGTAAAAAGTATGGCCAAAAGGGCGCAAGAAAGAGCTTCCAGTGGACAAAACGATAATCTTCGACTATACTATTTCATCTTTTTAAATTCCGATAATACTGTGTGGCAATTTTAATGCCCTCCTCAAAGGTAATCTTCGGTCTCCATTTTAGTTCTGTCGTTGCCTTTGAGCTGTCCAGGCTTATATGATCTATCTCACCAGGGCGCTTTTTGCCAAAAACAGGTTCAATGTTTGACGCAAGCGCCCTTCTAACCGTTCGGAATACCTCTAAGTCGGAAACTTCTTTTCCCCAACCCAGGTTGTAAATCTCTCCGTTGCCCAGATTATTCATGACGGTCATATTTGCATTTATAATATCATCCACATAAACATAATCCCTGGTCTTCGAACCATCGCCAAAAATCGTAGGACGCATATTTTGAAGCAGTAGCTCGCTAAATATCGCTACCACACCTGCCTCGCCGTGCGGTGACTGCCTTGGCCCGTAAACATTCGGATACCTCAATATGGTAAAATTCAAACCATATAATTTATAAAATATGGATAAATAATGCTCTACCGTATGTTTGCTTACGCCATACTGTGAAAGCGGTTCAACAGGACACGTTTCCGTAACGGGCAATATCTTTGGTTCACCATAAACCGCACCACCGGTAGAAACATAGATAAACTTTTTGATCTGGTATTTTTTTGACAATTCGCAAAGATTAAGTGAACCCAAGATATTTATATTCGCATCATAGGCAGGCATCTCTACGGACTTGCGCACATTAACATGGGCGGCGTGATGATCCACAATCTCAGGTTTTTCTTTTTTGAATACCTCTTCCAGGGATGCCGCATCACAAATATCTACTTCGTAAAATAACGCCTTTGTGTTAACATTTTCTCTTCGGCCTGCCGAAAGGTTATCAACTACAATTACACAATGCCCATCCTCAACCAATCTATCTACCAGATGAGAAGCAATAAAACCGGCGCCGCCTGTCACAAGTATTTTCACTAAAAAAAACCCCTTTCTTAAAATTTGAATTTATTTGTTATTTTGTATAAGTTTCATTATTTGATTGCAGTTCCGTTGCACCACTAGGTTGACATCACTATTATTTTATTTGTTAAAAGGCAGCCCTTCCAATATCATCCCTGGGTGTTCTAATACCATCTTCCTTGCCACCTCTTCACCCAGAATATCGGACACTATCTTCACTGCCCTGGACAGTATCGGAGGTCTTGCTACCGGGGAATGGGCATCCGAGGCAATCACATGTACGAGATTATTTTTTAGCATCCACAAAACACACTTCAATGGTGCGGCATCAAAATCCCCTACAATACTTTGTGCTGTTACCTGTAAAATAGCCCCCATCTCTACGTAACGTACAACCATATGTGGATTCCGCTGAACTCTGTAATTCCTCTCAAGATGAGGTAAAACAGGAGTAAGTCCCATCAACTTTAACTTAAATATAATCTGCTCTGTTTCTGGTGGAACCCACTGAAAGGGAAATTCCAAAAGGATATACTTTTTACCTCCATTTATAGTCAAAATACTACTTTCCCTTAAAATTTCTGCATCCAATAAACGGTCGTTTAAATGCACCTCTGCACCCGGAAATATAACCAAATCCAAACCCTCTTGTTTTATCAATTGGTTGAGCATATCTACCTTTTCGAGTACTTTATTTGCATCCAAATCATACATCCCATTTTGCACATGAGGCGTGGCTATTATCTTCTTTATTCCATCATTCACCGCAATCCTGCACATCTCAAGAGATTCATGCACCATTGTCGGACCATCATCTATCATTGGCAATATGTGGGTATGTATGTCAATCATTATAATCGGAAATATAATAGCACGAATATCGAATTAATCAATAAGCATAAATTTCACTTGCAAATTCTACAATATGTAGAATATAATAATTCCGGCATTAAACATTTCCCCTCATTGGTATCACACAATGAATAAAATAGTCACCGTCTCTTTTATACTTGCAAAAGAGGATTATGGTAAAACCAATTCAGGAATTAAACAGATATTTATTTTAAAAAACTCCACATGAACAAACAATTAAAATTTCATTTCAATCCTTTTAAAGAAGGGATAAACCAGGTCTTGGGAGCGCTGGAAACGGACATTATGGAGGCGCTGTGGAACCGCGGCGAGTCCTGTGTAAAGGATATTCTGGATGCTTTTTCTTCCGGCAGGGACACTTCATATTCCACAGTAATCACCGTTACTAACCGAATGGTCAAGAAAGGACTTCTGAAAAAAAGAAAGGTTGGAAAGGCCTTTTTCTATAAACCCGCCTACACCAGGGAAGAATTTTTCGAAGTTGTATCAAAAAAAATGGTAGAGGGAGTTTCCGGGTTTTCTTTCCAATCAGCAATGGTGCATTTTGTTGATTATATGTCACGGATGAATCCAGACAAGATTGAATATTTTTCCAAATTGATTGAATCTAAAAGAAAAAGCACGTCCAGGAAATAATTGCATGAATAATTTGGCAACGACCCAGCATAGAAAAGCAACAGTATGTTTTACCCTGATTGTATTGATAAACTTTACCATCCTATCAATATTAATTACAGGGATAGTACTTGGTATCAAAGGATATATATCTGATACCAGGTTCGCTTATGAAGCTGTCACCTGCTGTGGAAGTATTTGTTCGAAGTGTTTTTTTACTTTACGGACAATTTCTACGATACTTCCCTGGGCTTGCGTTATAATACTTTTTATCGGAATTTGTACGGCTATTCATAAAACGATCTCTATGCTATCCTGGAATTACCGATTTATCCGCCCCCTCACCCCCCTATCTGTTGATACTCATCCTAAATTAAATAAAATTCTGCCTCCTATGCATCTTTCCGGGCAACTCGTGCTCCTGGATAATACCAATTTACGCTGTGCTTTTACATCAGGTCTATGGAAACCGAAAGTCTACTTATCTTCGGGCATTTGTTCATATTTAACAAGAAAGGAACTTTTATCCGTAATCCTCCACGAAACACATCACATAAAGAACAAAGACCCCTTAAAGCTGTTTGTTATAAAAATGTTGCACGCACTCAATTATTTCCTTCCAATCAATCGTCACCTGATAAATCAATATTCCTCCGCATCTGAAAAAGCAGCGGATGATAGCGCTATAAATTTCTCCAGAGAGCCATTAGAACTTGCAAGCGCGCTCGTGAAGTTATCCAAATCTGATTCGATAGATAAGCTGAGTACCTCGGCCGCATTTTCCAAAGACCAAAACATTGTAGAAGACCGAATAAAACGTATACTTGAAATACAGACACCACCCCCCTATTTTTGCAAGACATATGTATATTTTTCATGTATTACGTCGCTTTTTGTTGCAGCGGCAATTTGTTTGACCTTGTTTTCAAGGTCCATTAACCATGGACACACCCTGGAGTGTAAGACAAGGACATGCCACATGACTAAGTGCGGATAATCATATTCGTAACATGAACAGAATACTCATGAAAATATTTTTATTATTCCCACCAATATTAGTATTTTCCAGCATCATCATTTTAGCCGGAGAAAAAGATAACAGCACACAAAAAAAACAATCGGACAGTAAAAACGTTATCCTTGAAATGAATCAGGCCGGGGCTCCATTGGAATTAAAATGGCTGATACAGGAAGCTATAGAACGCAATCCTGAAATCAGTGCAGCTCAAAAACGCCTTAATGCTGCAAAAGCAAGGATTTCACAAGCTAAGTCATTAGATGATCCTTCCCTTCGTGCCGGTTCGTATGATATGTCCAATAATCCGGTCAATATCAATGGTCAAACCGAAATGCTTCAGCAGCGTTACGGCGTATCACAGAAAATACCTTTCCCCGGTAAATTGCGTCTAAGGGGAGAGGTGGCTTTCGAAGAGTCAAATATGGCAGAAAAAGAACTTCAGGCCAAAATACAGGAAATTACAGCCCTCGTAAAATCAGCTTTTTATGAACTCTATTACATTAATCGCGCCATTGACATCACGGAGGGGAATAGAGAACTCCTCCGCAAATTTGCTAAGATTGCGGAAACAAAATATTCCGTGGGTAAGACAACCCAGAGGGACGTGCTTTCCGCGCAGGTTGAAGCATCAACATTAATTAATAACCTCATTGTTTTAAACAAGGAAAGGGAATCCGTTATTGCCCGATTAAATATCTTATTAGACAGACCTACGGACACCTCTTTAGGAAAACCGCGACCATTTGAAAAACATACCCTGAATCTAACGATAAATGAATTAGAAGACCTTGCAGTTAAAAACCGGCCGGAACTAAGGAAATATGACCACGCCGTGAAAAGGGAAGAGGCAAACCTGAAACTCTCGAAGAAGGATTATTACTTTTCAGACCTCGAACCGATGGTGGAGTACATGCAGGAAGATAAACGATCCGATACTTGGGCATCATCGCTCACAGTAAACGTTCCATGGCTCTGGCCAAAAAATCGGTCAAAGGTAAAGGAATCAAAAGAAGGCCTCAGCGCAGCTAAATCAGATTATCGCTTCATCAACAATAAGGCGTTATTTGAGGTTAAGGATTATTTGGTCAGGATACAATCATCCGAAAGCACGATAAATCTTTATAAAACAGGCGTAATTCCACAAGCAGAACAATCCTTAAAGGCCGCTCGCATCGGATATGAGGCGGACAAGGTTGATTTTCTTACCCTGATTGACAGCCAAAGGATCCTTTTAAATTCAAGACTACTTTACTCCAGGGCGCTGGCAGACTTTGAGCAAAACCTGGCAAACCTGGAAAGGGCAGTAGGGGTACAGTTAACACAATAAAACAATAGTAACCGTTTCTCCTTTCCTTCACAATCAATTATGAATGGGGTGCGCTATGTCCTTTAAACAACTTCTTCACACGCACAACAATTTAGATCTTGTAGTGGCAATTCATGAATTGCCACTACATGCAATTAAAAATAGTCACCGAATGCTTAATTTACTTAAAACTACGCTTGTTACCCTTGGTATCATTTTTAGTATTTATGTACACAATAGTATAGTGGCAAGGCACGCCTTGCCACTACAAGACGCATTCAGCCTTGTTTCTTCCGCAAACGCTGAGGAAACAAAAGAAAAGAAGATACTTTATTGGACTTGCGGTATGCATCCATCCGTCAAGATGGATAAACCAGGCAAATGTCCCATTTGCGCTATGGACCTGGTTCCTGTGTATGAAAAAGGAGCAGGTGTTGAAGAAGCCGGCGCGCTGGCCACCATAGAACTGAGTGAACGAGCACGCAAACTGGCACAGGTCAAAACAGATACGGTTGGCTTCAGGTCTTTAACCAAAGATATTTATACGGTAGGATTGATTGAATACGACGAAAGACTCAAGTCCCTCGTATCTGCATGGATTCCCGGCAGGATTGATAAGCTATTTGTTGATTTCACGGGTACACAGGTTGTAAAGGGAGAGTCCATGGTCTGGATTTATAGTCCTGATCTTGTATCAACTCAGGAAGAATATCTGTTAGCGCTTGAAACCCTTGAAAAAGTCAAGGAGAGCACTTTTGAAGAAGTAATAAATGGCGCTAAATCGCTTATCGAAGCATCAAAAAGGAGATTATTATGGTGGGGTGTTACGGATAAACAGATTGAAGAGCTTACAAAAAACAAAAAGATAAAACAACATACGGTAATATATGCACCCATTAGCGGCATTGTCACAGAGAAAAAGACGTTGGAAGGGCAATATGTCATGCAGGGTGAAATGATATACGCCGTCGCCGATCTTTCAAACGTATGGATGAAGGCTAACATCTATGAGTACGAAATGGCCTGGATCAAGATCGGGCAGGAAGTAGAAGTCACAACCCCGACATATCCAGGAGAGGCATTTATTGGCCGAGTTTCGTTCATAGAACCCTTTCTTGATGACAAGACACGCTCGGTAAAGATGCGTTGTGATATCCCCAAACACCAAATGAAACTTAAACCTTCCATGTATGTCAATGCGCGCATACGGATACCTGTTGAAGAACTGGAAAAGCAGGGAGAAATCTACGTAAGCGGTCTGGATTACTTCTGCCCTAATCACCCTGAAATAAAGTCCAGCAGGCCGGGTATATGCCCTGAGGATGATGTCCCCTTCACAAAGAAACCCCCTGCTCAAGTTGAGTTAGTTGCTACTAGCGATGTAACCATACAACAAGGGGAAACAGGCCATGAGTACGTATGTCCTATGAAATGTTACGCATCAAAGGAACCGGGAGATTGTCCTGTATGTGGAATGAAGCTTGAAAAACGCCCTGTTACAAAAGAAGTCGAGGCCGGGAAAAAAGATATCACAGCCAAAACTGAGACGGTATACGAATGCCCTATGGAATGCTATGCCTCAAAGACAGATGGCGACTGTCCGGTGTGTGGTATGAAGCTCGAGAAGAAAGAGATACCTAATGAAGCTTTAGGCAAGAAGTTGACATGTATTTGTCCACAAGAATGGGATCCGACCACAGCGCCCAAGTCATGTCCCATGTGCGGCATGATGTTACAAAAGAGTATAACCATAACTTTGCCCACAGGTGAAAAGAAACAAAAATTCGTATACATGTGTCCTATGGCCTGCATGACCTCAGAAAAACCCGGCGAATGTCCGGAGTGCAAAAGACAAATGGGACGATGGGAGGTTAAAGAAGATTTGGGGATAATGGTAAAAAAAGTTGAACACAAAAAACGTAGTGTTTATGCATGCCCCATGCATCCCGAAGTCACTTCTGATAAACCCGCTGATTGTACAAAGTGTGGAATGCATCTTGAGAAAACCACACAGGTACTGGCTATCCTGGCCACAGCAGTGTTAGACACAGGCATACGAAAAATTGTTTACATCGATAAAGGCAATGGACAATATGTCGGAAAGGAAGTTACCCTCGGTCCGAAGGCGGGCGATTATTACCCTGTCTTAGAAGGTTTGGAGGAAGGAGAAAGGGTTGTCACGTCAGCCAATTTCCTCATCGACTCACAGAGTCAGCTTACAGGAGGCGCAAGCGCCCTGTACGGCGGTGCGATGGAATTTAAAGAGGAAAAAAAATAATTGTTTACCGCAGAGGTCGCTGAGGACACGGAGATGAATATAGAGAAAAAACTTAATAAGATAACAGAAACAATTATTGGTGTGGCTATTGATGTTCACCGCGCATTAGGACCGGGACTCCTTGAATCTGCTTATGAGGCGTGTATGGTACACGATCTTATGCAAGCAGATATGAAAGTGGAGCAACAAAAGTCACTTCCTGTTGTATATCGAGGTGTAAAGCTAGAATGTGGTTATCGTCTGGATTTACTGATAGAAAATGAAGTTATTGTAGAAATAAAGTCGGTTGAAACGCTTCTACCAATTCATAAAGCGCAATTGATGTCTTATTTGAAACTAGCCGATTGTAAGCTTGGATTGTTAATTAACTTCAATGTTGAACTGTTAAAAGACGGCATCCAAAGGATCGTTAATAATTTTCCCGATTCTCTGCGCACTCTGCGTCCTCTGCGGTGAAATATGATCAATAAACTCATTGAACTCTGTCTCAGAAACCGATTCCTCATCATCTGCTTTTACCTCCTGGTGATATTCGGCGGTGTCTTTGGATTAAAGAATATCAACATGGACGTCATCCCGGATATAGGTGAAACGGTTAATCTACTCGGCGTACCCGGCGTAAAGGTCATACGTTCCCAATCGGGATTCGGTTTTTCCATGATATTTATTATCTTTAAGGAAAAAAACGATTTTTACTGGGCGCGTTCCAGGGTGCTGGAGAGATTAAACTTTATCCAACAATTGCTGCCTAAAGACGTCACACCCAGGCTCGGTCCCGATGCCACAGGACTTGGCCAGATTTTCTGGTATACCGTTGAAGGCGAAGGGTACGACCTCGGACAACTGCGATCCGTCCAGGACTGGTATGTCCGCTATCAGTTAAACGCAGTCGAGGGTGTCTCTGAGGTTGCGGGTGTAGGTGGTTTTGTCAAACAATACCAGGTCGATGTTGATCCTAACAAATTGTTGGCATATAACATGACCGTAGGAATGGTATACGAAGCCGTTCGCAAAAGCAATATCGACGTAGGCGCCAAGGTTGTCGAAAGTAACAATATGGAGTTTATCATCCGTGGTCTTGGATTTATCAAGAATGTTACGGATATTGAAAACATTACCATAGGCAGTTACAACGGTGTGCCAATATTCGTCAAAAACATTGCCTCTGTCCAGGTCGGCGGTGATTTTAGACGTGGTGCACTGGACAAGGAAGGGGCTGAGGTTACCGGTGGAATCGTTATCATGCGCCAGGGGCAAAATCCCTTGGAGGTTATTAAAAGGGTAAAAAAGAAAATCAAAGAAATCGAACCGGGTTTACCTCCCGGCGTAAAGATCGTTCCCTTCTATGATAGAGAGGGTCTTATCTATCGGGTTATTGACACTCTCAGAGAGGCGCTGATAGAAGAAATCATTATTACATCCTTTGTTGTAGCCATCTTTTTGCTACACGTCCGAAGTATATTGATCTGTTGTCTGGGATTCCCCATATCTATCCTGATCTCCTTCCTGTGCATGTATTTTATGGGTATCGATTCAAACATTATGTCCCTTACGGGTATTGCCATCGCCATCGGTGAGGTAAGCGATATGGCCATCGTCATGACAGAAAATATTTTTAGAAACCTTATAGAACAAAAGGGCAAGAAAAGCCGCCCGCAGATCATCCTTGATGCGTCAAAAGAGGTTGGAGGTTCCATATTCTTTGCTGCCTTAACAACCATTTGTATGTTTTTCCCCGTATTTGGACTTACAGGACAGGAAGGGAAGCTCTTCACACCACTTGCCTGGACAAAGACCATCGCAATTGGATCGTCTGTCATCATGGCCATTACCCTCGTACCCATTCTGTGTACCTTTCTGATTAAGGGCAAACTAAGACCTATGGAAGATAATTTTTCCTCCAGGATGTTATTGAGGGGCTATCAACCTACACTTAAGTGGGTATTGGACCATAAGAAAACATTCCTTGCAATTCCTCTTGCTATCGTTGTTTCATCCGTATTTGCCGTTAAAAAATTAGGGAGGGAATTCATGCCACCCCTCGATGAAGGTTCAATCCTCTTCATGCCGGTAATGTTACCAAGCGTGGCCTTAACGGATGCCCTTAAGGTCATGCAGAAACAGGATATGATCATAAAATCCTTTCCTGAAATAGATATGGTAGTTGGTAAATTAGGCAGGGCAGAAACCCCTACAGACCCGGCGCCTGTCGAGATGTTTGAAACCGTTGTTGCCTTAAAACCAAAGGAAGAATGGCGCAAAAAGAAGATCGAGTACAAATTTTTAAACTATGTGCCCTCGTTCATCCACCCTGTTTTTCATTTATTTTTGCCCGATGAACGGACAATTACCAAACAGGAACTCATTCAGGAAATGGACGAAGCCATGAGAATACCAGGCGTGGCAAATATATGGACACAACCAATCGTGAACCGAATTGACATGCTGGCAACAGGTATCCGTACATCGGTCGGCGTCAAGGTCTTTGGGCCAGACCTGAACGTTATACAGCAATTAGCTATAGACGTCGAAAAGGCGCTAAGAGATGTTCCCGGTGTGGCAGACCTATATGCTGAAAGAGTTACGGGAAAACCTTACATGGAATATAAGATTAAACGTGAGGAAATTGCACGCTATGGCGTCAATATACAGGATGTGCAGGATATTATTGAGACGGCTATTGGAGGAGAAAATATTACCACAACGGTAGAAGGGCGCGAACGATATCCTGTACGGGTCAGGTATAGCCG
>JACPHJ010000142.1 GCA_016188675.1 Planctomycetota bacterium
TAATTACACTGGCTATGAATTAATTCCCAATATTTCGCTATTCCCGCCGGATTCCGTGTCTTTCTGGTAAATATTCACAAAAAATAGTGAGGGCAGATGGACTCGAACCATCGACGCCCGCCTTAAAAGGGCGGTGCTCTACCAACTGAGCTATGCCCCCGATTCCGGAGAGTTCACTTTTATTTGTATATATAAAATAACAAAAGGCTGCTAACTGCAACCAAAAATCGATTTCGGTTCTATACTTTGAGTATCTCGTCTGTCTTCTTCTTGACAAAATCGTTAAGCTTACCCTCGTATTCGTGGATAATTTTTTGTACTTCATCTTTGGTGCGTTTGGCGTCATCTTCGGTCATGCTGCCTTCTTTCTCTTCCTTGTCAACCTGTTTGTTGGCTTCGTGCCGGATATTTCGCAAAGCCACCTTCGCCGTTTCTCCAAACTCCTTTGCATGTGTTGAAAGTTTCTTTCGCCGTTCCTCATTGAGCGGTGGAATTACGATGCGCAGGGCTTTTCCCTCGACTGAGGGGGTTAATCCAATATCTGACTGTAAAATGGCCTTCTCAATACTGGAGATTATTGTAGTATCATACGGTTTAATAACTATAGACTGTGCATCGGGTGTTGAAATAACCGCCAGTTGTTTTAACGGGGAAAAATCTCCGTAACACTCTACTTTTATGTTTTCCACCAATCCCGTACTTGCCCTGCCCGTCCTCAAACCCCGGAGGTCCTCCTGCAGATGCACGGCAACCTTTTCCATCTTAGCTTTTGTTTCTTTGCAAATTAATTCTTTTGTCATATTTCATCATGCCCCGATATATGTTCCAATAGGTTCGCCCATAATTGCCTTTTTGATATTTTCACGTTTATTCATGTTAAAAACGATAATTGGCAATTTATTTTCCATACTCAAGGAGATCGCCGTTAGGTCCATTACCCCCAGTTGTTTGTTCAAGACGTCCATATACGTCAATTTTTTATATAATTTTGCAGATGCATTTTTCAGGGGATCGTCTGAATACACACCATCAACCCGTGTTGCCTTTAGCATTACGTCTGCGCCAATTTCAATAGCACGCAAAGCTGCCGCGGTATCAGTAGTAAAATAAGGGTTTCCTGTCCCGCCAGCAAAGATAACCACGACTTTTTCTTTTAAATATTGCAAACAGTTTCGCAATACAAAGGATTCAGTAATATTTTTAATCTCGATGGCGCTGACTACGCGCGCCTTGATGTCGAATCCTTCCAATATATCCTGCAAGAGCAACGCATTGATTGCCGTGGCAATCATGCCTACCTGATCAGCCTGGACCCTGGATTTACCGGCACTCCCAAACTTTGCGCCGCGGATGATGTTGCCGCCACCCACTACGATCGCCAGTTCAACACCCGTCGTAGAAATATTTTGTATTTCTTTGGCTAATGCAGCAAAAGTCTCTGTTTCTAAGCCGCGCCCATTTTCATTACCAAAACCTTCGCCACTAATCTTTAATAATACGCGTTTATATTTGATATTGCTTTTCATGGGCACAATGGCAATGCAACGTTTCTTAATTGTCTAACACTCGCCTACCTCAAACCTGACGAAGCGATTTATTTTGATATTTTCCCCTATTTTGGCAATATTTGCAATTAATAAATCATTGATCGTTTTTGTATCATCTTTTATAAAAGGCTGCTCCAGCAGGCATCTTTCTTTATAAAAACTGTCTATCTTTCCGGTGATGATCTTTTCAATAATATTTGCAGGTTTTCCTTTGGCCTCTTCCATAAATATCTTCTTTTGTTCTTCTATAACGTGGCCGGGGATGTCATCTCTTTTTACCGCCAACGGTTTCGTAGCAGCCACCTGCATGCAAATATCCTTTAAGAACTGCTGGAAGACCTCATTCTTTGCCACAAAATCAGTCTCACAGTTAAGTTCTACCATCACCCCCAATTTCCCATTGGTGTGAATATAGGTACCGATCCTGCCTTCGGCGGTTGCCCGCTGCTCTTTCTTGGCAGCCTTTGCAATCCCCTTCTTTTTAATGATTTCCAGCGCCTTATCAAAATCGCCTTTAACCTCGTCAAGGGCGCTCTTGCACTCTAATATGCCGGCCCCTGTTTGTTCTCTCAATTTTGTAATACTCGATATATCCGCCATGAACAACCTCCGTACAATGTAGTATAAAACTACAGTCGTTTTATATACTAAATAATTTTAATCGCATAAATAACCAACGAATGGAAATCCATATGAAATGTTCTTTGAAGGTAGTGGCCTGACTTGTAGTTTGTATGGATACGCCTAATGTTATCTTTTAACAAATGGAAGGACTTTTTCTTAAACCTAAACCTTCAATATCCCTGTCAAACTCTAGTGACAGTCATCAGGAGCTCTTTGCCAGCCAAAATTGCATCCGCCGTCTTAGTTAAAAAGAGATTGATTGCCCGAATGGCGTCATCGTTACCTGGCACACAAATGTCTATCATATCAGGGTCGCAATCCGTATCAGCAAGACACACCGTTGCTATTCCCAGCTTTTTTGCCTCGCTGATGGCATTATGTTCGTTTTTTGGGTCGACTACTACGAGGGCTCCCGGGAGAGAACTCATATTACGAATGCCTTCCAGGTTGGTAAGTATCTTTTTACGTTCCCTGTTCAGAGAGGAAATCGCCTTTTTGCTAAACTGATTAATGCCCCCGGTTTTTTCCAGGTTTTCTAATTCTTCCAGACGTTCCAAACGTTTCCGGATGGTATCAAAATTTGTCAGTGTACCGCCTAACCAGCGCTCACTTACATAATGCATTCCACAGCGTTTTGCTTCACGTATAACTATATCACGCGCCTGCCATTTGGTGCCTACAAATAACACGTCTTTTTTTGTCTGGATAAGACTTGTTAAAAACTTGCATGCAGTGACAAGCCCCTTTGTAGTTTGCCGTAAATCGATAATATGGATTAAATTCCGTTTGCCGAAGATGAAAGGCTTCATCTTGGGATTCCACTTACTCGTCCGATGACCGAAATGAAATCCTGCATCAACCAATTCTTGAACACTCACAGTAGACAAATAATCTCCTCTCCTATAAAATAAACCAATACATACAAAAGAATTAGAAAGCTAAAGATTATATTAATTGGAGAGAAAATGTCAAGTATATTCCCAAAGTAAAATATTCTTTAGCCTTTATTTGATGATTTTTTCCTGAATCGTCCAATCTTTAAATATACACCGATATTAGCGGTACTATCTATTGAGGGTACGATTTTACCATCAGCAGAGGTAAGCAGTGTTGTTACGCCGGGACCGTGCCCAGCCGTCACACAATTACTGTGTACAATTACCCCGATACTTACTGCCCCCGTTCTGTATATCCTTCCAAAAGTGTGGTCGGCATCCATAATTGCCACAATATCTCCAAATCGCAGCGTTTGGAGATTATGCTTTTTAACGTGTTCTTTATCAAATAATTGTATGTCATAATCTCCACGGTAACAATGCTGAGAGCCCAACCCCGATCCCATAATGGCTGCAGGAATAATATGCGTTACCGGCACATGCAGTACGTCTTTCGTCTTGTCCTGCCGGACGGGAAACTTCTTTAGAAGATTTGGAGACATGTTAATAAGCTTAATATGGGGATACTTTGCAAGAGATAGACCTACACCAACACCACGAATAAGTATTTTGTCCCCAATGGCAAGCTTTTCAAGTGTCCTGTCTTCAAAATCAACCAGCACATTTTCAATGCCACCGTGTTTTCCTGTAACGACGCCTGCATGGCCTTTTGCATTGCCTGTTATAACCCGGGCAACATTTCCAATGCAGGACAGTAAATTTAATGCGCCATTTTCATCCCTGTCCTTATTTTTAACGGACACACATGGTTCTACGTGGTCTGCTTCCCAATGAATCGCATTATCGCCTACTTTGACATTATACGTAATTCCACCCACGCTCGGCAGGATGGTAGGCTTACCTTCGGGTGTTATGCAGTAAGGCTGAGAGCCACTCAGCGGGCTGGTGACTTCGCCCATAACAGATAGCTCTACAAGATTCTTTTCATTCGTTTCCATGAATTATCAAATTAATCAAAATAAAGTTTTATGTTAAATTTCCGTTAAATCCACACCAAAACGTTTTCAGTGTAACATAGGAAACCTTCCATTGGCAATACAAAAAATCAATGTAATATATGGCAAAATCAAAGATATAGCCGAGTGTATTTCTCCAAAACATCTTAATTTTAACGCAATCAAACTGTTTTTGCATTGTAAAAGACGCATATTTTGTCTTTAATAAATAAAAACAAACTACAAAGAACACTGTGTGGCAAAGCCACAACCAAAGTGAATAAAGGTGAGGGGTGACAAGTGTCGGGTGACGTTTTTTCTCGTCACACGACATCTGGAAATCTATGATTAAAACTTATCGCAAGAAACCATATTTACATATCATTCCAATCATTGTCATCGTTGCTCTATCAGTTATTACTTACCTGAACTGTTTACCAAATCAGTTCGTTTACGACGATACATCTACCATCGTAGATAACAAGCTTATTAAAGATTGGGGAAATTTTCCGATCTTATTCACACACGACTATTTCAAAATTTCAGGGGAACTCACCTACCGTCCTATCGTGACACTTTCCTATTTCATTGATTATTCCCTCTGGCATATAAATCCCATGGGATACCACCTCGTAAATGTGGCATTACATACCATAAATGCGGTTCTCGTGTATTTTCTGGTACTCTTGTTACTTCGCCAATACAACAAAACACAAGAAAGCCACAACCAAATTTCGAACGCCGGACCCGCACTCCTGACTTGCATGCTATTTACCGTACATCCCGTTGTAAGTGAGGTTGTCAATATGGTCAGCTACAGAGAAGACCTGACTGCAACGTCATTTCTGATTGCCTCGTTCTTGTTCTTTTTGCTTTACAAGGAGAGGATAATTGCCCAAATATCCTTTCGCCCACTTTTGGAAGGGCCGGATTTAAAGGGATTTTCATTACCGATGTTCAGCAGTAAAAGCACAATTTCTCTCTATGCATCCGCCCTGGCCACCTATTTTTTTGCCTTGCTTTCGAAAGAATCTGCCATTGTACTGCCCGCATTGATTTTTTTCTTCGAACTGCTTTTTACTAAAAGTTTTTTTACTCCAGGTAGAACAGTCCTAAAAATAATACGCTCTCCTTTTTTTCTGGGATACATTGGAATAAGTATCGTATATCTCATCATCCGGTTCCTCATTTTACATAATCCCACAGAAAAGATTGTCTATCCGGATGGAAGTATTTTTGTCAACATGCTCACGATGACAAAGGTTCTGGGCAGATACATTGCCAGCATTTTCCTGCCCTTTAACCTCAATGCAGACTACCACGTCCTCTATCTTAGAACACCCCAAACATTATCCTTTCTCATCCCATTTTTCCTGGTTATTTCGATTGCCGTCATTGCACTTCGATGTTGGAAAAAATTTACAAAAACTTTTTCCAACGTAAGCGGGAATGAGGGTTTTTACCGTATAATAATATTTGCGATACTCTGGTTTTTTATCTCTATCCTGCCAGTGATGAATATCATTCCGTTGGCCAATATCATGGCAGACCGTTATCTCTATCTGCCCATCCTTGGGTTTTGTCTGTTGATTTCGGCTGTGGTAACATGTCTGAGAACAGCAATAAAGTATCCTGTAATCATTTCTCTAATAATATTTTATATTTTTATAACGGTTACCAGAAACAACGTTTGGCGTGATGAATTCAAGCTTTGGTACAAATCTTCGCAAAGCCCGTTGTGCAGTTTCACAACGTACAATAATCTAGGGACGCAATACAACAAGAAGGGTTATCCAGATACGGCCTTAAAATGCTACCAGAAGGCGCTCCAAAAGGCCCAAGAGGTCGGATTCACACAATATGCTACTGTCTACTATAATGTGGGAAATGCCTGTGAAAAGAAGAACCTGCCGCACGAGGCCGTCACCGCTTATAAAAAGGCAATTCAGATAAAACCCGATTACCAGCAGGCGCACAACAACCTTGGAAAGGTTTATTTTACCTTGGGTCAATATGACGATGCCCTCGCTGAATACAACAATACCCTCAGGATTGACCCTGACTTTCCTTACGCATACAACAACATGGGTGTTTTATACAACAAGCTTGGCAGGCAGGACGATGCCATATCCGTATATGAAAAAGCCCTCTCGCTGGACCCCAAGTACAGCGATGCATACTACAATCTCGGTAACATTTATGAGGCAAGGATGAAGTATGACCTTGCCATAGAGGCTTACCAGAACGCCATCAAATACGACCCGGCACAGGTATACGTCCATAACAACCTGGGCACTATTTTTGATAAAAAAGGCCGTTTAGAAGACGCCATTTCGGAATATAAACATGCGATAAAGCTTGACCCAAAATATCCGTATTCCTATAATAACCTCGGTGCTTCTCTTACTAAAAAAGGCGACATGGACGGCGCGCTGGCCGAATTTCAGAAGGCTGTAGACTTATTCCCCAATCAACCCGATTTCCATTTCAACCTTGGGTATACCTATCTCCAAAAAGACGAATTAGGCAATGCCTTGAAGGAATTTGAAATCACGCTAAAAATAGCCCCTTCCCATGCGGAGTCCCTTTTCAGTATCGGAAATATTTATTACAGGCAGGGGCTGAAGGAAAAGGCCATGAAATCATGGCAGGCAGTCCTGAAAATAAACCCGAATCATGTAAGGGCAAAAAAATGTTTGGAAATGATTGACAAGTAAGAAACGAAGACAGGTGACGAGTGGCATGTGACAGGTGGCGATTTCTACGTTACTCGCCATTCGTCACGCGACACTATTTCTAAAAACGTACGAAAAAGGAAGTTTTTTTACACAGGAAACCCACATAAGCCAAAGGTTCACAAAAGAGTATGAAAATATGCCATCCTCCCTTTATCCCTCCTATCAAGGAAAGATTTCCTCTCCCCTTTGTGGGAGAGGATTAAGGTGAGGGGTATTTTCGTGTCGATACTATATATAACACTTCATATTTTTGGTGAGACTATGCATCCTATTTGAGCGTACATCGCAATCCATCAGGTGTGCTTCTTACTAAGGTTTGGTTACATATTTAAGTTCTCACTTTAACAAATAAAATATCTTGTAATTGCTTTATATTAGCGGTAAATTGTTTAAGAATATGAACTTTATTATATGCCCAAATGGGTGCAGAATTAAGGTATCATGAGAAGTATTGTCTGTACGAAAAGCCTTAAATAAGAGGCCTTTTCGTTCGCCTATTTCGTGTTTGGTAGCGAGGGTAATAAATATGAAATTAAACGATGTCATAGTAGCTGAAATTGATGAACTTGTTGCAATAGGTGAGAAACTTTCAAGAGATGCATCAAGATCGGATAGTGACCTTGGCCCTGAACGCATAGAAGAATTAAGCGCAATCGCTTCACGAAGTGGACAACTTATTCGCCGCCTTTACGGCACAGACAGTCAGTACCAGCAAAACTTGCAGAGGGTTTTAGATACAAAATATTTTACATCAATGCATAGCAACTACTTTAACCATATAAGTGAACTAGTAGGCATCCTTAAGGGCATTCAGCACGACATCAAGTCTGGTCTACTATCTGACCTGCGACGGCTACTTCATGCAGAGATTTTTGCCGATTTCCTT
The DNA here is from genome assembly GCA_016188675.1 of Planctomycetota bacterium. GTDB lineage: Bacteria > Planctomycetota > Brocadiia > Brocadiales > Brocadiaceae > Wunengus. The sequence continues at coordinate 7,687 of JACPHJ010000142.1, forward strand.
GATATGTCTGAGCATCTTTTTAATGAGGGATACAAGGATGCTGCGGCTGTCCTTCTTGGAGCCGTCCTTGAGGATTCGCTTAGGAAACTGGCAGACGGTAGTGGGGTGTCTACCACCACTGCGAATGGAAAACCCCTTACAATCGATCCTCTCAATGTTGCACTTGCTAAAAAAGGAATTTATGGTCCCCTCGTACAGAAACAGGTTACGACCTGGGCAAACCTTCGCAATGGTAATATGAAAAAGCAGCATCCTTCCAAGGAGGTTAAAAAGCCTTGAACA
>JACPHJ010000148.1 GCA_016188675.1 Planctomycetota bacterium
AGGAGTACGTAAAGAATCTGAATCCCCAGGTGAGACATGCCAATACTATAGGTATCGGGGAATGCCAGTGCGACTTTTACGTCGCTATCGGCATGACCCTTAACAACGGAGTTCCACTCGCCCCCGATATACTGCCCAGGCATTTCCACAAGCGGCAATATGTTTTCTGTCACAAAATGTTTCAAATCATTCATAGTGGTTTTATCATAATAAGAAAGTGAATATTAAGCAAGTCCCGTTTCGCTTTGAATTGATAATCACTAGGGGCAGGTTTTAAACCTGCCCCTACATTGGGCAACGTAATCAATCGGGCAAGTACCTTCTACCGTATTGTTTCTAATGGCGCTCTGAGGCGAGATCGATCTTTGAGCGCATCTTAATATTAAACATGATGGAAAGGGCAATAAACGATGTGAGCATGGATGAACCGCCATAACTGACAAATGGCAGCGTAATCCCCACGATGGGCGCTACTCCTAAGGTCATACCGACATTAACTACGATCTGCGTTGCAAACATAGTGACAAGCCCGATTACCACGAGTCTTCCGTAAGGTTCACGCGTGCTTCGCGCTATGCCGATACCACACGTAAGGAACACAACGTAGAGGAAGAGTACTAAGCATGCCCGTAAAAAGCCCCACTCTTCAGAAATAACGGCGAAGATAAAATCTGTATGACGCTCTGGCAGAAATTTCATCTGATTTTGTGTGCCGTTTCCCCATCCCGTTCCGAATATCCCTCCTGAACCAACGGCGATAAGGGATTGAAGCCTGTGGTAACCTGCCCCCCAATCCGTAGCCTTCTCCGGCCAGAGAAATCCAATAATCCTTATCTTTTGGTAGGATTTCAACATAAACATCCAGGCTAAAGGTGATATAGCCAGACCTGCACCGATGAGTATAAACAGGTGATGCAGCCGGATACCAGCAGTATATAAAATTGAAAGTAAGATAGGAACCAGAACCAGCGCCGTACCAAGGTCTGGCTGCTTCACAATAAGCGCCATGGGCATGAATGTTAAAAAGAGGGAAACCCCGATGTCAAATAATCCGATCCCATACTTCTTGTACCTGAGAAACCTTGCAAGGGTAAGCACCAGGGTTATCTTCATGAACTCCGAGGGTTGAACCGAAAAAGAACCAATGGAAAACCACCGCTGTGCGCCTTTCACAGAGCCTCCCATACCCAATACGAGAATTAAGAGAAAGAGTACGCATGCGTAAATGATATATGCATAGTAGGAAAATGAAAGATAGTCAAAATAGAGGAGGATAAAAAAAAGAGTAAGCCCCATCGCAATCCAAACGAGTTGTTTAAATAAAAATTTTTCAGACGATGCACTCCAGATAAAAAGCACCCCTATCGCCAGAATGATGCATATTATCGGAAACATCAACCAATCAAAATTTTTTGGACTTACACTGCGGATCATAGTTTTAGTTGTAGAGACAGGCTTCAAACCTGTCTCTACGGGTGTTTATACCTCTATAGTTCAGACACATGACGCGGCTTGCCAATATGGTAACCCTGGGCATAATCCACACCATATTCCCGCAACAGGCGCATTATCTCTTCATTTTCCACAAACTCGGCAATGGTTTTTTTCCCCAGTCCGCGAGATATCTCAACCATTGCCTTAACCAGATGTTGAGCCACGGTATCGTGAGGGAGATTTCTGACAAAACTTCCGTCAATTTTCAGATAGTCTACAGGCAAATGTTTGAGGTAATTGAACGAAGAAAATCCAATGCCAAAATCATCGAGAGCAAAACGGAAACCCAGTGACTTGAGTTCGGCAATAAAAAGCTGTGCAGCAGCCATATTTTCAATAAGGGCAGTTTCAGTGATTTCAAAGACAAGGGATGCCGGGTCAATGCCCGTCTCGGTCAATTCATTTCTGATCAATGGTAATAATTTTTTATCTGCAAAATAAGTTGACTTCAAGATGTGTGGGTTTGTTCTCCTGCTTAAGCTTTTGAATGAGATGAATAGCCCTGCGCACCACCCAGCGATCTATGTCATGAATAAGTCCAAATCGTTCAGCAATGTCAAGAAAACTGGATGGAGTAACCGTCTCACCTTTTTCATTTATCATCCGCAACAATGCCTCATGCCCGACAATAAGGTTTTGGCGAATATCCATAATAGGCTGTAAAAACAATACGAAGTTATCTCTATTCAATGCCTCGCGGATGCTTTTTTCCCAGACCAGCCGCGATTCAATCTGTGTCTTTTGTTCAGGTGTATAGATACAAACACGGTTGCGCCCTTCTTCCTTTGCCCGGTACATTGCAAGATCGGCATTGGAAAGGAGTGTTTCCACAGTATCGCCGTGACCGGGAAACAAGGCAATACCAATACTAACAGTAATGGCCGGGTGATAATTTTCCTCAACAGAGGTATGGTATTGCACCAATTCGCGTATCTGCTTTGCAACCGATTTCGCAAGGTTTACATCGGCGTGTGGGAGGATAATGGCAAATTCATCACCGCCCAGCCTCGCCAGTATATCAGTCTCACGCAACCGCTCTCTCAACAGATCGGCAATAGATATAAGGAGTTTATCACCCGCCTGATGGCCAAGTGAATCATTAATATATTTAAAATTATCAAGGTCCAAAAACAACACTGCCCCCTTAATTCCAAATCGCCGTGTTTGCGCAAGCCAACCCTCCATGTCCTCGTGGAAATGGCGTCGATTGAGGAGGTTGGTAAGCGGATCGCGGTTCGCCATATACGTCATCTGCTCTTCAAAACGTTTACGATCAGAAATGTCGCGTCCTATGGTAGACAGATTCCTAACTGTTCCATCTGGATTTTTATGAACAATGATAACCTGTGAAATTGGTATTTCACGGTCATCGCGGCTAAGAAATGCAGTTTCTCCTATCCAGGCGCCTTCACGGAGTGCATCGGGTATCCCCTCGGTCAGGATAAGTTCGCTTGCCCAT
>JACPHJ010000149.1 GCA_016188675.1 Planctomycetota bacterium
ACATAGTAGCCCATCGTTTCTTCAACCATACTATCAAAAAAATAAGAAAAGCGGCTCCAAAGATGGATAAAATAACTGTAGGTTCGGATACGGAAAAAGACATGGGATTCTGAATATATGCGCTCAGGTGGACGGGGTAAACAAGTTTGAATAAGTAAAACAGGATAGTTTTTATAAATGAAATTGCCGTGGGATAAAAGCCTGTCATTTCTTCCCCACCCGGATTGACAACGGTATGAATTTCCAGAATGACAAATCGAATGACGCCGTATAAAAGGATGATAAAAAAATAAGGCGTACTTAAGAGCAATGGTATTTTATATTGCCTTCCGTTCCTCAATCCTGCAAAGTAATGGGTATAAGCAATTATTAGAAAGGGTAACGTTGCTGCCATCTCTTTACAAAGCATAGCGATTACAAATAAAACGACAGAACATGCATAAAAAACCTTGCCTTGTTTAAAAACCAGTTTCAGCGCTTCCGGGCTGTTCAAGAGACGAGTATTTTCGTTTGTTAGCAGAGGCTTTATTGTTCTTTGGTATAAGTAAAAAGCAGATAAAAAAAACATGCCCGCAATGACATCAGTACGGCCGGATATCCACGTTACTGATTCGGTATGAATGGGGTGGCAGGCAAACAGTAGAGAAGTAATGACAGAGGCATAGCGATTGTGAAACAATGCATTAAATATCAAATAAACTAAAATGCAACTAATGGTATGAAAAATCATATTTGAAAGATGGAAACCCCACGGTTTTATGCCCCATAGGGTATAATCAAGCATATAGCTGAGGCTTATAATGGGACGGTAGTAACCATATTTGAATTCGATGGTATCGTTAGTTGTATCAAAGAAATCTCTTACAAAATTTTCCCAGAAACAACCCCATTTCCCGATCCCTTCGTTATCAACAACCAAAACCATATCGTCCCAGATAAAGCCGTTACTTAAGGCATTCAGGTAAACCAGGAAAGAGATTGAAACAATAGAAAGGATGGGAAAATAGTTACGTATTTTGGTCATCATTTATAATAAATATAAGTCTTTCATGGCATATTCTCAAGATAAATCAGGGTGTATCTCCATCTGTAGTTGAAATTTATCAAGAAACTGAAAGAGTCGTGATGGAAATAGTACTCCTTTTTCTCATTCTTTTACGGGACTTACAAGGACGTAAGTTTTCCCGCGGACGGCCTGGGTTGCCAGAACCTGATGGGAACAAGCAGATTGGATTTGTTGGTAATACTGAGCGGTCATAAGAAACAAATTGTCTTCTTCCATTTTCAACCGTTGGCATATCTCTTGTTTGTCAGTTGCTAAAAAAGAAATGTGTATATTTGGTATGATACTGAAGTACCATTTTGCTATTTTTGAGGGATTCCAAAGTAAATCCGAGCGTTCGAAAACAGTTTCAGGTATACCCCAAAAATAAAGTGTGCGTTCGGAATATCGGGTCTGCTGAGCAATTGCCGCAGTTAATTTTTGGATTTCTGACCGATGTGAGGCATACCGTAAGGGGAGTATGACGAAGGCCGTTGAGTAAACCAGCAATACTATGGGCATAGCATATTTGACCGGACGAGAATATCTTCTGGCGATAAGCATCCAGATTACGATACTGCTTACGGCCAATAAGAAGGCGACTACAGGATGTGGATTTAGTATCAATGTGGAAACCCTTGAATCTACTGCCCTGAGAGAAAAGAGATCATAACTGCAGTTTGGAAGCAAGAGAAAGAATCCATAAGACAGGAATACACAGGATAGTGTGTTCTTCCAGCTAATTTTGGTTTCAGAGAATGCCTCCGTGAAGAATTTCCCTATCAGGATAGAAGCGGCCGGGTACATCGGCAATAAATACCAGTGAAGTTTGTTTTTAAAAAAAAGAAGTATAGTTCCAAAACTTACCAGCCATATAAACGGGAGAATTCGACGGTCTTTCCTCCATTGCGGGATTTGAAAAAATGCCCAGGCCAAACACGGCGGCATCAGTAATGACCAGGGATGAAAACCTTTTAGCATTGTCTTTCCGATAAAGATAATTCCACCGGTCAAACTCCGCGCCTCATTTACTCCCATACTGTATTCTGTTGAAGTTGCCCGGTTATAAACCTGTTGGATAAAAAATTCGTTAAAAAATACCTGCTTGTGTATTAGTATCATTGCAATAATCCAGCCGGCAGAAATAAACATGAACGAGAGAACAGATTGAGTGATGCTGGAGGCGCTGTAATTCCTCCATTTTCCGGTGACGAGCAGATACAGGAAACCAATTCCAAATGGTAAAAAACCGGCAAAATTCTTAGTAAGCGATGCTAGCCCCATAATGGATAAGCTTATCAATAATAAATGGGATTTTTTCTCACTGCGAATTAACAGGTACAAACTGCTTACCAGGAAAAATAACAGAATGGCATCCATTTCGCCAGTTTTGGCGCAATGTTCATAAATAAAATGAAAACATGTCGCGAGAGAAAACCCCGACCATAGAGCCGCCTTCTCACCGAATAGTTCTTTTGCCAGCAAAACAGTAAAGAAGACACATGCTACGGCAGATGAGGCTGACCAAAACCGGATGACCCATTCGGAAGTTCCAAAGAAACGAAAGCACAATGCCGTCATCCAGAATTTCAAAGGAGGTTTGTTAAAACAGGGTTTTCCCTGAACATGTGGAGTGAGCCAGTCTCCTGTAATTAACATTTCCCGCGAAATAATGGCGTAAAGCGCTTCGTCTCCATTATGAAGGCTGTTACTGCCCAGATTATAAAAAATAGTAAAGGAAGAGAAAACGATCAGGGAAAAGAATAGGGTACGGAATTTCGTTAAGTAAATGAAGCATGGAAGAGAGGGCTGATTATTACACACGTTTTTGAATATTATGAACTTCTGTCAAAGGGAAAAACAGTCTTCTACTGTATATAACCGAGGCTTCGCAGCATTTCTTCTTTGTCTTTCTGAAGTGGTTTATTCTTCGTTGCCTTAGGTGCTGGTGGTAGCGTAAGAACAAGTTTTTGAAAGATATCGTTTTGCTGCTTAGCTTTTTCAGGTTGTGCAGTTGTTAAGTTGTTCCGCTCTGTGGGGTCATTCATGAGATTATAAAGCTCTTTAGTCTGGGTTTTTTCCTTCATAATTAGTTTCCAGTTTGACCCGATGAGGGCGTTCATCGGAGGTACGATGCCATTGTTAATCTGGGTAAATACATATCTTTCTTCCTTCGGGGAAATAAGACCTTTCTGATCAATCAATGCGCGCCCCTGCCAGGATTGAGGCGCTTTTCCTCCCGCAATGGCCAGCAGGGTAGGAGCGACATCTATCAGGCTAACCACATCTTTGGAGGTTGTTATGGATGTCTTGCCTGGTATTCGCACGAACATGGGAATACGCACAGTATCATTGTAAAGATTTCTGCCGTGGCCGAGTTTGCCGTGTTCCATGAACTCTTCACCATGATCGGCGGTGAAGACCACGGCATATTTTTCCAGCGAAGGGAATTCCTGGAACAATTTTTTGATGTGTTCATCGCAATAGTTAATTTCCGAATCGTAATGTGACTGGATTTGTGTCAGGATGCGAGGGCCTTTCTTCTGGAGTATGCGGCTCAACTTTACCGGACGGGATACCGAGCTGATCGTAGTGCATTCTCCTTCTGTTTCGTCACTTTGATACTGGTTCAACCAAGGCTGTCGGCCCATGTACGGGATATGGGGATCGAAGTAATGAAGCCAGATAAAGACCGGGCCGTTGTGTGATTCGATTTCCTGTTTCCACTTAAGAAAGGTTTGATTGACTTTTTCAGCAGTGTAAAATCCGATGCAAGCATATCGGTCAAACCCTCGCCCAAAACCGAGGTCTTTCATAAGATGGGTATTGGCGGTTACGGCATATGTTCGGTAACCCAGTGCCCGCAATTGTTCGGGCAGGTTAGGCAATTTTCGCGGGATGCGTTCTTGTCTGTAAACGTGTGCCTTTTTGATGGAACCTCGTGTTATTCCATGCGAGGATGGGTATACTCCGGTTATCAAAGAAGTTACAGAGGGTACTGTCCATGATGAGGTACTGTAAGCATTCGTAAAGACTATGCCCTCTCCGGCGAGCTTCCCCAAAAACGGAGCCGTATTCCGCTTGTATCCGTAAAAGGGCAGACGATCAGCGCGCAAGGTGTCGACGGTGATTAGGAGCAGTGAGGGGTAGTTTTTTTTTGTTACAGGACTCTTTGTTTCTGAGGCATGAGAAAAAGCCGCTAATGAACAAATCAACAGAAGTACCGCAACTCTTGGGATAGTTTTTCTATATTCCATAATGAATAAAAAAGGGTTTTTCTATACCGTGAAAGATACCGAAAAACCCTTTAAATTAAAAATTCTAAGACAATTATTTATTGGAAATTTTATCTCTCTTCCTTTTTAAACTGGAAATTGACAATGTGATCGCTTTCATCATTTTTCTTTAAATTAAGCCTTATTTTCTTGGTGCTCCCTAATCCGCTTTTGCTGGCGCTTAAAGTATAGGTCTGGCCCGGCTCAACGTTAAGGCTATAACCACCGTTACTTTCAGATGTGGCTGACTGAGATGCACCTTTAGAAGGCTTCGCCGTTACTTTTGCATCGGAAACGGGATGAAATCCCTTATCCGATACATATCCATAAACTGTCAGCGATGACGCGGCTTTCAGATCAAAAACCGCACCTTCCATAGCCAGTTTTTTACTTTCTGCTGCATACGCAGAAGATGAACTCATTCCTGCTATTCCTAACACTACGCCAAAACATCCCGCCAAACATAGCGTAATCCATTTCTTGCTCATAACTGTCTCCTTTCTTTAAATGTGTGCCGACTGCATCATTAAAGTTAAATTATTATATTCTCTTTGTATTTATTTTTCAACCAGAGAATTAGAAATAAAGTTACCTATTTTTTCTTGCCCTTTGCCTTAGGTTTTGGAGTTGCTTTTGGCTTCGGCTTTGGTTTTTGTTTTGGTGTTGATTTTACAACTGTTTTTGCTTTGGCTGTTTTTCCCTTTCCAGCCAGAATCTGCTCAGCCTCTTCACTGTCTGCATCCATAATATATTTTATACCAGTTACTTCTGCGGCTTCGCGAGTCAGAGTTACAATGTCGTTTCTTGTTAAATGTTCCAGGGCAAACTTTCTTGAACCGCACATCAATTGCCGCAGTCCCTGAGATAAACGCTGATAATATGAATAGACTCCAAGCGCTCCTGCCGTCACTTCCTTGCCGTTAGAACCGAATAGCCTCTTTGCCCTGGAGGCCAAAACGAATATTTCATCCATTGTCCTGCCATAAGGTTCGATAGTCTTATCGACTGCATTTTTGTTAATTTGCTCGGAGACTAATTTTCCGACATGTGCGGCACAGAGCGGTGAACGTGCCATACCAACGGCCTTGACGTAAGGGGCGCCTAGCGCCATAGCCTTAAAGATGTCATCCTCAAACGCAAAACCTCCGGCAAGGATAATATCCGGGACGTACTGCCCCTTTGATGCTAATTTATGCACATAGTTGTATGTAAGAGCGGCGATGTACAAGGTTGGCACTCCCCATTCATTCATCATATGCCAGGGGCTCATGCCTGTCCCGCCGCCAGCGCCGTCTACTGTTAATACATCGACTCCGGCAATAGAACAATAACGAACCGCCCTTGCAAGGTCAGCGGGTCTGTAAGCGCCCGTCTTCAGGAATACATATTTTGCGCCTGCCTTCCTTAATGCTTCGACTCTTTTTACAAATCCCTCTTCATTGACCATTCCCACCCTGGAGTGTCTTTCGAATTCCTTGAACGCCTTGCCAAAGACTGAAGCTACTGCATTGTCATACGGGTCAGGGAGCACAATATAACCGCGGTCTCTTAATAATCTTGCCTTTTCGAGATTATTAATCTTAACTTCTCCACCAATATCCTTGGCGCCTTGCCCCCACTTCATTTCTACCGCCTGGACGCCTAATTTATTTATACCGTACTCAAGTACGCCTAATCGGCTGTCCTCGACGTTTTCTTGCATTACAATGATTCCATAACCGTCCTTTTGCCAATTCTGGAAGGTTTTTACACGATATTCGATATCGGGGCAGTGGGTTATTTTCCCATTTTCCAGCTTGGTATTAACGTCCATGCCTCCTACGTTTTCACCAATAGTCAATCCGGTGCCGGAAATTGCAGAACCAATAGCCAATCCGTCCCAATGCGTTTTTGCAACGTTTGTCGAACCAAGTCCGGGAATCATGATTGGCAATCTTAATTTAATTCCCTTGTCTTTCCCCAGCCTTGTTTCCGCGTTTACATTCTCAAAAATTGCCTTGTCGCTGTCTGCCTCAATTCCAACTGCACCAACAGCCGTACCCATGATATTTAAGTGTGAAAAATCTACGGGATATTCCTTGTCTGCCCCAGCCGTAATAGTTCCAAAGGGTTGTGGATACAAATTTTCTGAAGCCCTGAAGGCAGATTTTCCAATCTCGCAAAAACCCGGACAATCATCCACACAAACCGAACACATACCGCTAGCAGGTGTTCTGTCATTAGGTGTTCTGTTTTTTGTACGTGTCGCTGCTGATGCATTTGGTTTTGAAAACGACATTTTCAAACCCCTTTCTTATGTATTGGTTATAATGAATATAATTTTAACTTTATAGTTTATTTACGGTTTCAAACTTTGAATATATACACATTTTCAAATTTACTGTCAATATAATTTTATAAGAAGTAAAACTCCTTGTAACTGAATAAAGTGTAGCATAAGACATGCCAATATGTCCTTAGGATAAAAAAGCTGGTTTTTTATTGGTGAGAATGTATTTTTTTCCATTGTTGTATCTTAATGAAATTGCATTTACTTGCAATAAAAAGAATTATAATTTATTTGTAAACAAAAAAAGGAAAATATATAATTCATTTCAAATTTCAAAGTAAGGTATTGGCTGAAAATAACCTAAAGAGCGGTATTTTGTTCTCGCACAAAGGGGGTTAAATGAAAATTGCGAAACCACAAATAAAGATAAAGAACGATAGTGCGTCTATCAAAGAAAAGGTCGGGAAGATAAAAAGGGAGGTAGGGAAGGTTATTGTAGGTCAGGACGAAATGATAGAGAGTATTATTGTTGCGCTTCTATCAGATGGGCATATTCTATTAGAAGGTTATCCGGGACTAGGCAAGACCGTTACCGTAAAAACTGTTGCCCGTGTACTGGATGCAAAATTTCAAAGGGTACAATTTACACCAGACCTTATTCCCGGCGATATTACAGGATTTGAAATGTGGGATCCTGAATCAAGGAAGAGCAGGATACAAAAAGGTCCGGTGTTTACCAATCTATTACTTGCAGATGAAATTAACCGTGCGCCCGCAAAGGTTCAAAGCGCCCTTCTTGAGGCGATGCAGGAAAAACAAGTAACTATAGGCCGGGAAACTTATCATTTAGAGAAATTATTTCTCGTACTGGCAACGCAGAATCCCATTGAAATATCGGGAACGTATTTGTTACCAGAGGCTGAAATAGACCGGTTTATGTTTAAGCTGAAAGTATGTTACCCAACGTATGGAGATGAAAGGGAGATTACAGAAAGACAAATTCGGGACGATGAGGCCGAATTAGACGTTGTCTTAACTCAGAAAGAATTGCTTTCATTAAGACATACTATTGCAGAATGGCTGCCTTTGCATGAAGAATCCGCCATTGTAAAATATATAACACGATTGGTCAGGGCCACCAGGCCGGAAGAAGGTGATGGGGAGCTAAGAAATCTCGTAATGTATGGGGCGTCACCCAGGGCGTCCATTGCTTTAGCGAAGGCATCACGCGTATATGCCTTTATTCATGGAGAAGATATGGTCTTACCCGAACATGTCCACAAAATGGCTTATCCCGTCCTTCGGCATAGGATTATCCTTACCCATGAGGCTGAATCCCAGGGCATTGATGCTGACGCCATCATAGATAAAATACTTCATCGTGTCCCCATATTGGAATAGACCGGATGAAGAGGCGGATAAGGCTATATTTACAGCGATTGATTGGCAACTTCTTTGATGGCACGTTTTCCAGCTATTTAAACGCCCCGCATGGCCTGGAACTTGACGAACTGCGGCAATACCAACCCGGAGACGATCTCAGGTCTGTTGATTGGAAGGCAACGGCAAAGACGGGGAAACTCCATGTACGCATGAAATTGGTGGATAAACGGGTAACTATCATATTTCTTATAGACAAAAGCAAATCAGAGAAATTCGGTTCTTTTCTAAATACCAAAGAAGATATTCAATCAGGCGTCCTTTCGATTCTCGTTAATGCTGCATCTGAAACTGGCAATGAGATAGGATTTATTACCTTTACAGATAAGATAGAAAACTATATTCAACCCAAGGCCGGAGAGAAAGAGGCATTGAAAAATATAAAAAATATTTTACTCGAGACGCCGGCAAGCAGCCGCACCGATTTAAATAATGCATTTAAATTTTTAAACGAAAAAATTCCTTCTACGTCGCTTGTGTTTATCCTGTCGGATTTTTTAGCGCCTTATAATTATGAGCAATCACTGAAGACGCTATCCTATTTGCATGAAGTAATTCCTATTGTTATTACAGATAAAATGGAAACGAACTTGCCTGACGCACCGGGATTTCTGACCGTTCAGGACATAGAGACCGGGACTATAAAATCTCTGGACATTTCAACAACACTAAAAAAAACGAACCCACACCTGGGTTTATTTAGGAGATTGAACTTGGATTACCTTGCGTTATACAACGATGAAGATGAGGAAATCTGGATAAAAAAAATCTCGGAATTTTTCGACAGACGTATCAGGAGAGGGGGGAGAAGGAGGCGATGAGATATACTTTTATTGGCTTATTTGTTATTGCTGTCTTTTTAGGGAGCGGTTCTACTCATTTAAGTGCACAAGAGCAACCCCAGTCTGAGGAGAGCCAGGAGCTTGTTCTGACCGACAAGCCGCTCGAAATCTGGACGTTTATTGATGATTACAGGGCAATCACGGGCAGGACACTTCATCTGACTGTTCAGGCAATATGGAAATTGGGTATAACTGTAAATCTGGAAGGAGTTGATAAAACCGATCTATCTCCATTTAAGATTGAAGGTGTAACTGTTGGGGAGCGCCAGATATTTGATAATGAGCATGATTATATCGTAATTACCTATACGCTCTCGTTGCCTTCGAATGTCGGGGAAGGCGTTTATTCTCTTCCTGCTTTCACACTTCCGTACAGGAATGAAGTTGACAAGACCGAAGGAAAGGCGGCCTCCTCGCCTGTTGCAATTAAAAAAGTGCCGATACTTGTTGAAGGGAAGGTAGATAAAGACGTCATCACAATCGGTGACCGCATTAATTACGCCCTTACAATCCGCCACGAAAATAACGTGAAGTTAGTATGGGAAAACATAGAAAAGCTGAATTTTTCCCCATTTGATATTTTGGAAAGGGACGTAGAAAAACGGACAGAAGGAAATATCGAAAAGATATTAATAAACTACACCCTTTCTTTGTATGAAACGGGGGGGAAAAAAAAGACATCCGAAATCCCCGAACTGACAATTTTATATTACAAAGAATCAAAACCGCAGCCAGGCGAACCAAAGGGCGAAGCCTCTCTCGTTGAGACAAAGGAATCTAAGGTTGACTCCATTCCTGTTGTCATAAACAGCCTTTTAAAGGCTGTAGACGTGCCCCTGGAGGGGATCAAAGGTCCCGTCTACTATTCGGAAAAGGATGTCTATTTAAAAGGGTACTTAATTATGGGTTTAGGCGCCATCATAGTACTCTTTTTAGGCATAGCGGCCTTACGTTCAATGGCAGGAAAAATATCGCCTGTTTCACCAAAACCCGTAACTGAAACGCCACAAATTGCGGTGGAAAGATTGAAGAATATTACAAAATCATTTCAATTTGCAAACGAGGATGCAGAGGACCGGAAGAATATCCACAATATAGACAAGGCATTCAGGACGTACTTAGGGACACTCATGGGTATTTCAAACGAAACGGCGCAATCTTCCACAACGTCGGGTTTCCTGAACCACGATACACAAAAACGATTGTCTGCGGAAACTTCAACCGTTACCCAAACGGTGCTAAAACAACTCGATAACCTTATCTATGGAAAACGTGTCTTAAAAGAAGCGGTTGACAAAACGCTGCTGGGAATAGAAGAAATTATAAAATTAACCACAGTCGGTAGAAATAAATGATCCTTGCAAACCCATGGATGCTTTTGCTTCTCATCCCTTTTGGTATATTATGCTTTTTTTGGAGAGAGAAGAAGTTTCTTGGGTATTCGAGTCTCTACCATGTAAGAGAACCAGCCGGATTCAAAAAGATTGTAACTAAACTACCTAAACCCATATTTTTTGGAGCCGTATTTTTTGCAATCGCCGCCATTTCACACCCTCAGACGAAATATTACAAAGAAGAAACGTCGCTGCGTGGAAGGGAAATCGTCCTTTCCATAGACACCTCTTTCAGTATGACGGGGACAGCCATTGAAACAATCAAAAAAATCGTTGGAGATTTTATAAAGAAAAGGCCGAATGACCTTATAGGTATTACCATCTTCGGCACTGATGCAGCCCTTATTGTTATACCTACGATGGAAACTCAATTACTTGAAAGGTCTTTAGAGCGTGTTCAGGCATCTCAGGTCGGTTATCAGACTTCGATAGGGGAAGGTCTTTTTACCTCCATTACCGCAATGTTTGAAGAAGAGATGGGAAGGAAGTTTACCTTTACAGAGTTAAGAAATAGCATTAATAAGCAATATCTTGGCGACTACGCCGTCTCCTTTGTCAAAGAAATGGAAAAGAGGCAGGTGCTGAAAAGTAAACTCATTATCCTGTTTACCGATGGGATTTACAACATCGGTATCTCACCCGACAGGCCGCTGCGTTTGTTGAGAAGGATGGGAATAAAGGCATATGTGGTGGCGGTCAAGGCATCCGACGTTACCGGCGTAGATCCAGAGGTCGCCGCACAACATATCGAGGAATTGAAAGAGGCTGTTGAGTCAACGGGCGGAAAGTATTTCCATGCAGAGAATTTTGAAGAAGTCGCCGGATTTTATAATGAAATTGATACGATAGAAAAAGACAAGATCGTAATAGAAAGCGTTTCAAAGAAAAAAGACCTTTTGGTTTACCCTGTGTGTGCGAGTCTTTTTTTTCTGGTAATTTCTATTTTTATCGAAAACGTATGGGTGCGAATTCCATAGTAGCGTCTATCAATTATTAAAAAAACGGCTAAGCTTTTGTAACAATTTGGCTCTTTGAAAAATCCGTACATCAAAGGCAATCGACACAAAAGATACTTCGTAGCGCGGGAGGTTTATCCCCCGCACAAGGCCGACCACAAGGGATCGGCGCTACCTTTTTCAAAGAGCCAAATTGTTACATCTTTTTAAATTAGACCTTCGGCAGCAGCATTTTTATATCACTGCTTGTTCCAAAACGGACAGACGGGGAAGAGAGCAAGCCAAAGCGCAACCGAGACGGTTACGCTACCAGATTGAAAATTCCTGTTTTATCGATAAACAATGATCGGACAATCAAATTCAAAATTAAGTTTTTATAGGAGGTAGTTATGTCTTTAAAAAATCTTACAAAGTTATTTCTTCTGTTTCTAGCCTGCGGCTTGATGTTTTATGGATATGGATATTATAAAAAATACAATACGGTGACACGACTGGAGGAAAAGATTAAAATGGGCAGATATAAAGAAGCCCTGAACGCCATCCAGCAATTGGAGAATTCCTTAGCGTTCAGGATTTCAAGCAAAATAGCCAAGGAAGACCCGGTAATTGCATACAACAAAGGGGTAGTGTATGCCCTGATGGAAAACAGGAAAAAGGCGGGCGCCGAGTATCGAAAGGCCATGGAAACAAGTGACCCTGTGTTGAAGGCAAGGGCGATTTATAACAATGCAAACCTCATCGCAGCGGATATGGATTTCTCCACTGCTGCCATGCAGTATGCCGAGGTGTTGAAGATTGATGCGAACGACTTCCAGGCGAAGAAAAATTTAGAGAGGATGAGGCTGGGCGAGCAGCAGTTTGGCACCATGTTTACCCCGGAACAACAGGAGCGGGAGGACAGGATTGAGGCGCTGAAACTCATCCCGTGGGGTACCAAATACAGGTATAGCGGAGAGCAAAAAATACGCTGGTAACACCATGTTGTTTTTCAATTACGAAGAATATAAAATTGTTGTTTATGCCGTTTCCGGCTTAATTTTTCTCTTGTACTTGTTTCTTTACCGGAGAAAAGCGGCGTGGTTAAAGGCCTTTGGGCAAAAGTCTTTCATAAACAGGTTTAGCAGGATCCCTAAAATCTACCGAAATATTTTGAAAGGTATGAGTATCAGCGCCGCCTGTTGTGTTTTAAGTTTAGTGGTCTTGCAGCCAAAATGGCAAACAACACACGATCAATATGAAAAAGAAGGGTTGGAGATTGTCTTTGTGCTTGATGTTTCGATCAGCATGCTTGCAGAGGATGTGAAACCCAACCGGCTTCAGCGGGCGAAAATGGAAATAGCCAATCTTGTTCATGGATTGGAAGAAGACCGTGTCGGCCTGGTGGTCTTCGCAGCACGGGCATTTTCACTCCTGCCGTATCCAACGAATGACTATGACAGGGTATTCCTGCGCATTCTGAACATGGTCAATGAAAACTATGTGCGTTTTGTGCCTTATGGGACGAATATAGGCAATGCATTTATTCTGGCAATGAATTCCTTCAGCAAGGATAAGGCAAAAAAGGTAATGATACTTCTCACCGACGGCGAGGAACAGATCATCACCCGGAGCCAGGTTGCAGAGGCCGTAAAACTGCTGCTGGAAAGGAGGGATATTGCTATCTATGTAGTTGGAATTGGAGACACCAAAAAGGCATCGCCAATACCCAGGAGAGACAAAGACGGGAATATTGCAGGTTATGAAGTTACGGAAGACGGAGAAACCATTTATACAAAACCTAATCCGGCATTTCTAAGAGAGATTGCAGATGTGGTTGGCGGAACCTATCAGCATGATGCCACGGGCGACGAACTCAAACATATCTTCGGGCAGGTTATTGAAAAGCACAAAAATATCATAGGGGTCGAAAAGAAAACTATTATCAGAGATGTTTCGCAATATTTTTTGGGAGGTGCACTGGCGCTGCTTGCATTGTATTTTATTCTATAACAAAATGGTGTAAATCCAAAATGTTTTGATGGTCTTTGAGGCATAGAAGGGAGGTTCTACACCCCAACAGACCATCAATACATTTCAGACATATTTTACCTGAGAGTTTTTAGAAATCCTTGAAAGCCTCATCATTCATTGGGAATATCTCGTCAGCGTCCGACACAGCCAGGCTTTTTTTACCGTTCCCACGACCATTCCCGTTACCATTTTTTTTCATGTGAACGATGTGTTCATTGTTCAATCTATTGTGTGATATCTTTTTATCGGTTACACCGGATTTACTATATATCATTTCATTCTTCACGGCAGTCTTTTTGGTTATCAGCGGTTTGTTTTCTTTCGTTTCTTCTTTCATTTCCTGTTCTTGTTTATTCCCGACTTCACCGGCAATCCTGTCCACCAGCGAGAGTAAACTTTGTGCCTGCGCCGATAACTCCTCACTGGCCGCTGCCGTTTCCTCTGCATTTGCAGCATTTTGCTGGATGACCTGGTCCATCTGGGATATGGCTTTTCCTACCTGTCCAACGCCTTCAGATTGCTCTTGCGAGGCGTTGGCAATCTCATTCACCAAATCAGTTACCTTTTTGACATTTTTCACAATTTCTTTCAGGGATGTTTCCACCTTTTTGGTTAAATCTACACCAACATCTACCTTCTTTACGCTGTCTTCTATGAGCTGTGCCGTATCCCTTGCAGCGCTGGCGCTGCGTTGAGCCAGGTTTCTGACCTCTTCGGCAACTACGGCAAAACCTTTTCCGTGTTCGCCTGCCCTGGCCGCCTCTACGGCTGCATTCAGGGCCAACAAATTGGTCTGGAATGCAATTTCGTCAATTACCTTGATAATATTTGCTATTTGTTTACTGCTGCCGCTGATCTCGTTAATAGCCGTGTTAAGCATGCCCATGGCGTTATCGCTCTGTTCTGCAGAAGTATTGCAGAGGTTTGCCAGGCTGGCGGCCTCTTTGGCATTATCGGCATTTTGGTTGACCATAGAAGAAATTTCTTCCATGGCAGAGGATGTCTCCTCAATCGAGGCTGCTTGTTGCGAGGCTCCATCAGCCAGACTCTGGCTGGATTCGGAAATTTGTCCTGCTGCCGAGGCAACCTGCGAAGAACCTTCTGTAAGGTCTGCAAGTAACATCTTAAAGAGTCCGGAAATTTTGCCGGTAATCTTTAGCACGATCCAACTCAGTCCAACCACAAAGATTACTGCAGCTATTCCAATAATAAAATTCCATTTCTTTAAAGAAACAGCTGCTCTAAATGCCTCCTTCTTGTCAATTTCTGCGACAATTGCCCATTTCATATCTTTTATTTCAAGGGGGGCATATGCACTTAATACGTCGGAGCCTCTGTAATCTTTTAATATTTTACAATCACTTTTGTTTGACAATGCATCCCTTACTGCATCAGTATCTATCTTGTTTACTAATATCGTCCTCTTTTCAGAGAATCTCGAATCAGACCTCATAAGCTTGTCGCTTCCGACAAGATAGGTTTCGCCTGTTTCTCCCAATCCCGCTCTTCCCATCATAACATTGTTGATCTGATTAATAGGTATCTGAAGAACCAGGACACCTGTTTTGTTAAATCCGTCACTAATAGGAGCAGCAATAAACGAGGCGGGCGCAAAGTCAGAAGGTGCGTACGGTTCAAAATCAATCGTCTTTATAAAATTGTGTTCTGATGCATTATTTACATCCTTGTAAAGCTTAGCGATATTGGCATCTGCATAAGGGCCGTTTATGAGGTTAGAACCAAAATCCGATTCTTTATAGGCGGAATATACTATGTTGCCCGTTTCTGAATCTATCAAAAAAATATCATAGTAACCGCGTTTTTCCAATAAACCTTTGAAATACGGATGGTACATCGCATGAACACTGCTATACTCACTACCATCGGTAGCGCTCAGAAAATCAATCTTCTTTTCCTTATGGAATGGATTTTTTGTTACATAAAGCTCGTGAGCCTTTTCGGCGCCTATTTCATTAAATGCCCGCTTCATTTCTCTCATGGCATTGCAAATTGTTGGATCCTCAGACAACGCGGAGATATCCAATCTCATTTTATCAAAATATTCCTCTATCTGGTTTTTCTTAATGTCTCTTACAGAAACTAATTGATTGAAGGATTGATCGTGAAGAGATTTACTGGCTATTTTATAGCTCAATACACCAGTGATTATGAAAGGCAGTAAACCTGCAATAACAAATAGCGTGATAATCTTTGCGTTAAGGGTAATCTTCATTACTACCTCTCCCTCTTAAATTTGTAATGAATTAAAATTGTGTCATACATTTTGATGTCAGATACGTCTTCTGTTTTTAATTATCGGCAAATTGCCGGGAAAATTTATCATAAATTTTAAATAATTTATTAATACTAAACATTTCACTTGGATATTATAGTTAGTATTTGAATGAAATAAGTTGAAAAGCAAATTAATAGGACATATATTAAGACATTATATGTGAGATAATCCTGACGGCTGAATTAGGGAGGCGTAAATTGGGCAAGTCAATAAATACGATGGATACTAAAATATTATTAGCAGCGGATAAATTGGAAAAATATGGAGACATAGTCGGCCATTTGGAGAAAAATGGGTTTCCCTGCATAATAACTGCCGCCGATGGAAATGAGGTATTAAAACATCTTGATGGCTGTATGCCGGATTTCGCTATCCTCGACGCTAATCTGCCTGTATTGGACGGATTTCAGTTATGTAAATTAATGAAGTCCTCCGAATTCAAACGATGCGAAAATATTCCTGTAGTTTTATTGTCAGAAACTTTCAGGACCAGTATGGCATCCGAGTTGGCCAAATCCGTTGGCGCCTATGGGATACTCCATGCCCCCTTTGCGGTAGATGACCTTTTATTTTTGATTTACAATAAATTGTATCCTGAAAGAATTCCTGTAAACAAGGCCGGGTCATTAAAATATAAAGCAAAGGTAATGATTGCAGATGATGACGCTGATATAGTGAGGGCATTAAAAGATTACATTAGTGCGGAAGGATATGAGGTTTCAGTTGCACTGGATGGGCAAGAATCTATTCATATGCTGGGAGTCGAAAAACCCCAGATTCTCTTTTTGAATTGTGATATACCAAAATTAAGCGGAAGAGATATCCTCAAATGGATAAAGGAAACTATACCGGAAATAGTTGTTATTGTAATGATAGCGCATGGTTCAGAATTTATGGCGGTCGAGTTGCTGAAGGCAGGCGCAAGCGATTACATCATAAAACCTTTTGATAGTAATGTTGTTTCTGAAATTTGTGAAGATGCTTTAAGAAGGTATAACATAAACCTCATTAATAAACGTGAGGGTGATGTGGAGTTAAAATTGCTTTCCATGGTAGATGGGATGGTTGACGGTGTCATACTTATGGACACAAAAGGCAGGCCAACCTTGGTGAACAAGGCGGGAAAAGAGACACTTAAGTGTTTGGATATAAAAAAAGCCGAGGATGATTCTATAATAAGTATAAATAATATCACTACTAAAGAAATTTATGATGAAATATTTATAAAAAAGCAACGTTATATTTCATTTGAGATAAATACGAAAGGGGATAGCGAGAAATACTTTGTTATTATTGCTTCTGCTGTAACCGGGTTTGCAGGCGAAAATATAGGCGTTGTTATTGTTCTGAGGGATGTTACACGGGAATATCAGTTACAGTACCAGGTGATAAAATCAGAAAAGCTGTATGCAGTAAGTAACTTAATAGCAGGAGCAGCCCACGAATTAAATAACCCGCTGGCAGGCATTCAGCTTTGCACGGATCTTGTTGTGAATGAGCCTTCGATCAGTGAAAAGGCAAAGAAATATCTGGGCAGAATTCAAAAAGAGACCGAGCAGATACAGGGTGTAATTAAAAGCCTGCTGACCTTTACGGGGAATTATACGCTGTCAAAAGAACATGTCGATATTAACGAAATTATTGAAGACATTCTCAGGCAAAAGTCCAACCAGTTTGACCATTCAGATATTAGAGTCGTTAAATTGATAGATGAAAAATTACCTGCGATTTTTGTAGATAAACATCAAATGAAGCGGGTATTTTTGAATATAATAGAAAATGCCTCTTCTTCTATGGAGGGATTGCAAGGTGATAAGAGTTTGACGGTTAAAACAGAGGGGAGTAAAGAATTGGTAAAGATAACAATATCGGACACAGGCCCTGGCATACCCAAAGAGCATCTCACAAAGATATTCGAACCATTTTTTACCACGAGGGAATACAAAAAAAGCAAGGGAGTAGCATTAGGCCTGTCTGTTGCACATAGCATTATACACCAGCATAATGGCAGGGTTTACGCCAAAAGTGAGTCGGGTGCAGGAGTAACCTTTGTTATTGAATTACCTCTGGCATAAAACACTTTTCTCGTTTTTTAAAGTTTTTTCTTTGCGTCCTTTGCGCCTCTGCGGTGAACTGCACTGTTACGGAATAACGAACATTATTTGCTGACACAAGTCTTATCCGGAGAGTTACATAATTTTTCCACTACGCAAACGTCACAGAGTGGTTTTCGTGCAATGCAGGTGCGCCGGCCATGTGTCCCAATGACAAGACACGCCCTTGTCCATTTTTCCTGGGGAATGATCCTGCATAGCTCCGATTCGACCTTATCGGGATCGTTGGATTTAGCAAGTTCCAAACGGTGTGAAACACGAAAAACGTGGGTATCCACGGCGATGGCCTGTTTCCCAAAAACATTGCCTAATAGCACGCTGGCTGTCTTTCTGCCCACTCCCGCTAAGGTAAAGAGGTCTTCCATGGAATCCGGCACATTCCCGTCAAATTTTTCTACTAGCTCTTTATTGCAGGTAATAATATTCTTCGCCTTATTTTTATAAAAGCCTGTGGAGCGGATTTCTTCCTCAAAAACCTCTTGTTTCACATTGGCATAGTCCTTCGCCGTCTTGTATTTTTTGAACAGTGATTCTGTTACCTTATTAACCCGCTCATCTGTACACTGTGCAGCCAGGATCGTAGCAACAAGCAATTCCAGGGGATTTTTGTAATGGAGGACAAGCGCTGCATCCGGGTAAGACTTTTCAAGGAGTGACAATATCTTTTTTTCTCGTTCTTCTGCCATGATATTAATTAAATTTGTGCGGATTCAGGATTGTAATCTGAACCCGCTTGATGAATTACGAAAAGAATGGAGATGTTGGGTTTCGTTCCTCAACCCAACCACAAGTGGTCTTGCCACATTTCAGCATAATACATCTCCTGTAAATATTGTCAATAGTCCAGATGTGACCCTTCTCCCCCTCTCAGCTTCTCAAGTTTGTTTTTCATGCTTCCCCCTGAAAGTGCGCCTAACGTCACGCATGAGCCTCGGCTTGCCCGCCGCGGGCAAGCCGTAGTGCTCCATGCGCTTGTTCGCCATTAAATGTCCTGTATGTCGTGATTAACAGCTCCGACGTCTTGCATCTATGCGCCGACTCTGCCGCTAACACGCTAGAACGATCAATTCTGTGGTGGTAGCCAAACTTGCAATAAAGCGTTCGCACGCTGTCATGATCCGCATTTGACAGCATTATCAGCGCGCCTCTCGAAGCGGCACGCCTGAGCGCGGATGATAAACGGACTTGGTCCGTCCAAGAAAACAGGCTTGCGTTATATTTTATGAAGTTGTTGTTGTTGTGCATGACCGTGTACGGCGGATCGACAAATACAAAGTCACCCTTGCTAGCACAGTCTATCGTTTCCTCAAAATCCGCAACTTTGAGGGATGCCGCTCTCAATCGCTCGGCAACTGCCAGCAACAAGCCGTCGGGGTATTCAACAAGATCCTTGGAGCCCATTGGCACATTAAACTCACCTTTGTGATTCACCCTGTATATTCCGTTGAAACATGTTCGATTGAGATAGATGAATCGGATCGCCTTGCCCATGGCGCTGGTCGGCTTCATGGCGCGCATTCGGTAGTAAAGCCGAGGGCCATGATGAGCATGTAGCCTGCGAAGTTTCCTGTCAATGATCTCGGGATGTGCCTGCAAACACTTGTAGGCATTGATGAGCTCAGAGTTGGCGTCCGACAGTATTGCTCGGGATGGGGCCAGATGAAAGAAGACGGCACCGCCGCCCAAGAATGGCTCAATATAGCGTCGAAACGTCGAAGGGAAAAGGCCGCTATGCCTCTGAACCAGCCATCGCTTTCCTCCTGGCCACTTTAAAAAGGGCTCAGCCATTGTTGTCCTCTGCATCAGGAGTCGCTTCAAGAATAGGATTCTCTTGTGCTTCTTTGATGCGTGCCATCAGCTCGCCATGAATGAAATCAATGTACTGAAAGTCCTCGACCTTGTAGTGCCGTTCCTTGGCTGGATGGGCCGGGATGCGTCGAAGCTCGTTAATTCGGTCCATCCATTTCAGGTTCTTTGCCAGACCCTTCTCGCCAGGTTCTGGGATGTTAAAGACCTTCTTGAAGTACGCCCAGTTTTGTTTGTTCTCAACAATCTTCTTCATCTCCACGACTTCTAGGTACGTTTCGAGCGGGAGGCGTTCTTCAACGTCATAGTCAAGTGACCGTTTGTAGGCCTCCGCTTTCAATGCCTTGTCGATCACCCCTTTGTCCCAATACGCGCCTCGCGCTTCACCGTGAACAACTCGGAAAAGGTCGAATATGTACTTACGGATCTCTGAAACGATTATTTTGAGCTTAAAGTCTGCATCCTGGATGCGTTCTTCTGATTGCTCTTCCTCCCATCGTTCCATCCCTTCCGGCTGAAAATCAGCGTACTTGTCCTTTATAATCTTGCACAAGCGATAGTAATACTCGGGTGGCCCCCCTGATCCAAATGGCACTTGGAACGCTGACTTGATCTGAGCCGTATTACTGCTTTCAAGAAAGTCGGTCACTGGTTTGAGATATTCTTCTATTTCAAGCATCATGTCTTCGACACCCATCTCCCGCGCGTCTGTGGCCGTGTTAGCCTCCCAGTATTTCACAAGCGCGCCAAGCAGCATGATGTAAGCTTGGACCGCCACATTGGTGCAAAGGAATCCGTCCCGGCCGCTTTCCCATTCTGTCAAATTCGCATTCCGCAATTGCCCAAAGTAGTGATTGAGCGCAGATCTTGCGCGATCCAGCGTTTCGCTGTCATTGCGGCCACAGAAAGCACCGAGGTCGTAGGTGGAGTTATTCATCATTGCGCGGCCAAGGAGGCCGGAGCGACGGAGGGCATCCTTGATCGCAGGTATCGTGAGGCAGGTTTTGTTTGTCGATGGCATTCCTTGTTGCGTGATGCGGTTGTAGAATGGTTCCCCGACATCCGTGTTCAGGCAGTTGATAAGCCGTGCGCCGATCGCGCCGATTCTTTCGCTTGGGATGGTTGAACCCCATTTGAGCTCGCCCTCGAGATCGTCAAGCAGATGCTTTGGTACGGATTTCTGCTCGTGATTGATCGTGACAAAAAGGTTGGCTTCTTCAGCTTTCGGCAGCATCTCAAAAGCGACAACGATTATGTTCTGGTCAAGGTACTTATCGTCAATTGGCGAGAAGCCGTATAGACGGTGCTGACCGTCAATGACCCAGGCAGACCTGTATCTGTCTGGTAAATACAGATGACCAAACGTGACGCCCGATGACTCATCTTGCGCGACCTTGTCGAACCGGACACTTCGGGTGAAATTGATGATCATGTTGTTTGGGAAATACCCACCAGCCTTAATGAAGTCGCCGATATCCCTCATGCGAGACCGACTGACAAGCCTCTGGTATGTGGGAGCTCCCTCGGGGTCATTCAGTGAACGATGGTTAACAAACGAGATCTTCAGAAGATGCCTTGGAGTTGTAACAAAACAGAAGAACATCTTACCACCAAGCTTCCCCTGTATTGCCGGGACTTTTTTGCCACTCAATTCCGGGATCTTCTGGTCTTTGAGAAACTCGGCGAGAAATTGATAGCGCGCAGCCTTCCCGAGGTGCTCGGCAATTTGTGCGTAATAGCGAAGTTCTCGTTCGGTTATTATACGAATGTTTTCGCCAAGAGCTCTCTGTCGGTCAGGGGTTGACCAGATGATATTCTCGGTAACAAACAGCCAGATTAGTTTGAGCTTGATGTTGGCACCATAGTGTTTAGACACGGCGCTTGCGATCGGTCCTTTTAGGTTGGCAAATTCCTCGACATCCTTTTGAGGACTCCTGCGTGTCAACTTCTCAGATGCTTTGCATTCAGCAACTATCACCGTTTCGTCGTCTTTGGCAAAGACGTCAATCTGCTTTCGCAACGGGGCGGCACCTTTCCGCTCGATCAGAAATGAGAAGTCGCGCCCATCACTCATCTCTGGATAGCCCATCTTGAAAAGGAGCATCCAGAATCTGTTTTCGAGCCTCTCATCGATCTCTTTTTCTCGCTTTACCTTTGTAACACGTTTCAGCTTTTTGTCGACTAGCCATCCCTTAGCCTCGTGGTCCGGTATGGCTTCGGCGATGACGGACTTCTCGTCAAAGGGCTTTCGACGGCGAACCGCCACTCTTCGAATACGCGATGGATCTGTCAGCAGAGGGCCGAGGTATATGTCGTCGTCTTTCGTTTTGTTCATATTGCCTCCTCTGGCGAACCATTGATTATCACCCCAATTGCCCTGATAACTTGAGAAAAGTACTATTATCAGGTAAAAATACCTTATAATTAATTGCTATTGTTATAATAGGAGAGAAAGATGTCAAGCAAAAAAGGAAAAAGGGAGAAGTAGGGGCCAAATCTTTATCATTAACAAAAATTACATCTGTCCAGGTGCATGCATACCAAGGATACGAAGGCCATTCTTTATGACCTGACGAGTCGCATCCACTAATAGTATCCTGGCTTTGGTTAGTTCCTCGTCATCTGACAAGACACGATGGGCATTATAAAATCTGTTTAAATTGCCACACACATCAATAAGATAATTGCTGATCAAAGAGGGTTCGTAAAGCTCTGCCGCCTTCAGTATGACAGAGGGGAATCGCCATAAATTCTTGATCAGGATAACGGTCTCATCTTCCTTTAATAATTCAAAATGTATGTTCGTCGTTACAGGCCCTCCGTATTTTCTCAGGATACTGCAGAGGCGCGCATGGGTATACTGAACATAGGGGCCTGTTTCGCCCTCAAAATTGAGCGCCTCATCCCAGTCAAAGACCACATCCTTGTTACGTTTGGCGCTCAAATCGGCGAATATGACTGCTCCAATACCTACATCGTTAGCCACTGTTTCTTTATTCTCTAACGAAGGATTTTTTTCTTCTATAATTTTTCTAATGCGTTCAACGGCCTCAATCAACAGGTCTTCCAGGAGAACGACTTTCCCTTTTCGGGTGGACATCTTGCCGTCTTTAAATTTCATAAGACCAAAATCCACGTGTACGCAATGGTTTGCCCAGTCGTATCCCATCAACTCCAAAACCTTAAAAACTTGCTTAAAATGGAGCTTTTGCTCTGAACCGACTACGTAAATCATTTTTGCAAAGTCATACGTCTTCTTCCTGTATTCTGCGGCGGCAATATCACGGGTGGCGTAAAGGGTGGCATCGTCTTTTTTGCGTAAAAGGCATGGAGGCATGTTGTAAGGCTCTAAGTCGACAATCAACGCCTGCTCACTAATCTTTGTTAATCCCTTCTCCTTAATTCTCGTTACCGTGTCCTCAACCATTGTATTGTAAAAGCTCTCGCCGATAAAGGCATCGAAGCGTATCCCAAGCATATCGTAAATCTTCTGGAACTCTTTTAGGCTGACGTCCTTGAAATGCTGCCACAGCGCCTTTGCCTCAGAATCTCCCGCTTCGAGTTTCTTGAACCATTCCCTTGCCTCGTCTTCCAGTGCGCTATCCTTCTCAGCCTCCTGATGGAATTTTACGTAGAGATTATTCAGGTCTGTAACGGTGTATGATTTATGGGTGTTTTCATTTCCCCATTTTTTATATGCAACAATCAATTGCCCGAATTGAGTCCCCCAATCGCCAAGGTGATTTATACCAACACACCTGTATCCAAGGGCTTTATAGATATTGTAAATTGCGCTTCCAATCAGTGCAGAACGGAGGTGGTGAACGGCAAGGTGTTTGGCAATGTTCGGGGATGAATAATCAACAACGACCGTTCTGCCGCTGCCTATATTTCCACTACCATAACAATCCCGCTCTTCACAAACCTTTTTCAATACCATCTCAGAAAATGTTGCTTTGTTTACAAAGAAGTTCACATAGGGACCGATGGATTTTATCTCTACTATTGGGCTGATAATAGGTAAGGTTTTAGCTAGTTCTGTCGCAATAATGTTTGGGGCTTTTTTAAGGGTTTTTGAGAGGCTGTAGCAGGGAAATGCGTAATCACCCATCTTTAAATCGGGTGGTATTTCAATAAGTTTTTCTAACTCATCTTCCTGAATGCTTGTTTTTTCTTTTAATAACGATATGATTTTTTTTATAAAGTAATCCATATTGTGGCTTTTCTCTTCGGCCTTGTATACAAATTTATAAAACCTTGCTTTTTAGTAAGGTTTTCAATCTGGTTTTTATTTAAAATATTTTACCTCCCCTTTATCCCCTCCTTACGAAGGAGGGGAATTAGGGGTGGTTTCTTGGTTGTGACTTCTCCCGGCTGATTTAATCTTGTAGATTGAACCAGCATAATTTATCTATACAAATGAAACATACATAATCTTCTGTCACAAAGAGGGATGAAATCTCCCCTGTGGTTGTCATTCCGAGCGGAGCGAGGAATCTTTGTTCCGAACATATTGAGAGCTCTTAAGATTTCTCCCGGAGTTTACCCTGAGTAAAAAAAGATTCTTCACTTCGTTCAGAATGACAAATACGAAGGGGTCGAAATGACAATTTTATGTCTGAAAGTTTTTAATGTACAAGATACGATGCACGATATTGTCATACCAGTCCCATCTTCTTTTTTACTTCGGACATGGTATTTTCTGCCATATTTTTACACTTCTTCGCGCCTGTATGCAAGATATCTGACAAAGCATCCGGGTTCTTAATCAATTGCTCGTATCTGTAACGAATGGGGGTTAGCGCCTCAACGATATTTTCCGACAGAATCTTTTTGCATTCAATACAGCCAATCTCGGCAGAACGGCATACCACATTTATGCGGTCAATCTGTTCTTTTTTAGAAAAATACTTATGCAGGGTGAAGAGGTTGCAGATATCGGGATTGCCGCGGTCGGTGCGTCTTTTTCTGTTCTCGTCGGTTACTGATGTCGAGAGTTTCTTCCATATCGATTCAGGAGATTCTACCAGTGATATATAATTTCCCAGACTCTTGCTCATCTTGGTTTTGCCATCGAGTCCCATAATCCTTGGGGCTTCGGAGAGTATCTCCATGGGATCAGGGAACGTCTCACCATAGCGCATGTTAAATTTTCTGGCAATTTCCCTGCATAGTTCAATATGCTGCACCTGGTCTTCACCCACGGGCACGGCTTCTCCTTTGTAAAGCAGGATGTCGGCAGCCTGCAGGACAGGATAGGTGAATAAGCCTGCATTGATGTTTTCCCTGTGCTGTTTCGACTTGTCTTTAAACTGGGTCATACGCTCTAAATGCCCCATTGGCGTGACCGTATTTAATATCCATGCGAGTTCAGTGTGTTCAGGCACGTGTGATTGGACAAAGATGATGCAGCGGTTTGGGTCAAGACCGGCGGCTATGTTGACGGCTGCCGCATTGAGGATGCGCTTTTGCATGTCTTCCGGCTTGTATTCAATGGTGATTGCATGGTAATCCACGATACAGAAGATGCAGTCGTACTGGTCAATCATCCGCACCCAGTTCCTTATGGCTCCCAGGTAATTGCCGATGTGCACGTCCCCGCTGGGTTGAATTCCGCTAAATAACCGTTTTTTCATAAAATCTTTCGCAGTATCTTTTTGATTCTTTTGGCTGCCTCCCTGGTATTTTTAACACTGGGAACCAGGGCAAATCGTACGTACCCTTCTCCGGGATTTAAACCGTTCTCAGTCTTGTCGCTGATCCATGCTCCCGGCGTTGCTACAATGGCGATATCAGGGGAAAGGAGTTTTTGTGCAAAACCGACAGAAGTCATTCCTTCAGGTACTTTCTGCCATAGATAAATCGTGGCGTCAGGTGTACAGTCTGGCAGCTTAATTTTCTGGAACGCATCCACCAATAAATCCCTTTTTATCTTGTACTCAGCCCTCATTTTCTCCACGTGGGTTTCATCGCTAAGGGCGGCAATGGCTCCGTCCTGTATAAAGGTCGCCGTTCCCGAATCAACGTTTGTCTTTACCTTTTTAAATATGTCTACAATCTGCTTATCGCCCGCCACCCAGCCCACCCGATAGCACGTCATGGCGCTTCTTTTAGAGAAGGAATTAAAGACAATGACGCCTTCTTTTGTCACCTCCAGGATACTGTGAGGCGGTTCATTAAAGTATATCTCACTATATGCCTCATCGGAGGCGATGATGATATTATATTTTTTCCCAAATTCAACAATTTCTTTTAAGTATGACAAAGGCGCTGTGGCTCCTGATGGGCTGTTGGGGTAATTAATCCACATAATCTTTGCCTTTCTGCAGACCTCTTCAGGGATGGATTTCAGGTCTATTAGAAATTTATTTTCCGCAAGAATTGGCACGTAGTAAGGAACGCCTTCGGCAAACAACGTCCCCCGCGTATATGGCGGATATCCAGGCGAAGGGATAATCACATAATCACCCGGGTTGACAATTCCCTCCGGAAAGTTGAATACGGCTTCCTTTGAACCGATTGTGGATGAAATCTCTGTCGCAGTGTCAAGCTGTACGCCAAATCTTCTCTGTATCCACTGTCCAATGGCCTGCCGGAATTCTATTGCACCAATATAACTGGGATAACCCGAAGATTTCCGCAACGTTATTCCCTTTTGCGTTGCCTTACGAACAATTTCCGGCGTCGGTACTGTGGGATCACCCACGCCAAAATCAATCGGGGTGATGCCCATGGATTTTAATTTTTCTACTTCTTTATCAACTTCTGCAAAGGCATAAGCACCAATAGACTGCAATCGCTTCGATGCCGTAATTTCCATAAAATTTATTTCCTTTCTTAAACTTTTTATTCTCTCTGTGTTCTTTATGGTTTGCGTTTATTACTCTATTTTTTTGATGGGTCGGTAATTGCAGGTTTAACAGGACTTCTTTTTGCGGTCATTTCCTTGATTTCTATCTCGAGGACATTCGTCTTATTCAGCATTGCGTCGGTAAAAGTAGCTTTGGGGTTTTGGGGCGCATACTTGTTGGCAAGTTTCAGGAGGGCTTCGTTTTTCGCTTGCGGATCAGTAAGTATTTTTATACTGCCAAACAGAATCACAGACCTGTATGCAACGGAAGAAGCACAGGTGGGTTGCTTGACTAGCACATTTGTGACTTCTTCTACTTCGAAACAGACATTTTGATTGCCCCGGATATTTTCGATCTTTCTGCCTTCATTTGCACAGTGTAAGAAGATTTTGGAGGTTTCTTTATCATAGGTAAAATTCATGGGTGTGATGTACGGTATCCCATTGGCGCACGTCCCCAACCTTCCGACCATGCAATTGGAAAGAATATCGTTAATCTCATTCTTATCGGTTATTTCTTTGTCTTTTCTTCGCACGGATTATATTTTCTTCCCAACCGCTTCGGCTATGGGCTTGAGTTCCTCCATAAGCGCTTCAAAGGCCTCAAGATTAATTGTTTGTGGTCCATCCACGAATGATTTTTCAGGATCCGGGTGGGTTTCAATTAAAAGGCCGTCGGCGCCAACTGCTATAGAGCCTTTAGACATCGGATTAACAAGGCTTCTCTTTCCAGTCCCATGACTGGGGTCTACAATAACAGGCAGATGTGTCATCTCCTTGAGCTGTGGTACGATGCTCAATGACAACGTAAAACGAGTATGAGTCTCAAATGTCCGAATACCCCTTTCGCACAGAATAACATTGGGATTGTTTTGCGCCAGGATGTATTCTGCCGCCAGGAGAAACTCTTCAATGGTTGCGGACATGCCCCGTTTTAAAATCACCGGTTTTCCTGCTTCGCCCACGGCGCGCAAGAGCAGGAAATTTTGCATATTGCGGGTTCCGACTTGTAATATATCGCTGTATTTACTTACTAATTTTACATGCTCAGGGGTAAGTA
>JACPHJ010000145.1 GCA_016188675.1 Planctomycetota bacterium
AACCAGTAACGTTCCAAAGGGTGAAATAAGTAAGTTTACCACTGCAGCGATGCTTTTTCTTTTGTTCTTTGTTTTAATAATCAGTTTTTACGTACCGCCTCTGTTGCGTGAAATACTGAAGGATATCTACGATATTGTAAGGAACGCTTCATGAGCAGCTATAGACAGAAATATGTTGACAATCTGACGAACCATTTCAAGGGAAATGTCATCGTTGCAAAAAGCTTTTTGGAAAATGAGCTTTATATTTCCACAAAGGAAGAAAGCCTTGTGGATGTCTGCACGTATGTTCATAAAACATTCCAGGCGCCCCTTTCATCTATAATCTGTAATGATGAAAGAAGTCTCAATAAAAATTTCACCATTTATTATGTCTTTTCTTTACCGGATAAAGATTTATTCTTTATCGTCTATGTTCTTATAAGTGAACAATCCCCCAACTTCCCATCCATCACCCCATATATTCCGGCAGCTCACTGGTATGAACGTGAAATAAAGGATATGTTTGGACTCGAGCCGGTAGGACATCCGGATCCATATACGCTTGTATTACACGGCAATATGCCTGAAAATACCTATCCCCTCAGGAAAGATTTTCATACGAATACGAGGCTGCCCCATCTCGAATCGAAACTGCCGTTTACGCGGGTAAATGGCGAAGGTGTTTTTGAAATACCGGTAGGTCCAATACATGCAGGTATCATAGAACCGGGCCACTTCAGATTCAGCGCCGTAGGAGACACCATTCTCTATTTGGACGCAAAATTATTTTTTACCCACAAGGGAACAGAAAAATTATTTGAAACTATGCCATACACCAAGGCGTTGTTTCTTGCTGAGCGTATCTGCGGCGTTTGCGCTGCCTCGCATGCGACCGGCTATTGCCAGGCTATTGAGAGGGTGGCGGGCATTGAAATACCACCGCGCGCAAAATTTATAAGAACTATTATTCTGGAATTAGAAAGACTCTACAATCATATAGGCGATGTTGGTAATGTTTGTGTCGGCGCTTCCTTTTTGATGTGCGGTTCGCATGGTTTCAGAATTCGCGAGTATATCCAACAACTCAATGAAACGATTTGCGGTAATCGTTATCTGAGAGGCATGCTCACCATTGGAGGGGTGCGTTTCGATATTAACGACGACTTGAAAAAATATATCTTAGACCTGCTGAATCGTGTGAAAACGGACTTTAAAGAACTTACGGAAATTATGTTTACATCGTCCTCTTTCTTAGACCGAATTGAGACTACCGGCATACTTTCTTTAGAGCATACGAAAGGGCTTGGTGTCGTTGGTGTGCCTGCAAGGGCATCAGGGATTTGCCGGGATACGAGGGTTAACCACCCCTATGCTGCTTATGATGAAGTTGATTTCAATATCCCTGTCTATTATGATGAAGGCGATGTGTGCGCAAGAGTCAAAGTAAGGATTGATGAGGTTTATCAGTCCATTTCTATCATTGAACAGTGCTTTGATAAAATGCCTGAGGGTCCCATCAAAACTTCTATGAAGGAACTTCCTCCCTATAAGCAGGCATTGAGCTATGTTGAATCGCCTCGGGGTGAGGATATTTACTGGATTATGACCGCTCCGAACAATATGTTATACCGATATAAGGTGCGTTCCCCTTCTTTCTGTAACTGGCCGTCTATTCCGTATACGACCCCCGGTAACATTGTTCCGGATTTTCCTCTGATTAATAAAAGTTTCGAATTATGTTATTCGTGTACTGACCTGTAAAAAATTTAGCCCACGAAATACGCGAAATTACGCGAAAAAGAAAATTTTTGGGTAAGTTGAACTATGTCTGGAATCTTATATCCTGATGAAAGTTATGCCATAATGGGAGCCTGTTTCAATGTTTATAAGGCGATGGGATGTGATTTTTTGGAAAATGTATATCAGGAATGTCTGGAAATTGAATATGTTATGATAAAATAATCCTTGAAATTAAGGCGATCTCCAATTTGCTGGACGAGCATAAAGCACAAGTTCTTAATTATTTAAAGAAAAAGAACCCGCTCCTTTTCGTTTTCGGGGCAGGATTGAGATTGATAACGAGCGATGCAAACAGTGCAACGTGTGCGTCGAGGTCTGCCCAACAAATGCTTAC
This sequence comes from Planctomycetota bacterium, assembly GCA_016188675.1. Lineage (GTDB taxonomy): Bacteria > Planctomycetota > Brocadiia > Brocadiales > Brocadiaceae > Wunengus. Next base: position 2,117 of record JACPHJ010000145.1, read on the forward strand.
ACATGGATTGAGGACAAAGGGAAGCGATACCTGCAGTTGGATCATGCAAAATGCGTATTCTGTGGCATGTGTGAGGAGGCATGTCCTTACAAAGCGATCAGGATTACGAATGATTTTGAGCTTGCGGCAAGAAATAAGGAAGGCCTTTTGGTTAAGGCTGGGCTAGACACAGCGGCATCAGTTGAGAAACTCGGGGAAAAACTAAAAGAAAAGATATTTTCTGTATTCAAACGTTCACTCCACGTTCGCGAAGTGGATGCCGGCTCATGTAATGGTTGTGAGTGGGAATTCGTTGCTTTATACAACAGCCCTGTCCACGATTTACAGAGATTTGGTATTGACGTTGTAGCTTCGCCGCGCCATGCGGACTGTCTGCTCGTTACGGGACCTCCAACAAGGAATCTGGAAACTGCTCTCATAAAGACGTATCATGCTACTCCGGAACCAAGAATGGTTATCGCATTGGGTACGTGTGCAAGCAGCGGAGGTATCTTCAGTAATTGCTACGCCACAAAAAATGGAATCGACAATGTCGTTCCCGTGGATGCTTATATTCCCGGTTGTCCTCCGAGACCGCAGGCCATCATATACGGATTTCTGCTTGCATTGGAGAGAATCGACAAATAGGATTACCTTTGCTTCGCCTTCCAACCTCTTATCACAAGAGCCAAAGCATTACCTGTAGAAGCGGTCGTTAGGCGGCAGTTTTTGCCCAGGCTATTTCTAATGACCAGCGAAATAGCTCATCTAGCTTTTCAGTATCGGGTCTAAAACTGTTCCCATCGGGCTTTTTGCTCCCAAGCCTTTCAAGTTCTGCCTCAACAAACTTGCTCATGATAGGTATTCTCGGTCCCTTATCTAGTTCTTGCCCGCCTTTTTTACGCCCCAACAGCTCTTTTATGGCTTCCTTTAACTCCCTCGATGTTACTAT
>JACPHJ010000150.1 GCA_016188675.1 Planctomycetota bacterium
CTCTTCAACAATAAAATCTTCCGGTTTGACCTTTACCTTAATCATAAAACCCCCCGCGTTTTCTCTTTATTAGGTAGATGCGATGAATTTTTAAAAAATCGATAAAATAAGTTTAATAATAACAGTAAGTTATGACAACTATATTTTTAAAAACTCTGGCTAATAGTGAGAAGATATTACATAAAATTGAAATATACGTGTTTTAAGGCAGATTAAATGATCTCTAAGTAATTGGAGCATGATATGTTATGCACATAGTATTAATTATTGTTACGATATAGTATGTATAAACTATTTATTAATAATGAACTTACTTTAAAATTGTGATTGTTAATCAGGTCTGGTTTTTGTGCACTGCTTCCCGTTAAGAGATTAAGTAAAAACTAGGAATAATTTCATAATTAAGAACCATTAAAGTATGTACAAAAAACAATTATTTATGACGGTTGTAATGGGGAGTTGTTTACTAATATGCACGATGAAAAGCGGAAGGGCGGCCGATGTTGAAGAATTGGAACAAAGGTTAGATAGCTTAGAAACAAGGATTACTGAGGTAAGTACAACTACAGATGATTTGAAAGGCGAGGTCGGGAAATACAAGCCGTATATACAACAGCGAGTTGATGAAATTTGTAAAACTACAGAAGATGTAAAGGTTGCTTTGGAGAAATACAGGCCTGCATATGTAACTGATGTTTGTGAAGGCAGGATTAAATTTGGTGGACGTGTGGATGGAATGGTTCAGTATATCACAGGGACAAACAGAGACCAATTGGGGGTTGTAGGTCGTCTCTGGTTTGATGCTCGCGCAAAGGTTATCCCTGATCAACTCGATTTTATCACAGAATTAAACGCAGCAGGCGGGAATAACATTGGCTCAGGGTTGCCGTCAAATGAAATTACGATCGATCGCAGCGCTTTCAACGACCTTGGCAGAGGTAATGTAAACCTTTACAAGGCCCATACGATATGGAAACCCGTTAAGGAGTTGCAAATTGCCGCAGGGATTATGGACTGGCTTAACCACGAAGATCCTACGGGCACATCGGGTGACGTTGGTTTTGATAACAGCGATGTGACGATCTGCGAAGGATGGTCATTTCCTAGTTTAAGTGTCGGTGCGTGGTTAGGGTTGGTATCTGAATTAAAAGCCGATGCCCCAAGCGTACCGGCTTTAACAATTAGGTATGATCCGGCTGATTTATGGACACTTCGCACAAGCATCCAGACAACACAAACCTCGTCCATGTTTACCACAAGAAATGCTGTCAGAGGTTCTCCTGCCAATGTTGCCGGCTTTAATGCTGCCCAGGATTTAACCTCATGGACATCTGAAATTGCCTTTAGACCAAAAATATTCGGTCTGCAAGGCGCATATAAAATTTTCTATGGTTTGACCAAGAGCGGGGATTCGAGTCCTACAGATACTGCAACAGGAGCTACACTGGACACATCTGGAATTAACAGTGGTGTAGGTTTCCTTTTTGACCAATGGTTAAGCAGCCATTTTATTATCAATGCCAGGTACAGTGTTTCGGAAGACAACGATATATTTAAATCTAGTATGAATGGAGTGAGATCTCACTGGAATGCTACGATTGGCTGGATTTCAGACGGCGATACCTATTCTGCAAAGGAATTTATCGGTGTTGGTTATGGGTCTGCAAGGTGGGGGCAATCGTATGAGAAAGCATTTGGTACTGACGATAGAGAGAATACGGTGGATATATTCTGGAGACACAAGCTTACCAATAATGTGTGGTTAGCACCTAATCTCCAGGTGGTAGATAGTCCTTTAAGAGCCCCTACAGACACAGAAATTATTCCAGGACTCCAAATGTGGATGACATTTTAGGAAATGCGAGAGGTGTCTTTGAAGATCTACTCAATGGACACATTCCTGTAAAAGAGGGAGAGTCTTGTCAGTTCTATGGTACCTTTTGTAATAAGGAGGAGGAATAAGATGTTTAGCAAAGCAAAAAGTAGAAAGATACCATCTTTGGGATGGGTAAATTTTTTACGAAGTACTCAAAGAATGGCTCTTACTGTCGCGGTTATTCTTGGTATGGGAGTGTTTCTTGGGTCTCAAGTACTCAATGCAGAAGAAAAGGAACCAATCAAGGTTGGGGTATTACATTCTTTAAGCGGCACTATGGCCATTAGTGAAGTTTCGCTTCATGACGTTGTTTTAATGGC
>JACPHJ010000153.1 GCA_016188675.1 Planctomycetota bacterium
TGGCTATGCCGTCAATATCATCAATATGGGTTCTGTTAAATATATCTTTCAGTACCAGGAGAAACGTTTCTACCGTTTGGCCATGTGTGCGGACGTAGTGGTTTTCCAGGATTTCCTTACGTTCGTTAATTAGTACCGCCTTTACGCTAACCGAGCCGATATCCAAACCTATATATTTTTTTTGAGACATTGTTTTATTCATACACTCCATCGCTTAAGCATAAATATGAACATTCTAAAACTCAACAATTTAATTCTTTCCCATTTCATCAGGTGGCGTAATCTCTCCCGTAATGGCAGATGCCGCTGCAACGGCAGGACTGCAAAGATATATTTCGCTTTTTGGGTGTCCCATACGGCCGACAAAATTCCGGTTCGTCGTGGACAACGCCCGTTCTCCTTCAGCCAGGATTCCCATGTGTCCGCCCAGGCAAGGCCCGCATGTCGGAGTGGAAACTACCGCTTCGGCGTCTATAAATACTTCAATCAATCCTTCCTGTAACGCCTGTTTATAGATATCCTGGGTTGCCGGTATAATAATGAGCCGAATGGAAGGGTGTGCCTTTTTCCCTTTTAGGAATTGCGCTGCTACCCGGAGGTCTGAAATTCTCCCATTGGTGCAAGACCCGATGACCACCTGGTCAATCTTAATGCCGGAAACCTCTTCCACCGGTTTTGTGTTTTCCGGCAGACTGGGGAGGGCTATCTGGGGCGAAATCTCGTCTGCGTTAAATTCGTACGTTTTTGCATAATTACATTCGGGATCACTCTGATACGTTACATATTTTTTCCCTACCCTGCCTTTTATGTATTCTTCGGTATTTTTATCGGGGGCGATGATTCCGCTCTTGGCGCCGGCCTCTATCGCCATATTGCAAATGGCAAAACGGTCATCCATCGGCAACTGGCTGATGGCGCTTCCCGTGAATTCCATTGCCTTGTAAAGGGCGCCATCCACGCCTATCTTTCCAATTGTGTAAAGGATCAAATCCTTTCCGGACGTCCAATTTTTAACCTTGCCGTGAAAAACAAATTTAATAGATTCAGGGACTTTAAGCCATACCTTGCCCGTGGCAAAACATGCGGCAAGGTCGGTGCTTCCGACGCCCGTTGAAAACGCCCCAAGCGCACCGTAGGTACAGGTATGAGAATCTGCGCCGATTACAAGATCGCCGGGCGCCACAATTCCTTTTTCGGGAAGCAGGGCATGCTCAATCCCCATCCGGCCTATTTCGAAGTAATGCTTTAAACGGTGTTTTTCAGCAAAGCTTCTCAGGGATTTCGACTGTTGGGCGGATTTAATGTCTTTATTGGGGGTAAAATGGTCGGGGACCAGGACTATCTTCTCCGGATCAAAAACATTTCCGACCCCTGCCTTTTCGAATTCTTCGATGGCAATAGGGGCGGTAATGTCATTACCCAGGCAGATATCCACATTTGCGTAAACGAATTGACCCGGATGTACCTCTTTGAGCCCGGCATGTGCAGCAATGATCTTCTCTGTTATTGTCATTCCCATAGATTGTTCTTAACGTAGCAGTATGCTTCGCTTCTCTTGCAAAACGCAAGCAACTGTGGATAATTGTTATTCGAACGAATAGAAAAATTAATTTTCTGAAAATCGCGTTCGATTCCACGATTTTAAGAATAAAGGATCTTGTAAATATTTCTCATGGCACTTGGTGCACAAATCAAAACGGAAGGTCTTGTATTCTCCGTTTTCCAACATCTCGGCAGGATCAGCCGCATCGTCTTCACTTTCGTCCTCTTCCATCTCCTCGATTTCTTCATCCATATCGTCATCCATCTCCATAGCGTCACATGCGGTATAGACCTCAATCTTCACCACATACCGAATGTCTTCGTCTGGCAGTAATGGTTTTCCGCACATATCGCAAGTATAGTGCACCATTCAAGTTCCTCCAAGTAAATTACCACTTTTAAAACACACTGTACTTCGGTAATAATTCGACCACCAAGACACGAAGACACCAATTACTTTATATATGAAATTTAATTCAATCTTTATAAAATCAGGTGTCTTTGTGCCTTAATGGCAAAGAATAGTCGCCGTGGTGACCGGACTATTTTCGAACGTTTCCTTTCTGCTAAGCCATCGCCCTGAGTCTCTTAATCCGTTCTTCGATTGGCGGATGTGTGCTAAAAATCGCGGCAAACGAACGGCCGCTTAAAGGATTTACAATAAACAGATGCGCAGTCGTCTGGCCTGCATCCATAGGCCTGATCATAGCGGCCTGTTGTAATTTTTCAAGCGCACCGGCCAGCCCAAGGGGATTTCCTGTCAATAGCGCTCCTCCCTTATCAGCGGCATACTCCCGCGAGCGGGAGATAGCCATCTGGATTAAGAGAGCAGCAATAGGGGCTAAAATAGCCAGAAATAAAATTGCAAAACCTCCGCCCCCTCGATCTTCTTCGTCCCTGCCGCCGTACCCGCCAAAGATGGATGCCCATCGTGCCATGTTGGCCAGCATCATAACAGCGCCTGCAATGGTTGCCACAATAGTTGAAATTAAAATATCCCGATTCCGGACGTGGGCTAATTCATGCCCCAGAACGCCTCTGAGTTCTTCGCTTGAAAGGGAATTAAGCATGCCCTCGGTGACTGCAACAGCGGCATGACTGGGATTCCTGCCCGTCGCAAAGGCGTTCATGGCCTGAGTTGGGATGATATATGTCCTGGGCATGGGGAGTCCGGCGCGCGCCACTAATTCCCTGACAATCCCATAATAGGCCGGCGACTCCTGATCCGATACCTCCCTTGCGCCGTACATCTTGAGGACAATCTTATCGCTGAACCAGTAACTGAAGAAATTCATACCCATTGCAATGGCAAATGCAAAAACTGCACCCTGCCTGCCTCCGACCATACTACCAACCCAGATAAGGAGCAGCGTTAAGGCGATTAATAACACGGTTGTTTTAAAATAGTTCATACTTACTTCTCCATATACAATATCATTGCTATAATGTGTGACTACGGAATTTTTTAGGGAAGGATTTTACAAAAAATAATAAAATTTATTATTTCTGAATGATTCCGTACCTTCAAAAAATTATTATAAGTACAGCTTACTTTTTGTCAAGGAATTTAATCTGCGAAACGATGATAAGTGGCGAGTGGCAGGTGACGAGTGGCGAATGACAAGCAACACGTGCTGTAACGGGGAAAAACGTCACCCGACACTTGTCACACGTCACCTTTATTTATTATTTGGGTTGAGGCTGGTGCTGCGCTGCTTGACAGGTGGACGGTGTCTCTGGGTTTTTTACGAAGCGGTCTGTTCGAGTTTGCGGTAAATGGCCGTTCTTACCGCATCGTACTGCGGCTGAACTTCTACGGGAAGATTGGCGAAGCGCGGGGTTACTTCTTCCAGCTTGTTTTCATGGTAGTCTATCTTGAATTCAGGGAATTTTAAGCCATGAGCCGTGGAGATGACAACGACTTTTTCATGAGGGTGTATTTCTTTCTTGTTCAGCAATTTTATCAGCACTGCAAGAGCTACCCCTGTGTGCGGGCAACTGAATAGCCCCGTCCTGTCAGACTGTGCGGAAGCATTCGCAAGTTCATCCTCCGTTGCCTGCTCTACAATACCATTGAACTCTTTCAAAACCTTGATCGCCTTCTTATAACTGACAGGGTCGCCTATCTGGATGGCGTTAGCGAGGGTTTTCTGTGCCTTCACAGGTTTAAATTCTTTAAAGCCGTTCAAATAACTGAGGTAAAGGGGATTTGCCTTTGCAGCCTGCGCACAAACGATACGAGGCAGTTTATTTATCAAGCCCAACTCCTTCATCAGGAGAAATCCTTTTCCTAATGCGGAAGTGTTGCCCAGGTTTCCTCCAGGCACAATCACGACATCCGGCACTTCCCACTCAAACTGCTGGACTATTTCTATGCTTACCGTCTTTTGCCCTTCAATGCGGAGGGAATTCATGGAGTTGGCCAGGTAGATGTTGTTTTTACTGCATATCTCCTTTACAAGCTTCATGCATCCATCAAAATCCGTATCGAGTGACAGGGTGAGGGCGCCGTTTGCGATGGGCTGGATGAGTTGTGCGTGAGACACCTTGTTCTTTGGCAGAAACACAATTGCCAAAATACCTGCCGCTGCGCAATACGACGCTAATGCAGCGGAGGTGTCTCCGGTAGAAGCGCAGGCAACCGCAGGAATATTCTTGCCTTCAACAATCATCTGCTTGACCATAGAGACCAGCACCGTCATGCCCAGGTCTTTAAAAGAACCCGTGTGGGCGTTTCCGCACTGTTTGATCCATAAGTCTTCGAGTCCGATCTCCTTCCCGAGTCGTTCAGCCCAAAAAAGATTGCTGCCGCCTTCGTATAAGGAAACCACGTTCTCATTGTCAACTTCAGGGCAAACCCACTCCTTCTTGCCCCAGACGGAACTCCCGTAAGGCCACCTGGAACGCCTGTACCGCTCGTCAAAGAGCTTCTTCCAATGTTCAGGAGAATGCCTGCGAAGCTTATCCATATCGTGTTTGACCTCCAGCAGGTCGCCGCACTTTTTACACTGGTAGACAACCTCGTTCAGCTCGTACTTCTCGTCGCAGCCTGATATACATTGAAACCATGCCTGATATGGCATGAGATGTCTCTCCTCTCCGAATTATCAATAATACTATATTATAAGCGTTAAAACGGTAGCTGTCTTCAATTTCATTGTTGAAGACCGACTGGGAATATTTGGCTTTCATTATAGGCAGGTGGGCTTATAATTACAAGTAAAATGTGCCTGCTGTGAAATCAATCGTGAGTTACTGCTGTGCCAGCTTATTCCGGCAAAAATGAATCGGCAAAGGGCCTTTTTGCTTTGCAAAACAGACACCGTTTTGTTAGGATTTTTGAGATATAGAGGGAAAAAGCTGGTGGATATTATTATAACAAATATCAATAAACGGTTCAAAAAGTAAGTGTTTTAGTTTTTATTTCACCTGAAAAATGTCTTTCTATGTCATATCCTAATGTTTTTATCGGGTATTCATCCTTTTAAGATACTGGATTCCCACCAGGAGCATGCGGGAATGACAAAACCAAGTGTTTGAGGTGAAAAGAGAGTAACAAATTGAATGTCACCGAATACGTTATACCCTTGGGGGAAAATGCCCTTTTCTGGAGGGTAAATAGATGATAGACGTACTAGAAAAAAGACATGCCGTATTGGTTGCAGAGTTTGATCGATATGTTATTGAACATCCTGAATTTGCCGCGAAAATTCCACAAAATGTCCAGATTGTTTTACAAGTTGAAGGAGACAATGAATACAATAGCTGGAGTCGGCAATTAGCCGATAAACAGAGGGAATCTGGCCAGATAGTTGTCTATGTCAGGGTAAAGGGATTAAAACCAGCCAAATCACGGCTCATTAAACCGGAAGTTGTTTTGTCCTAACCCAAACGAGGCGGAAAAGGCTGTAGTGGCAAGGCGTGCCTTGCCACTACTGAAATGTTTTTGTCGGAAATGCAGATAGAGGAAATTTTAGTAAAACTTCATGTAATGTCTCCATGAAGGCTGCGGGGAAGGTTAAAATGATATAATAAGAGGCTGTCCCTAGATATTCTTTAATATTTAAGCAGGAGACGGAAAATGGATTTTTATACAGTAGTACTGCGGAAAAGTGGAAATTACTGGGTTGCTTTATGCCTGGAGAATGGGATCGTGGGGCAGGGAAACACAAAAGAAAACGCGATTGAAAAGCTCAAAGAGGCCATTGATTCATTTAGCGATGTTTGTAAAGAGGAAAGTGAAGTTTATTCTGCACCGTTATCTATAAAAGAACTTCACGAATTTCTGACAGTGGAGGGAAAAGAAGCCACATCCGAATCGTACGAATTAAGGGCATTGTATGCCTAAGAATATCCCCTCCCTTAA
>JACPHJ010000159.1 GCA_016188675.1 Planctomycetota bacterium
GGAACCGAGGATATCAGCGCCGTAGAGAGTTTAGCCAGCTAATGTAAGTCAAACATTTTAAAACGGGAGGATAAAAGTGTTTAGCAAAATGAACTTGATGGCAAAATTTATTGCAACAACTATCGTCGCAGTCGTAATTTGCACGGGTATTTTGACGTATATCAACACAAAAAGGCAAAAGACGCAAATGCTGGAAGAAGTAAGAAAACAGGCCAGGTCTGCGGCTGATCAACTCATTTCAACAAGGAAAGTGATTGCAGAAAAACAGAAGGCGATAAACACGGATTCTAAAGGCAACTTCGAATTTAAAGGTGTAATCCCTGCAATTGTAGGCCGTGAAATTGCCGAGCATTTTAGTCAGACAACAATCTTTAAGATGAAGCAAACGAGCTTGAAATATCGTAATCCTAACAATAAGCCAGATGCCTGGGAGATTCAGCAGTTGGAAAGATTCGAATCCAACCCTGATTTAAAAGACTTTTCAGAAACAACTAAATTAGAAGATGGCAGCAAAGTGTTTCGGCTGATGGTGCCATTAAAGATCGAAGAGGCGTGTATGAAATGCCATGGTGACCCGGCAAATAGTTCCACAAAAGATGGCAAAGACATAGCAGGCAGGCAAATGGAAAATTACAAAGTGGGAGACATTCGCGGAGGAATAAGTGTAATCGCACCCCTGGCAACAATAAATGCAGCGATTGCATCAAATAATTATTTTAATATCTTCGGAAACGCAATTTGTGTGATTGTCATAGGTGTGGTAGTTTTCCTTATTGCGCGAAACGTTGTATCAATGCTCAAAAGACTGGTTGTTAACTTGATGAATGGATCAAAAGAATTAACTTCGGCGGCAAAAGAGATTTCTTCTTCCAGTCAGTCACTTGCCGACGGAGCATCGCAGCAGGCATCCTCCATTGAGGAAACCTCTGCTTCTATCGAGGAAATGGCTTCTATGACTACGAGGAACGCTGATAACGCAAAAGAAGCAAACCAGCTTGCAGTCAAGACGAAAATGTCTGCCGAAGCAGGGAATGAGGAGTTGGATACATTGCAGACAACTATGAAGGAACTCAACGCCGGAAACGATAAGGTGCTTTCCATTATCAAGTCTATTGATGAAATAGCGTTTCAAACTAACCTTTTGGCGCTGAATGCGGCGGTTGAGGCTGCCAGGGCCGGCGAACATGGAAAAGGGTTTGCCGTTGTCGCCGAAGAAGTGCGCAGCCTGGCGCAGCGGTGTTCCGTGGCTTCTAAGGAAACCGCAGACCTTATTAATTCCAGAGTAATCAGCACCGAAAACGCCGCAAAAATTGCGGAGAAATCTGCTTCAAATCTTAAAGAAATCGTTACTGAAACGAAGAAGGTAACAGACCTGTCCGGTGAAATTGCAACGGCATCACAGGAACAATCTGAAGGAATTAATCAGATTTCCAAGGCCATTTCGACAATGGATACCGTTACGCAGCAGAACGCCGCAAACGCTGAAGAATTAGCCGCATCAAGCGAGGAATTGACGGCACAGGCAGAAAGTCTGAAGACTATTGTAGCCGAACTGGCGACACAGGTTGGAGATATCAATGTGGATTTGGACGATTCGGAGATAACAAAATCCGGTATTGGGGGAAAAGTCTTTACTCCAAAAAAAGAAGTTACCGCGAGTAAAATAAAACCGGCGGTGAGGATTACGGAGTATAACAGAGCCCAAAAGTTAAAGAGCAACGGAAATGGTTCCAGGAAAGGGAAAAAAACCGTATCCGGTACACCTGAAGAGTTGATACCACTCAATGGAGATTTCACAGGTTTTTAGTATCAAACACACCCTTAAATCCCCTCTTGATAGAGGGGACTTTATCTCTCCCCTCTAAAAAGAGTTGCTGGGGGGTGTGTTAGGAGTTTGCAACGTATCGCAATATTAGCATAAACAGAAGATATGAAATTCCTGAACGTAAATGGATTCCTCGACTCCGCTCAGAATGCTTCACACTGAGCGGAGTCGAAATGTGGCAAAAGTTGCATAGTATTTAATTCGTAAATTTTTTAATTTTTGAGCACGATTTTGAGGATTCGTGCCCGAATTGGGAGGAAATTAAAATGTTTAAGAAAATGAAATTAATGTCGCGTTTTATAGTAACAATAATCGTATCAATTGTAATTGCGATGGGTGTACTGTCTTACTTTAATATGAAGCGACAGAACGATCAGTTTTTAACGGAGGTCGAGACGCAAGCTACTATGGCGGCGCATGAACTCATGTGCGTCAGGAAGATAATAGCAGAGAAACAAAAGGTAATTAACACAGATTCTGTAACAGGCAATGTCGAATTTAAAGGCGTGATTCCGGCAATTATCGGCCGGGAGGTATCTGAGTTATTTAGTGGGAGTACTCCATTTAAGATGAAACAGACGAGCCTCAAATACAGAAACTCAAACAACAGACCAGATGACTGGGAGGCAAAGCAGCTTCAGGGATTTGAGTCGAACCCTGATTTAAAAGAAATAAAAGAGGTTGTAAAATTGGAAGATGGCTCAAAATTATTCCGATGCATCATACCACTTAAGATAGATGAAGGCTGCCTGAAATGCCACGGTGATCCTACAACGAGTCCAACGGGAGACGGTAAAGATATCGCAGGTAAAGCTATGGAAAATTATAAACTCGGCGATATACGAGGCGGTATAAGTGTGACGGCGCCGATGGCCACAGTCTCTAAGGCGATTGTTTCTAACAGAAACTTTAATATCTACGGCAGTGTAATATTTGTCTTTGTCGTTGGCGGCGTGGTGTTTTTCATTGTAAGAAACATCATAAGTTTTCTCAAGAGATTTGTTCAAAATCTTCACGAAGGCGCTGAACAGGTGTCGTCCGCATCAGAACAAATCTCTGCATCAAGTCAGAACCTGGCTGAAGGCTCGACACAGCAAGCATCGTCTTTGGAGGAAACATCTTCTGCGATAGAGCAGATGTCTTCCATGACATCAAGAAATGCCGACAGTGCAAAAGAGGCAAATCAGCTTGCCATAAAGGCAAGAACCTCGGCAGAAAATGGAAGTCAGGCGATGCAGGAAATGCATGATATCATGAAAGAATTGAATTCCGGCAACGATAAGGTTCTTTCGATTATCAAATCAATTGACGAAATTGCTTTTCAGACGAATCTCCTGGCGTTAAACGCTGCAGTAGAGGCTGCAAGGGCGGGCGAACACGGAAAAGGTTTTGCTGTGGTCGCACAGGAAGTAAGAAGTCTTGCACAGAGATGTGCCGTTGCCGCAAAAGAAACTGCCGATCTCATTAATTCCAGAGTAGAATGCACTGAAAACGCCACAAAAGTTACCGATAAACTGAGCATTGCATTAAATGATATAGTCGTAGATACAAAGAAGGTCACAGACCTGGCAGGTGAGATTGCCGCAGGTTCGCAGGAGCAGGCAGACGGCACGCTACAATTATCCAAAGCAACTACTCAAATGGATCAGGTCACTCAAAACAATGCCGCCACGGCAGAGGAATTGGCATCCTCAAGTGAAGAACTTTCAGCGCAAGCTAAAAGTTTAGAGGATAGGGTAGACGAACTAGCCAACGAAATTGGAATGAGAAATACAGATTCAGATAAAACGGGACGTACTTATGTTCATGCTAATAACGGTCATGAAACTTACAAGGAGAACTCTGTCCGGGCAAAAAACAACACGTCCAAACATACCGGGAGGAATGATACTATAATTTTTGACGTAAAGAGAAAGAGCAACGGACAAAGCAAAGCCAACGGAGAAAGGGTGCCTCAGAACAGGCTAGGAAGTGATGAAGTAATTCCTATGGATGACTTCAAAGGTTTTTAAGTTCATGTTTAGGAATTTCATAGTAAGAATGTAGCGCGGGATTTATCCCGCATAAGCGACATAAATGTCGCGCTACAATAAAAGAAAAGGTCGCTGCTAAAGACAGCCTAATTTGTATTTGTTAGCACAACTTTATCTCCCATGCGTGTAAATAGTTCAGGGCAGATGAGGTATAAAAATCCCCCTTAAAAAAGGGGCAAGGGGGTTGTAAAATAGCCCTGGAAGAAAAACACAACCCCCTGAATCCCCCTTTATTAAGGGGGACTAACTTATTGCTTTCAATTGATTATTGGAGGGAGGTAATCAGGAACTTGAATTATACACAAAATGCAATCACAGTTGGCGTAGGCGATTTAAAGATTACACAGTCGCCTAACGCATTAAAGACGTTATTGGGTTCGTGTATTGGAATTGTACTGCACGATCCGGTAAACAAGATTGGGGGGCTTTTACACATAATGCTCCCAAAGAAAAACGGCAAGGATTTAAAAATAACGAAATACGCCGATCCCGGGCTTTCATATTTTATTTCTCACATGGTAACGAACGCCGGGGCATTAAGAGGCACTCTTTACGCCAAGATATTTGGCGGCGCAAAGATGTTCGAAACAAATGGCATGCTTAATATAGGCGAATCAAATGAGCTGGAGGTGCGGAGGATATTGAGAGAAGAAGGCATAAAAATTGTGGCATCGAAAACAGGTGGTACGAAGGGATACAACATATTGTTCGACACGCACACTGGCGATGTAACATGCCGTATATTTGGCGAGTCAATTGTGGTTTATTAACGAAAGAGGTAAAAATGAATATTACACAAGATAGTATGAAAGTAGTTGAAATAATGTCACGACTTAGCATCGATCGGGCTTCCAGGGCGCTATCCAAGACACTGAGAACCGGCGCAAAGATATCCCTGTCAAAAGCGTACATAGCGGATTTAAGTGAAACTACCGCAAAGATGAATGATGATCTCAGGGAAATGACGGGCGTTATGGTTAGTTTTAAGGGAAATGTAAGCTGCAAGCTTTTATTCATGATGCCCGTGGCCGGTTCATTTATCCTCACGGATCTCTTTCTGCGGCAGCCAGCCGGAACAACAAAGGAATATAACGAATTTACTGAAAGTGTAGTACAGGAACTGGGAAACATTCTTGCAAGTCACATCAGTAATGCGCTGGTTTCTGATTTTGACGCCAAGCTGCTGCCACAACCTCCCCAGGTACATAATGACTATGCAGGAGTCATGTTTTCTAATCTTGTTCTGGAACAAGGTATGACGGATGACAAACTGTTGCTGTTAGAAACTCAATTCGATATTTGCAAAACCGAACTGGAGTGTTATCTATTTTTAGTCCCGGAGATGACGTCATTTGGAAAATTGTTGGATAATATAGGAGTAAATGTATGAGAAAAATATTAGTAGTAGACGACGCCAAAGTCATAAGGATGGTAATCAAACAGATTCTGACCCGCAACGGTTTTCAGATTGCCGGAGAAGCTGGCAACGGAAAAGAAGCGCTTGAAAAGTACAAGGAATTAAGGCCGGATGCCGTAACCATGGACATCATAATGCCGGAGGCGGACGGCATTCAAGGGCTTAAAGAAATATTAGCCTTTGATAAACAGGCGAAGGTAATCATGATTTCTGCCATTGACCAGCGTGATTCCTTAACTGATGCCATTCGACATGGCGCTACAGACTACGTAGTAAAACCATTCGAGGACGACCGTATGGTAACGGCATTAAAAAATATCTTCGGCGAGGCGTAATCACATTTTAACCGGACGTATACAAATATATAAAATCGGAGAACTTTCTAATGGACATTGATATCAATGACAAAGAATTTTGTTTATTTCAACGCTTGATATACGACGAAAGTGGTATAAACCTTACTCCGACAAAAAGAGAATTGCTGAAATCCCGTTTAATGAAGCGTCTCAGAGAAAGGTCATTGACCTCATTTAAAGAATATTACCAATACGTAACAGAAGAAGATGCGACAGGCGAGGAAATGGTCATGATGCTCGATTGCATCTCTACCAACCTGACGGAATTTTTTAGAGAACCTGCGCATTTTGATTTCCTGTCAAAAAAAGGACTGCCTGCCTTATTAGAGAATAAAAGAAAAAAGAGAGACAAAAAGATTCGGATATGGAGCGCCGGCTGCTCTACCGGCGAGGAGCCTTACACCCTCTCCATAGTTCTGTCTGAGCATATTGGAGCGCCCCGTGAATGGGATATAAAAATATTGGCAACAGACCTGTCAACAAGGGTTTTAAAAAAGGCCATGCAGGGACTATACCTCAAAAACCGAATCAAGGGCATATCAACTCAAATGTTGAATACGTATTTTAAAAAAGGATCAGGGAGTTATAGCGATTATTACAAAATCCAGGATCACTTAAAGGATATGATTGTATTTAGAAGGCTTAATCTTACCAATGAAGACTTTCCCTTTAGAGGACACTTTGACTTAATATTTTGCAGAAATGTAATGATTTACTTTGACAAAGAAACACAGTCTGAACTGGTATCGAAATATTACAAACATCTTGCCCCTGATGGGTATTTATTTATAGGGCATTCCGAAAGTCTTGCGGGGACGAATAATAAATTCCGCTATGTACAACCTACTATTTATCAAAAGTAATGCTTTTTAGCAGGAGTACTATCATGAATAGAAAAATAAAGGTATTAATTGTGGATGATTCCGCAGTAGTCAGAAAAATATTATCAACAGGTTTAAGCAGGGATCGGGAAATAGAAGTAGTAGGAACAGCAGCGGATCCATTTATTGCCAGGGACAAAATCATAAATCTAAGACCCGATGTCATAACCCTGGACGTTGAGATGCCCAGAATGGATGGTATCTCTTTCCTGCAAAGATTAATGACATATTTTCCTCTGCCCGTTATTATGGTCAGTTCACTGACACAAGCCGGTTGCGATACTACGTTAAAGGCGCTGGAAGTTGGAGCATTGGATTTTGTTACAAAACCATCATTGGACGTGTCGCATACGCTCGAAGAGATTGTTACCGAATTGGCTGAAAAGATAAAAGAGTCTGCTAACGTTAGAGTTAAAAAGAGGGAATATTTTAAAAGTACGGAATCCAGACAACCTCAGACAAGCCATGCACTAATCAACAGTACACATAAGATTGTTGCAATAGGGGCATCCACAGGGGGAACTGAGGCGCTCAAGGAGGTGTTGATACAAATGCCGCCAAATGCACCCGGAATATTGATCGTACAGCACATGCCTCAATTATTTACAAAATCATTTGCTGAACGGCTGAATTCCCTTTGTGCTATCGAGGTAAGAGAGGCAAAAGACGGCGACAGTATTATTCCGGGACTGGCGCTGATTGCGCCAGGAAATTATCACATGGAGCTGCGAAGAAACGGCGCCCGGTATTATGTAGCGACGAATCAGGAACTGCCTGTGCGCCGCCACAGGCCGTCCGTTGAAGTATTATTCGAATCGGTTGCAAAATATGCAGGTTCTAATGCCGTTGGTGTAATCATGACCGGTATGGGCGATGACGGCGCAGGCGGACTTCTGAAGATGAAAGAATCGGGCGCAAAAACGATAGCATGCTCGCCTTTTTGGTTTAGCATACGGTCTGGGCTATCCAATCAAATTAACTCTGGAAGGAGACGAACCATGCAGGAACGTACGGGAGAACTGACATTTAAAGGCAATCCGCTGAAACATAATCAATCTATGCCTGTCACGCCCGAATGATTTTGTCGGGCATCCATGTCTTTAGAACCGCTGGATTCCCGCCAAAAGCATGCGGGAATGACATACTTTTCAAGAGGTTAAATGTTCAACTTATTTTTGCTAAATCCCTAAGCTGAATATTTTTGCAGAGAATCCCTTTGATTTTATTTAATTGCACTAAATTATTTAGGGAATTTGCCGACATATACCGTATTGGATACAGTATTTATGAATAGCATCTGCTATTCCCCAGTCATGACCACCCGCATGCGGGTGGTCATGACTCTTTAAACAATTTTAAGGAGGCAGAAACATGGCAATGCAGTGGAACGAAAATCTGGCAGTAGGTGTGGATGTAATAGACAACCAGCACAAAGGAATAATTAGCAGGATAAATAATTTGTTAAATGCAATGTCACAGGGCAAAGGAAAGGATGAGGTAGGTAAAGTGCTGACATTTTTAGCGGATTATGTAGTAAAGCATTTCAGCGCTGAAGAGGGTTTGATGAAGAAACATAACTTCGATGGTTATGCGGAACAGCAAGCAGAGCATGCTAAATTTATAAAAGACTTTTCTCTGTTAAAAAATGAATTTGAAACACGGGGTGTTACTTCAACCCTGGTGCTGCAAACCCAGCGGCAGCTATGCGATTGGTTGACAAATCACATTACAAGCAAGGATAAACAAATAGGCGCGTTCATAAAAAAATGTGCGTAGTTTTAAATATCCTATAGGTAGGAGCCGTCTCCCGACTGCGACCGGCAATTTACAGCGGTGTGCATGTGTCCGGTCGCCAACGGGAGTTGGCTCCTGCCAAAAACATTAAAACCCCCTATACGTTAAAATTAGGAAGATATCTGATTTACTTAAATACGCAATGACATTCTCACCTCCAAGAGTTCTTATTGAAAATTATCCTCATGATGCCATACCCAAAGGCGTGTTTTGTCGGAAAAAGCGGACATAATAACATGCAAGAAATCGTTAAAGGTAAAAAAGCCCACGAAGTATTGAAACGGACACGCATATTCCATTTTATAAACAGGGATAACTACTTATGAAAATACTCATTGCAGACGATGATGAATTTATAAGACAACTTCTGCAAACAATACTTAAAAAGGCTGGGTACGAAGTTGTTGTTGTCGAAAACGGCCTGCAGGCGTTTCATGAAATTTGCAGGTGTGGCATACGCCTTGCCATACTTGACTGGAAAATGCCCTGTATGGCTGGCACTGAGGTTTGCCGTAATATCCTGAATGAAAACCTGCCTTACCTTGTTCATATGATCATTTTAACGGGTAAAAAAACCAATGAAGACGCCGTCTCTGCGTTTCAATCAGGTGCAAGCGATTACATCAGTAAGCCGTTCAACCACGATGAATTGCTTGCAAGAGTCCGTGCTGGAGAGAGGATTATAAACCTGCATATGCAACTCAGCGCTATGCAGGAATTTGCTGAACGTAAACGCCGTGAAGATGAGTTAATCAAGTCTGAATTTATGTTTCGCACAGTGGCAGACTTTACCTGGGATTGGGAGTTCTGGATGTCTCCTCAAAAGAGTTTTCTCTATATTAGTCCATCATGCGAACGAATATCGGGATATACACCTTCCGACTTTACGAAGGATGCGACACACTTCTATAACATAGTTCATCCAGAAGATTCCCACGCCCTGCAAATGGAATTAGAGCGTGCGTTCTTACGGCATACACAAACGGGTTTTGACTTCAGAATTATTCACAAAGACCAAATAATCAGATGGGTATCAATTGCATATCAGCCCATTACGGATAATGAAGGGGCATTTCTCGGTGTTCGCGGTTCTATACGCGAGATCACGGAACGCAAACAAACGGAGAAAGAAATTGCACTCTTGCAAACACTCGCTATGTCAATTGCTCATGTGGATAATTTTAACGCGGCGCTTGACGTTGTCTTGCGTGCGGTCTGCGACGCCAACGGGTGGGCATTTGGAGAAGCATGGGTTCCTCGTCCCGATGGCACCCTCCTTGAATGCAGTCCATCGTGGTGCAGTTTCGTCAAGGGTACTGATACATTCAGAGAAGTGAGCGCAACCTTTACTTTTCCACCGGAGGTAGGTCTTCCCGGCCGTGCATGGTCATCAAAGAAACCCGTATGGATACCGAATGTTACCATCGATACTAATTTCCCGCGCGCGCAGTTTGCCAGGGAATGCGGCTTTAAAACAGGAATAGCTATTCCTATTCTTTGTAATGATACTGTTATCGCCGTATTGCAATTTTTTGTTCTAGAAGAGTATGACGCTGATGAAAAAATAATTAGAACGATCTCAACGATTGCTACCCAGATGGGTATGTTCATACACCGGAAACAGCTTGAAGATAATCTTAGGCTGGCGCACACTCAGAACAGGCAGTTGATTGCTGCCATCCCGTCCATACTGATTCACATCGATGATAACGACAGAGTTATAGAATGGAATAAAACGTCTGAGTGCATCTTCGGGATTCCCTCGTCAATCGCAATTGGACGGTTATTTAGTGAGTGTGGAATCCCGTGGAACGACAGGGGAGTTATACAACAAATTTTAAATTGCCGGAACACCCCTCAGTCAACACGGATAGATGACGTCCGTTTCATAAACCCTTTGGGCAAAATTGGTTTTTTAGGGCTTACCGTAAATCCCATCAAAGTGACCGGGAAAAAGCAAATGACTTTATTGATTATTGGAAACGACATTACCAAGCGAAAAATCATGGAGAGTCAGTTGATTCAGGCGCAAAAACTAGAATCAATCGGCCAATTGGCGGCGGGTATCGCACATGAGATTAATACGCCCACACAATACGTCGGAGACAATACACGCTTCCTTAATGACGCATTCAGAGACTTGTGTAAAGTTATCGGAAAGTATAGAAAGATGTATACGGCAAGCAAGACCGGCAGTGTGCCGGAGGATATTATCAAAGAGGTGGAAACTACGGAGAAGGAAGCCGACGTGGAATATCTTACGGAGGAAATACCCAGGGCAATTCAGCAGTCACTGGAGGGTATTGAGCGCGTTGCAAAGATCGTGCGCGCCATGAAAGAATTTTCACATCCCGGAACAGACGAAAAAACGCCTATCGATATCAACAAAGCCATCGAAAGCACCTTAACCGTGGCGAGGAATGAGTGGAAGTACGTATCTGAAATGGTGACAGTCTTTGATGCGTCGTTACCACTGATACCGTGTCTGCCGGACGAATTTAATCAGGTGATCCTGAATATTATCATCAATGCAGCCCATGCCATTGGCGATGTGGTTGATAACGGGAACAAAGGCAAAGGTATCATTACCGTCAGTACACACCGCAACGGAATGTCGGCGGAGGTTCGCATACAGGATACAGGAACTGGAATACCAGAGGAAGCGAGGCCAAAGATATTCGATCCGTTCTTTACTACCAAAGGTGTTGGCAAGGGAACGGGCCAGGGGTTGGCAATTGCCCATGACATTATAGTGAAGAAACACGGAGGATCCATCAACTTTGAGACAGAAGTCGGCAAGGGAACAGCTTTTATTATCCGTATACCGATTGATGACAATCATAGTGAAAGGGCAAATTCATCACCCTAAACAAATGGGGAACAACCCCCTAACTCCCCCTTTGTTAAGGGGGATTCAGGGGGTTGTGTTTTTTCCTGTGTTATTCTAATCGCTAATTGTTGGTAATCGCTGGTTCAATCGTCCACGATTGAACCGAAACATTTGGCTTTTCATGGCTGATATTTATTTAAAGCCTATAGGCCGGTTCAAAACATATGGGGTTGTCCAAAAAGTTTTATCCGTACGGCCTGTAGTGGCAATTCATGAATTGCCGCTACATTATAGTATACAACAGTCGACCTCTGAGACTTTTTGGACAACCCCATCATGAAAGATTGAAATTTCTGAACAGGAACATTGAATTGAGAGACTTTCTATGACTCAGTACATTAAAAAACGAATCCTGTTTGTTGATGACGAACCAAACTTTTTGGATGGTTTGCGGCGTTTGATGCGTAGTCAGAGAGAAATATGGGATATGTATTTTGTCTCTAATTCCTACGAGGCATTTGATCAGATATGTAAGACAGGTGTTGATGCCGTCATCTCTGACATTATGATGCCGTGTATGGATGGTTTCGAACTTTTAGTGAAGATACGAAGCACGGAATGGACCAAAGATATCCCCGTGCTTATTCTGACGGGTTCGAGCGAAAATCATCTCAAACAACGGGCGCTTGATATGGGAGCCACTGATTTGCTGAACAAACCAGTAAACAGGGAGGATGTCATTGCCCGTATCAATAGCATGCTTCGCTTAAAGGCATATCAGGACGAGATCGTGGCTCAAAATGCGCTGCTCGAGCAAGGGTTAAGGAACGGACGCAGGAGTTGGAAGAATCACGTCTGGATATCCTCTGGCGTCTTGGCAAAACAGCCGAGTATCGGGACTATGAAACTGGAAATCATATTGTGAGAGTAGGATGCTACTGCCGGGTCATTGCCGAGTCTCTTGGGATGGGTAAGGAGTTCGTTGAGTCTCTGTTACTGACCAGCCAGCTTCACGACATCGGCAAAATAGGCATTCCTGATCATATCCTCCTGAAACCCGGAAAACTGACAACCGAAGAGTTTAAAGTCATGAGACGGCACTGCGCCATAGGCGTCGAAATACTTCAGCAGGATTACAAAGGTACGGAGGCGTATCTTGCATTGCGCGGCATGAGCACACCGATGGGGGGCGGAAAAATGAACAGAAACAGGAGAGGCGGCAACCCCTTTCTGGAAATGGCCTCTTCAATTTCCATGACACATCATGAAAGATGGGATGGAACCGGCTATCCAGGCGGTCTGTCAGGAGATGAAATTCCAGTGGAATCCCGGATTGTCGCATTGGCCGATGTCTTTGATGCGCTGTGCTCCGTGCGCCCATACAAACCGGCCTATCCGGAAAGCAAATCTTTGACGATCCTTAGAAACGAAGTGGGTAAGCACTTTGATCCGGTGGTACATGCGGCTTTTGAGAAATCGATTGAGGAGGTAAGGTCAATCAGAATCCAATTGCAGGACGAAATTCCCGAGTCTCTTTGCGGGGCAAAGGAGGGTGAATAAGTATCATGCTCCACAATGCCAATAATGAAAAACGAACTCAGTTTGTAGAGCGAAGAGTCTATTTTTAGAGTGAATGAAGCATATAAATCCCCCTTAGAAAAGGGGGACCAAGGGGGTTGTAAAATAACTCAGGGAAAAAAACAACCCCCTGAATCACCCTTTATTAAGGGGGACTTAATGATATTCATGTAATATGAATACATCACGTTTATAAGGACATGACTCATGAAAAAAATTCTCTTAGTTGATGATGAACCAAAGGTGCTGCAGGGGCTTCAGCGGATGCTGCGTTCCATGCGGCACGAGTGGGATACGGAATTTGCCACAAGCGGACAGGAGGCATTGGAAATTCTGGCAAAATCGCCTTTTGATGTAATCGTGACGGATATGCGTATGCCGGGCATGGACGGCGTCAGGCTTTTGATGGAAGTAATGAAGAAATATCCCAATGTGGTGCGGATTATACTGTCCGGGCAGACGGATCAGGAGGCTTTCCTGTCATCGTCCGGCATAATGCATCAATTCCTTTCGAAACCGTGCGACACGGAGCTGCTGAAAACGGCGATTACCCGCTCCTGCGCCCTGCAGGATTTGCTGAAAAACGAATCTCTCAAAAATCTGGTGCTGCAAACAGGATCACTCCCCAGCTTGTCGGAACTGTACAGCGAGATAATAAAAGAGTTGCAATCACCGAATGCCTCCATGGAAAAGATCGGGCAGATTATATCAAAAGATATTGGGATGGCGACAAAAACCCTTCAACTGGTCAATTCTGCCTTTTACGGACTTCGGCGCCGCATCTCAAATGCAACCGAGGCGGCAGTTATCCTGGGTTTGAATTCTATCAAAGTGCTGGTATTGTCATACAATATGTTTTCGCGTTTGGAGCATTCCAAGCTGCCGGGATTCTCTCCTGACACACTCTGGAAACACAGCATGCTCGTTGGAGCGTTTGCCAGGCAAATTGCCAGGGTAGAGAACTATTCTGCGAAAATGATCGAAGATGCGTTTATTGCAGGCATGCTTCACGACCTGGGCAAGCTGGTGCTTTTAACCAACATGCCCGATCAGTATAATAAAAAGATAAATTTGATACAGGAAAAGGGCATATCAAATTTTGATGCAGAGCTGGAAATATTCAAGGGGACACATGCAGAAGTGGGCGCATTCCTGATTGGGTTGTGGGGTATAACCGACACAATCGTGGAGGCGCTTGCATTTCATCATAACCCGGGAAAGTGTCCTGCTAAAACCTTTTCTTTGGTAACGGCAGTGCATGTGGCAAATGTACTTGGAAATGAGACATGTCCAAGTGAGGTGGGGGCTGGCTCACCCGTTGATTACGACTATATTGCAGAGCTGGGTTTGTCAGAACGACTGTCTGTGTGGCGTGAATCGTGCCAGAAAATGGCATAGGAAGGAAGATCAATATGACTGAAAAAATCCTCTTTGTAGATGACGACCCCAACATATTGTCCGCCTATCAACGGCAGTTGCATAAGCAATTTACCATTGATACGGCGCTTGGGGGAAAATTAGGATTGGAGGCAATTGATGCCCGCGGTCCCTTTGCAGTTATTGTATCCGACATGCGCATGCCAGGCATGGACGGCATCCAGTTCCTGCTAAAGGCGCGGGAAATAACTCCCGACAGCGTACGTATGATGCTTACGGGCAATGCCGACCAGCAAACCGCTATTGATGCCGTCAATGAAGGGAATATCTTCCGTTTTCTCACAAAACCCTGTCCGCCTGAGATTATTTCCAAATCACTTGCTGCCGGAATTGAACAGTATAAATTAGTTACGGCAGAAAAGGAACTACTGGAGAAGACTTTGCATGGCTGCATAAAAGTGCTTACCGATGTCCTTACGCTGGTTAATCCAACGGCATTTGGCCGTGCATCACGCGTGCAGCGTCTCGTTCAAACAATCTCTGCTGAACTTAAAGTAGAGAAGCCCTGGCAGATTGAAATTGCTGCAATGCTCTCGCAGCTTGGATGTATTACAATACCTGAGAATATTCTGACGAAGTTATATAGCGGCATTAATCTCAGTGTACAGGAATTACAAACCTTTCATGCGCATCCACAGATAGGCAGTAGTCTGATATCCAGTATTCCCCGTCTGGAAAACGTTGCTGAAATTATTGCCTATCAGGAGAAGCATTTTGATGGTTCAGGTATACCGTGTAATTTCAGAAGTGGAGCTGATATTCCGATGGGCGCAAGAATACTCAACCTCGCCCTTGATTTTGATTCGCTTGTTACGTCAGGAATGAATAATGCCCAGGCATATATGGTAATTCAGGAGAGGCCGAAATGGTATGAGCAGAAAATTGTTGCCGCCCTCAAAAAGGTACTCACTACAGAAAAAGGTTATGAAGTGAAATTTGTCATGGCGCATGAACTTACAAAAAATATGACTCTCGCTGAGGATATAAAAACGAGTTCTGGCAAGATGCTTCTTACCAAAGGACACGAGATCGCCCCGCTAGCGCGAATTCGTATCATTAATCTGGTGCAGACAAAAGAAATATGTGAGCCAATAAAGGTCTTCGTTCCTGTGAGTCCTGCTAAGGACGCTTAAGTTGAATTGATTAAACATTAGCAAGGGCTGAAATACATATGGATGATCTAAAACCTTGTTAAGTATTAAGCCCTTTTTGCAATAGTATACAAAAAATGTTTTAACAGCCTGGGGTCTGTTGCAAAATGGATATGAGTGTAGGAACCTAATACATGGTCTGTAAAGACGCCGTCCATTTTTGATTTCTTGTCATCACATTTAGATATTGCATAAGCATACGACGTACCTTCAGGAACATGCAGTGATGACCAATGAAATTCATGGCCTTTGAACGTCTCCCCTTTTTTGCATAAGATGTTATCGTGCAACGCTTGGACTGTAATGTATCCCAACCCCTGTCTTTTGTTTTCCATAATAGTAGTTCCACTGAGTATTCCGCACATTTCATGCGTCTTCTTTTTAAAGTCTACCATTTGTTCAAGCAGGTACATCATCCCCCCGCATTCGCCGTATATGACCACACCTTTTTTATGCGCTTTACGTATGGACTCCTTCATGGTGGTGTTTGAAGCAAGCAGGTTAGCATACAGTTCAGGAAAACCCCCGCCAAGGTACAATCCATCAATATCCGCTGGCAGATACTTATCATACAATGGACTGAAATAGACAAGCTCTATGCCGTACAATTCCATCAGGTCAAGATTGTCCTGATAATAAAAATTAAATGCCTCGTCCACAGCAACGGCAATCCTGAAATAAAACCTTTCATTTGTCCCGCTAAATACCGTCTTCTTGTATGAGGGAATACTGCCGGATGACGATGCGATATCAATAAATTTGTCCATATCCACAGTAGTTGCCAGCAAATCACCGATCTTTTTCAGGGAGTTTTATATCATCACTGAAAGGCAAATACCCTAAAACAGGAATGCCGCAATTTCCTTCTATAGATGCTTTTAGCGATGCATAGTGCCGCTCGCTCTTAACTCTGTTAAGAATTATCCCCTTAATATTTACATCTTTATCAAAATATTTATACCCCAATACAACTGCGCCTGCGCTGCGTGACATTCCCTTGGAATCCATTACCAATATCGTAGGCACATTCAATACCTTGGCAAGGTGCGCTGTACTTCCCAGTTCACTCCCGTCCAGACAGCCGTCGTAGAGTCCCATTACTCCCTCAATAACGGCTAAATTAGAATCTACCAGAGCATGCTCGAACAATTCCAGGCACACATCCTGACTCATGAGCCACGTATCGAGATTACGTGAGGGTTTTTGGGTAATTGCCATGTGGTGCGAGGGGTCAATATAATCAGGTCCTGCCTTAAACCCCTGCACTTTGTAACCCTTTTCTTTCAATACAGACATCAGACCGAGTGTAATGGTTGTTTTACCCACGCCGCTGTGTGTGCCTGCTATTAATATTCTTGGACATTTAGGTGAAGTATGATGCATGATTTATAAAAAAATGATCGGCTTCTAAGCGATAATTAAAAGTTTGGGTAAAAATTTAGTATTTTAGAAAAACTAACCGTTTGACCTTGCTTTAACTCCGCCATTTATGGCGGAAATATGCGGGCGTATAAAAACCGGCTTTAGCCGTGATTTTCCCTGGTTCAGGGCTAAAGCCACTATTGGCTTCGTTCTCTTACCTCAGGCTAAAGCCTGAGGTTAATTCGAGGTTAGGATTATATATCATCATGCATGAATGGTCAAGAATTTCACAGGAAAATACAAATGTGAAACGCTTAAAAGTCGCCAATGCGATGGCGTTAGCCAGATGTAGTAGCAATTCATGAATTGCTACTACAATATTCAATAACCATTTATGTTTATATGGTCGAATACATGTACTGCTATTTAGAAACTGTAACTCACGCTGAAAAGAACGTTGAAATCAAGTTCCTGATGTTCTCCCCCTAATGCCTGATACACAGGCACGGGAACGGATAGCGTTGTTTTTAACTGCTCTGTCAGGTAAGAGGAAACGCCGGGTGCAAAAAAGATGGTCGTGCCACCGGAATCACGAATCGTTCCTCCGTCTTGTTCATCCTTATTGGCAAATTGTGAAATAACTTCCGATAAGAGATTAAGTGTGGGCTTTTTATCCCCATCAATGACATTAAAGGTTGCTCCTGTTGTTACTCTAACGATGTCGCCAAATTCATAATCCTGATCGCCTTCTGTTTTCAGGTGGTACAGCACAGAGCCGTCCAATATAATTAAATTGTTGATTTTTTTATTGGCAGAAATGCCTAACATATAATCCAGAGACCCGGTGCCCGGCTGCAATTCCGGTTCGGATTTTTCCCCCACCATATTCCTCTCGTCCGTATTTCCTGTGGGAAATTTTAAGCCAAATATCCCGGCCAATCCGAACTGTTTGTCATAAAATTTATACTTCCCAAGCAGTATTGAGTCTCCAAGACCTGTAGAATTTTGTTTTTCACCCAGAAACTCTTCTTCATGCACCTCCCTGGAACGCCTCTCGACATAAGGCATCTGAAGGCTGATGGAAATGGCGTCGGTAATTCCATAACCAAAAAAGACGCTATTCGAAATGTCGTTCTTCCTGGCGTGGGCATCCCTTCCTTCTTCATGCAATTCATGCGCTTTTGTAATGGATACAGACTCCCAGTCCTGATATTCAAGGATATACCCAAGCGTATACTTGTTTTTTTTGGGCGATTCAGCAGATGTCGGGTTTACGGCGCCCGTTGTCCCGCCAAATCCGCCGAGGGAACACAAGTCGCAGGCATAAGCATTGTTTTTGCATACTGTCGCAATCATCCAGATTATGAAAATAGTTATATAACGGTATTTTATTACAGTGGTATTCATTAATTTCCTCCAAAATTAAATCAGGTTGTGTTTTGCAATGCACAACACAACGACTTCTTTTATACGAGCATACTAATTACCCACCCCTTAATCCCCTCCCAGGAGGGGACTTTTTGATTTCCTTCTATTGGTATGACAGACGCCCCCGCCTGTCATTATAATGTCAGGCGATGACGCCTGACCTACCTTACGGTTAGGGGGTGTGTTAACAATTTATTACACCTCACAAAATCTTCACAATCAGGAAAGGTGAGGCAGTTTTACAACTGCCTCACCCTCATTTTGTGAATTTTAAAGACTATAACTGCATACAACACACACCACAAAATGCCTTCTTCTTTGATACTGTTTACAGCCATTTAGCTTGAATGGATAGGAATTATTATTTTATTTAAGCAGTCGAAAATCCCCCTTGTCAAAGGGGGAACAAGGGGGTTGTAAAAACTCCTGGAAAACACAACCCCCTAAAGCCCCCCTTTGCTAAGGGGGACTTCATGGAACTAGCTTGCTTAAAAGGCCCACACAACCGAGGCTATCGCCCTCCAGTCCACTACTTGCTGTGTACCGTTGGCATTCTGATAAATTGGTTTTTGGAACTTCAAATCAACACTACCGCCGGTTTTGGGAATATTTACCCGGACGGTTGGAGTAATAGAAATGGATGTAATGCCGGTATTGTCCGTGTTATCCAGAAGGGATGCCTCTGGCCTTGAGTACTTGCCGTCGTGGTCGGTGTCCTCTCCTGCATACAGACCGTTCAATTCCAGGCCGGGATTCAAATAACTGGCGACCCGGTATCTGGCAATGATATCCAAAGACACCTTATCTCCAAATTCATAACCCTGATCCCCTTCTGTCGTCATATGGTAAAGGAGATTGGCCTGTAATACCAGCGGATGAAACGCCCGCATATAATTGACCAGAAATAAGGGATCCCATGAACCTGTGCCTGGCTGCATCATGGCATGAACCAGAGAACCGGATTCAGTCACTTCATCGTTTTCTCCCGTTGGTGTTTTTACGCCCAAACCCAGAGTGAGTTTTTTTGTTGAATTAACGGGTTCATCGGCGAGGAGCGTATAAAGTCCCATCAGGGTCATGTCTCCGGGTCCTTCGACCGTATCCATCTTCATGTCCATTCTCATATCCATGCCCATAGTGTTCCTTGTTATTTTCCTCATGTACATATCGTTTATAACATATGGAATATTGACCAGGAACTGAAATCGCTCCGTGAGATGGTATGCGCCCAGGAATGTGTATTTTTGCATAATCATCCTTGTAGGAATTGAAAAACTCCTCGTCTCAGGCGACATCTCAGGCCACTCTTCGGTTACTCTGTCCAGCACAGTATTGTGGCTTATACTGTTACTACCGTCTCGTATCGTTTTCATGTTCGAGTATTCATACTGGAGTGAAAGCCCAAGATTCTCTGCAACTGCCATATCAGAAGTTGTTGCCTCGGTAAGAGACCTTGACAGGCAGCATTCGCCGTGGGCGTAAACAGCGCTGTCCACAAACATGAAAAACAAAAGAATTGCAACCAGTATTTTCATTACATATATCTCCTTTTATTTACAAGGTTCTTTTGATGCTCAATAACGATAGAATATCGGGGTATCTCCGGCATATTGGAAATGCCGTAGAAATCCAGTATCTACTTATTGAGCAAATCAATGAATCGAAATTTAGTAATTCTAAGAGGTGAATAAGGAGTTATATGAAATATCGTGGTGGTTTTTCCGGAGGAAATATTACTACATCAGGAATGTTTGAGGGCACTTCACTGCAAAGAAAGCACAGGAATGACTCCTTTATTGTTTGTACCCGGCTCTCCAATATATATTTAGCCGTAAAGGTTATGGGTGTAAGCGGGTCATTTCCATATTTGCAGTTTACGCTGCTTATAAAAGTCTTAAAACCGTTCCGTTTTTCGCTATTTGTATGGAACGTATCTTGATTTCCGTTAGGCGCACAGCAACAATGTGTTTTACAATCAGATTCGGATTTACAGCCACATTGATGATCTTTGCAAGGATATGCATCAGATTTCATGGCCGGGTTTACCACTATCCCGCCATTGAATACCATGAGACAGATCATGACTAAAATCTGAACATACGCAAGTATTTTATTGCTTCGCATCTGAAAAACGTCCTTAAACAGAATAAACCGGAACCATGTGGCAAATCAGACCTTCGTCGACTCTTTCAATGATAACATCGAACCGCAGAACAAGGAATATCAAATATTGAAGTAAACATACTTTATTATTCGACATTCCTTGTTCGATATTCGATATTGGAATCCTCATAAAAAGCACCGATCACTTGTGGTCTGCCAAAGGCAACCTCATTTATGTCTTTTTGTTGCCTATTCTCCTCAAACTATCGTTTTCTTGCTTAATTGCACTTTCCAAATGGTCATTCCACTTACTGCCATAATGCCTTTCAAGCCAGACTTCAATGTGTCCCTGCCACAAATCGTATGCTTGTTTTACACCCTTTATCTGTGGATGGACATCGGAAGTATATAATACGGATTTTGTTTTAGGCACCTCAAGTAAAAAATATTCGGACGGCTTTTCGTTCCAGATGGCGCTAATCTTCACAACGTCTTTACACTGGTTTAATTTTTCCCGAACCTCTTCGGCTGTATAGCCGGGGAAAATCTTTCCGAGTAATTTATTATCGTCTTTAATAGCGTAAAAAAGACGGAAAACGTGTGAGTATTTAAGCTGGACATAATTTTCATGCGCTATGTATTCGTTATAAACGCACGGGGCAGGCACGTCGTGCATAAAACTATCCACCTCATCGGGAAATCCCTTACAGGTATAAGGCCGGCACCCTTTCGTAAATATGCCGCATCGTAATAATACTTTCAGGGTTGGACCATCTTCGGAGATAATCTCCTTCAGATAAAATTCCAAACATCTGCACGGATTATAAACTATGTCTTTCGCTTGAGTGCCAGTGTAAAGCAGTTTTATGCCGTAAGACGCATTTCTCCGCTTCAGGAAAGACTTCCACATGCCCAAATGGTTCTGTTTCCTGGGAATACTCATAAAACAGCATATCCCATCCGCGCAGATATCATCGGTAAAAATAATAAGTTTATTAAGGTCAACCTGATTAGAATCTGTTTTCATAACAATATTCTTTAAAAATCATTATTTGCGATTTATTTATACAAATTAGCAGATTATTTGTATTTTGTCTGTGTAATCTGTGGTTAAAAACTTTTTTTTGTAATTAGTGTTCGTGGATGTAACCATGCCGGTGTTCGTGTTCATGTACAACCGTTTCATGACGGTGGCGGTGTTGATGAACCAGATTATTTTTTAGTAATAAGTCGTAGTTATTTAAAATTTCTTTATAATTTCCTATCGCAACCGGCCTTTTCTCTTCACTAAATACGAGTACCCGGTCTGCTATCTCCTGGGTAAGAAACAGATCATGTGTTACAATCAAAAGCGTCTTACCCTGAGATTTTAAGGTGTACAGTATATTGATAAATTTTGATATGCTTCTGGGGTCTAATCCGCTGGTAGGTTCGTCCAATAACAGTATCTTTGGATTCATGGACAATACCGTGGCTATAGCCGCCCTTTTCTTTTCGCCAAAGCTCAGATGATACGATGTGCGAGATTCATAGCCTTGTAAGTCTACCAGTGTTAATGCCTTTTGCGACGCCTCAATAACCTGATCTGCCTCCAGCCCCAGGTTTAATGGCCCAAAGGAAACATCGTCCATAACGGTAGGACAGAATAACTGATCGTCTGGATTCTGGAACACCATTCCCATCCCGCGCCTGATGTCCTTCATATTTTTTTTGTTGAGCGGTAACTCCATAACCTCTATATGGCCGTCACCATCCAGAATGCCAATCAGATTCATAAACAGCGTAGATTTCCCGGTTCCATTGGCGCCGAGAATAATCATGGTCTCCCCTTCTTCGACTTCAAAACTAACGTCTTTTAGGCCCATTGTTCCGTCAGGGTAACGGTAATTTAAGTTCGATACTTTTATAATCCTTGCCATAGATGAGCGCCGCTTACCCGAAGATGTTCGATTTTATTAATCAGACCAGAGACAATACAAACTAACGATATGATTATACCAGCCATGAATAAAATATCCATATAAGAAAACCTGAAACGTTTAACGCTAATTACCTCCCCGCTAAATCCCCGAATAATCATTGCGTTAAAAATTCTCTCGGCGCGCTCAAACGTCCTGATAAATAATACCCCAATCATGTAAGAGATCTGGCGCGCATAAGCCTCCTTGCCTCGTCTATCAATACAAAGATATAACGGTACATAAACGACATGAGCATAACAAGCAGCCGCGGTATACGGAGCATGTCCAGCCCTTTCAAAAAATCAGGAAATGTTGTTGTTGAAGAAGCGATTACCAGGAGAAATACAGATAATGTAGACTTGACGATAATATTAAGAAACGTCCAGACGCCTTCGTACGTAATATCGAATTTCCAATTAATTATTTTTAATGACCCGCATACGTTCCCTTCCTTTAGAAATGGCACAAACATCGCAATAAAGAGGACGAAAGGGATTAAGATGCATACCTTTTTCAATATCTGTCTTGGCGTAATCTTTGAGCAAAATCCGATAGCCAATATTAACAAAAAATACAGTCCAAAATCCCTGATACGGGTAATGGGAGTCAGCACCATGCAAAGAATAACAGAAAGGAATGAAACGATCTTTGTCCTGGGATCGAGTTTTTCCAATAAGCTGGTAGATAACTTCATAATGCCTTATTGAATTGTATCAGAAGAACCAATATTTTAAACATAGAATTACTCCAATTCCAAAGGCAATAAATAAAATGGAAGTAACGTACATTATCCTTATGGCTGCATCTATGGAATTTGCAGTCAATGGGTTTTGGGGGTCTCCGATATAGGGCTTTTCTACGATCTCGCCCTGATACGCACTTGGCCCCCCTATCTGAATTCCTAATGCACCTGCTATAGCCGCTTCGGGAATGCCGCTATTGGGACTCTCGTGCTTACGCCCATCGCGAAAGGCAATCCTTAAAGAACCTTTAAAATTACCGTCACACAAGAAAGAGGCCATTGGAATCAGCACAGCAGAAATTCTGGCCGGGATGTAATTCGCAAGGTCATCCAATCTTGCCGAAGCCCACCCAAATCGAATATATTTTTC
This sequence comes from Planctomycetota bacterium, assembly GCA_016188675.1. Classification (GTDB taxonomy): domain Bacteria; phylum Planctomycetota; class Brocadiia; order Brocadiales; family Brocadiaceae; genus Wunengus. Next base: position 23,269 of record JACPHJ010000159.1, read on the forward strand.
GTCTTTGTGACCTACCATGGAATCAAGCGTATTTACGGCCTTATATGCCATCGCAGCAGTTGGTCCTCCGGCAAAGGCATAAAATAACGGCGACAAAATACCATCCACACTCCCCTCCGCAACGGTTTCTACGCAGGCGCGCACTATCTGCTCTTCACCGAGGTTTTCAGTGTCCCGGCCAACAATCAATGATAATGCCTTTCGAGCCTTTATTAAATCATGTCCCTTAAGAGCTGTCATTACCTTTTTGGATTCATCTGACAAACTTTTTACAGAAATAGCAAAATAAATAATAGCTGCTCCAATTAGTATTTCGCACAGCGTACCCCCCTGTCCAGATAATAACACCACCGCATAAATTGATAGATAAGTCCCAGAAACAATGGTCAGGGTCAGGAGTATTCCGCTTATACGCACAGGTATTGGTAATTTTCTTAGCAGATACTCCATACCTTCTATTGCCCTACCAATCAGACGCACCGGATGGTATGACCATTGTGGATCGCCGATGATAACGTCCGCAATATAAGCAACTGTTATTTGAACAAGAAAACCAGGTACGGGATTAATCATATAACAAGTATCATACGTCAGTGGAATTAATTATACATGACTATACGCAGTCGTATTGACAAGTCAGGCTGCCATAGGCAGCGATTTTTTATTTATACGGCAAATGCCGGTAAAAACAACCCCCCTACCTCCTTTTTTAAGGGGGATTCCAACAAGTCCCCCTTAGCAAAGGAGGATTCAGGGGGTTGTCTGGCACGTTATGAGACAACATTGAAATTCCTGTACATTAAATCAAATACCTACGCGGGTTCAAATTTGCAATTTGAACCCACTTTTTAAATGGTCAATCTCTTTCGCATTGGTATAAGGCTTATTATCCGGACAAACTATTGTTACAAAAAATAAAGGGTAGAAAACATACCCAGATTATTGTAACTAACTGAGCGCTTCCTACCCTTTAAAAAACACCTGAATTTGTAAATTAATCTTTTACTTCGTAATCGGCATCAATGATGTCTTCCTCTCCGCCTTCTCCCTTTTTCCTCTTCTTCTTGCCTTCATCGCCTGGAGGCGGCGGCGGAGGCTGTTGTTCTCCCTTTTTAGCCGATTCCTGATACATCTTCGAACTGATTTCGTGCAGTACATTAGTCAAGGCATCCATCTTCTGCTGCATGTCCTTCTCATCGTCTGCTTTTATTGATTCTCTTAAATCCTTAATAGCAGCCTCAACCTTCTGTTTTTGAGCAGCATCTATCTTTCCTGACATGTCCTTCAAGGTCTTTTCAGCGCTATAGGCAAGGCTGTCCGCTTTGTTTTTAGTTTCAGCCTTTTCTTTTATATGTTTGTCCTGGTCTGCGTATTCCTGTGCCTGTTTGACCATGCGGTCAATTTCATCTTTGTTCAATTTTGTTGAAGCGGTAATAGTAATCTTCTGCTCGTTTCCTGTACCCAGATCTTTTGCATGAACGTTAATGATACCGTTGGCGTCTATATCAAAAGACACCTCGATTTGAGGAACACCTCTTGGCGCCGGAGGAATACCGGTAAGATGAAATCTTCCGAGTGTAACATTATCTCGCGCCATAGCACGTTCGCCCTGAAGAACATGCACCTCTACGCTTGTCTGATTATCTTCAGCCGTTGTAAAGACTTGGCTCTTCTTTGTCGGAATAGTTGTATTTCTCTCAATTAAGTGCGTTAAAACGCCGCCCAGCGTTTCTATACCAAGAGACAGTGGTGTAACATCAAGAAGTACGAGGTCCTTGACTTCTCCAGACAGCACACCTGCCTGGATTGCAGCGCCCATAGCAACGCACTCCATCGGGTCAATTCCACGTTCGATCTTTTTCCCCACGTACTCTTCTACAAATTTTTGCACGATTGGCATGCGTGTAGGGCCGCCAACGAGGATAACCTTGTGGATGTCTTTCGGGGTCAATTTAGCGTCTTTCAAAGCCTGTTCAACTGAATGTCCGCACCGGTTGACAATCGGAGAGACCAATTGCTCCAGCTTGGCCCTTGTCATTGTATGTGTAAAGTGCTTTGGCCCTGAGGCATCGGCCGTAAGGAACGGAAGATTTATATCGGTTGTCAGGGTAGTCGAAAGTTCAATCTTAGCTTTTTCTCCAGCCTCTCTCAGCCTTTGCATAGCCATTTTATCATTTTTAATATCTATGCCATATTCCTTCCTGGCTTCAGCCACCAGATAGTCAACAATGGCATTGTCCATGTCTGTGCCGCCCAACTGGGTATCACCGCTGGTAGAAACCGCCTCAAAGACGCCCTGTCCGAAATCCATAACCGTGCAATCCAGCGTGCCTCCGCCCAAATCAAACACCAGGATTTTTTGAGATTCTTCAACCTTGTCCAAACCATAAGCTAATGAGGCAGCAGTAGGTTCATTAATAATTCGTACAACATCTAGCCCGGCAATTGTCCCGGCGTCTTTAGTTGCCTGCCTTTGATTATCATTGAAATATGCAGGAACGGTGATTACAGCCTTTTGAACTGGTTCTCCCAGAAATGCCTCTGCATCGTGTTTTATTTTCTGTAAGATAAAAGCCGAGATTTGCTGTGGGGTGAAGGATTGTCCACGAATGGTTACTTTATAGTCTGTACCCATCTTTCTCTTAATTGCATAAATAGTACCTTCCGGGTTGCTGACAGCCTGCCTTCTTGCCGGTTCTCCAACGAGTTTTTCGCCGTCTTTTGTAAATGCAACGTAAGAAGGAAATGCCTTTCCTCCAATAGTTACGCCCTCAGCGCTTGGAATAATTGTGGGTTTTCCGCCAACTAACACGGCGGCGGCGGAGTTGCTTGTTCCCAGGTCTATACCAATAATTTTTGCCATATCTTACCCTCCTTTTGTCTCTTCTGGCCTTTCTGGATTCTGAATATTTTCGTGTGTTGATTTCTGTGATACTACCACTTTTGCAGTTCTTAATACAAATGTATTTAATAAATAGCCCTTTTGAATTTCTTCTATTACGGTATCTTCCGGCACGTCGTTGTTGATTTTTCTCATTAAAACCTCGTGCCTGTTAACATTCAGGGGAACGCCCACAGACTCTATAGGCTCAAGGCCTTCTGATTTTAATATTCTGGAAAATTCCTTGTATATCAATTTTATTCCATCTTTGAATTCATTTCCCGCTGCGTTATTTACCGTAGAAACGGCTTTTTCCAGACTTTCGTAAATATCCAGCAACTTTTTAATCAGCGATTCTGCAGCCATTCGCTGGGTGGTTTGACGTTCTTTGGCAGCCCATTTTTTGTAATTATCAAAATCGGCTGCAAGACGTCGCATGGAATCCTGAAGTTCATTAACCTTTTTCTTGCTTGCTTCTGACTCCTGCCTGATAGACTGGATTATTGCCTGTTGTTCTGTAAACAATACCTCTGATGCCTGTACAACTTCAACCTTGTCGGACGCGCCAGTATCTTTTTCTGTTTCATTTGACATTGTTATTCCGTCCTTAAACAATATCCCACATAAATCTCAAATTTTTGAAAAAGTAACTATAACACAACAATTCAAAAAAGGCAAGCCTTTCAAATAACCAAATACTCGGTTACATCCCGCCGTATCTTAAAATCTTGGTAAGCGTTGCAACGTGGTGTGAAGGTATGGTTGTTCCCTGTAACCCTTTGACAGTCGCTTCTATATCATAAGGTACACGTTTTATACCAATACTACCGTCTTCCCAAACTGCGTATGACGCCATTGGAATACCATCCCGTGGCTGTCCTACACTTCCAGGATTCACAATAGTTATACCATTTACCATGCGCATCATTGGGAAATGAGTGTGGCCAACAAAGACAATATCAGCATCAATACCTTTTAACACATTTTCCAATTCTTTGTCGGGAACATCAGGCTTAAGATATTTGTATATATCACCACTTGGCGAGCCGTGTGCAAATAAAAATTTTTTCCCGTCTACTTTTATATTTATTGTTAGTGGCAAGTCGCCTAGATAGTCCTTTTCAGATTTATTTAGTGCAGCCATAGTAAAGATTTTACCTGCATCACTTAGTTCTTTATATTTCACAGAACATCCACAATCCACATCTCTGCCTATGGCGTCGTCATGATTCCCACGAACTATTGCATCCGTTAGGCTGCGAATCCTTTCAAGGCATGCTGCGGGAAAGGGTCCGTAATTTACAATATCCCCCAGACAAATAACCTTATCTGCTTTTTCGTGAATGGCGTCTAATGCCGCCAGATTGCCGTGGATGTCGGATATTATAAGTAATTTCATGTTTTATATTTTCCTTGCCTTAATATAAATAAATGTTATAGAATTGAAAATTATATTGTTATAAACACCTGCAATCAAGTTTTATCTTGATTATTACTATTGTTGTATGTTTCTTGCTAAAAAATTTCCATACTATACCCGCATTGCCTATTTTTACGACGTCAGATCAGGCATATTTTTTGGTATTTTCAACGGATTAGTTGTGTTCTTTGCACCCATTATCGGACTAAGGATGGGTGCAAACTCACTGGAAGTTGCTGTCATTACAGCCGCTCCCACGGCATGCTTCCTGCTAACCCTGATCTGGGCAAAACTCTGCAGAAACGGCAAAAAAGTATTATGGGTGGTATTCCCCACATTCTTTTCAAGAAGTTTGTACTTAGCCGTCTTTTTTATAAAAAATCCTCTAATTTTCACGGCCATTGTCGTATGCGCAGCAGTCTTAGAATCGATGGCAATGCCCGCTTATAGCAGCGTTATGAAAGAAGTTTATCACGAAAATTACCGTGGGAAAGCCATGGGTTACGTGCGGTTCTTTTGTAATATGTCAACAGTGCTGGCCTCCTTTGCAGGGGGATATTTATTAGACCTTGATAATGGTACTTTTTACAGATTCATCTTTCCTGCCGGAGCCGCTTTTGGAATGACTTCCTCGCTTCTATTCAGAAAGATCAAGATTAGACGTGAAGCAAAACTCAACCCACTTGATCGTTTATCAGTAATCCTGAACGATTTTGGCAAAAATAACCATCTGAAATATTTTACTTTATCATTTTTTATTGCCGGTTTTGGTTACCTCATGGGTGTCCCCCTCTACCCTCTCTTTATGGTAGATGAACTCTCATTATCTAATACAATTATTGGATATTTAGGTTCCATTACTGCGCTGGCAGGTTCGATCTCTTTCTTCTTCTGGGGGCACCTTATAGATCGACACAAACCATTAAATTTATTGAAGGTTGTCATGCTCATTGCCGTAGCTATTCCTTTTCTTTATGCAATTTCACACAATATATATCCCATATTTATCGCATCAGTTATCAGTGGCGTAATCATGAATGGGTGGGATTTATGCTGGTATAATCATATCATCAGGGAGGTCAAAAAAGAACATACGCCGGGTATATTTGGCATACAATATTCTCTCATCGGCATACGAGGACTCATTGCTCCTTTTGCCGGTACGATATTATATCAGCACTTCGGCATACGTATTACTCTGATTGCCTCGGCATGTGTTGTTATGACAGGCGGTGTATTGATGCAATTTTGCAGGAAAAAGGTCTATACTCCAAAAATTCAGGTTGCAACAAGTGGTATACGGGCTGACTAATACGATCTCATAATTGAATCGGAGGATGGCAAGCATGAAACTCACTGAAAACCTCGTAACCTTTCGCTTAAAGTTAAGAAACGCCCCAGGCACATTGGGCATGGCCCTTACTGCTATTGGCAAGCTGGGTGGCAGCATGGGTAATATCCAGATTATCAAAGCTGACAAGGAATTCAAGATCAGAGATCTGGCCGTCTATATCAGCACCGACAAACAGGTCAAAGACATTGTAAACGCCATTTCGGCTATTGGAAAAGAATTCGTTGAAGTTGTCAGCGTCAAGGACAAGGTCTTCGAACTTCACGAGAAGGGAAAAATATTTTTGAATAACCGCATTAGCATTACGACCTTTGAAGACCTTTCACGAGTATATACACCCGGCGTGGCAAAGGTGTGCATGGCCATTCATGAACGTCCGGAACTGGCAAGGGAATATACCATCATCAAGAATACCGTAGCGGTTATTACAGACGGCACTGCTATTTTAGGCTTGGGTGACATCGGCCCTGTAGCAGGAATGCCGGTTATGGAAGGCAAGGCCATGTTATTCAAGGCATTTGGGGGAATTGACGCATTCCCAATTCTGCTAAACTCTAAGGATGTGGATGAAATAGTCAATACGGTTATAAACATCGCTCCCACATTTGGCGGCATTAATCTTGAAGATATCTCAGCGCCCCGCTGCTTCGAGGTCGAAAAGAGATTAAAGGCCGCTTTAAAGATACCCGTATTTCACGACGACCAGCACGGCACTGCCGTGGTTTGTCTGGCGGGACTCATAAATGCATTAAAAGTGGTCGGGAAGAAGATAGAAAAAATTTCTATCATTATAAGTGGCGCAGGCGCTGCCGGGACGGCAATCGCCAAAATACTTATCAACGCAGGCGCAAAGAACGTTGTGGTATGCGATACTGCGGGCATTATTTATAAAGGCAGAAAAACCCATATGAATCCTGACAAGGATGCCTTGGCAGAAATCACAAATCCTAATAATGAAAAGGGAACGATTGCCGATGCGATGAGGGGAAAGGATGTTTTCATCGGTGTCTCAGGGCCGAATATTATCACGAAGGACATGGTAAATACCATGAATAAGGATTCCATAGTGTTTGCAATGGCGAATCCCACACCGGAGATTGAGCCTGATTTGATTGAGGGTATAGCCAGAATTATAGCCACAGGCAGGTCAGATTATCATAATCAGATCAATAACGTACTCTGCTTCCCCGGTCTTTTCAGGGGGGCGTTGGATATTGGGGCTACGGCAATCAACGACGAGATGAATATGGCGGCGGCATACGCCATTGCAAACGCTATTGAAGAGGACCACCTGTCTGAGGACTATGTTATACCGAGTGTCTTCAATGAAAAGGTCCATAAAGACGTGGCTATAGCAGTAGCTAACGCAGCCATTAAAAGCGGCACCGCTACGCGGCAATTATTTTAACAAATACACTCCATATCGGTACTAATATCAGAATTCAAATCAATCTCACAAGGTGTAATCTTATTCTTTTTGGCATCGCACAGCAATTTCACTTTTGGTCTGGATAGTTGCTGGATATTTAAAGACAGTACAACTCCTGTAAAATCCTTATACTTACCATTCTTGATTTTCACTTCGGAGCCCACGGGATATTTAGGAATCACACCAAGAAAACATTCTACCAATTCACTGTTAAACTGTGTTCCGGACCCTTCTTTTATAAGCCCGTATACAAAATCAGGAGACAATCCTTTACGATACGGTCTGTCTGAGATACAGGCGTCGTAAAAATCCGCAATTGCCGCAATCTCTGCAATCATGATCAATTTATCCTGATCCGTGTAACCAACAGTACTTTCCTCAATTTTATTGGTGCCTCTCAAACCACGGGGATACCCTTTCCCGTCCTGTCTCTCATGGTGTTGATAAGGAATATGCTTCGAGACTTCTCCTATATTTCCGATGTCCTTGAGCAACTCATATCCATAGGTAGTGTGTTGTTTCACTTGTTCATATTCTTCTGCCGTTAATTTGCCGGGTTTATTAATAATTTTTTCATCGATGAAGATCTTTCCAATATCGTGAAGAAACTCGCCAATAGCGATTTGCCTCAGTTTGTCTTTATTAAGAAATAATCTTTTTGCTATAATTATTGATAATACCGCCGTATCAACGGAATGTTCAAAGGTATAATTATCAAAACTCTTAATCGAATTTAACCCTGACAAAATATTATCGTTCATTAGTTCATCAACAAAAGAATTAATGTCTTTACACATTTGTTTAAACGCTTGATTCTCCTGAAAAGCGTTTTTGATCTTTGGCGTATTAATGCTTTTGATAACGGATTCGGTAGTTTCTGCTTCTATACTTACTATTGCCGACTGTGTCAGTTCGTATGTTTTAAGAATATCTTTCGTAGCCATAATGCGGATTTTATCAGATATTGGATCTTTAATGATAACATCCGCAGTATCCTCATCGTCGATATAAACCTTGATAAATCCTCTGGTTTTCAATCTGTTAATATAACCCTCAGTCAGTTCTACCCCCTTGTTTAATAATATCTCGTAATTATCTCCATAAAGGGCCTTGCCAAGTACCATGCCAGGTTCTACATGCTGTATGTGCATTCTTCTCATAACGTTTAATAAATCCTAATAACTTACAAAAATGTTCACTATATAAACATGCCGAGTCCACTTAAAGAACCTTAGTGTCGGAATCTGTAAAAAAGTAACTTATAAGAACGACAATATAAGTCTTTGTCGTGCAAAATGATGGGAACTACGGCAAATAATCGTTGCGGAGACGTTTTCCCAAGATAAATCACACTCAGATAACTGTCGGTATGGAGTAACAAGCAAATTAAATACCGATGTGTAAATACCTAGAAATGGAGTTCCATGCCTTCATGGGCGGCAAAACATTCCATAGCATGATCAGACCCATTCAGGTTTTCCTTGCAATTTGCCGAAAAAATGTCAATTTGTTCATCGAAATGATCCGGATCGTGATGGAAGAGCGCCAGCCTGTTGACTCTACCGTCTTTTGCAAGACTCAATACTTCGCTAAGGGAAGAATGTCCCCAACCAACATTGGTTTTGTATTCCTCATCTGTATATTGGGCATCATGGATGAGCAAATCCGCCCCACAAATTAATTTTAAAATATTTTCTCTGGTATCTGATTTATATTTTAATTTAAAATTCCCGGTTGCCCATGGTGGCACCAATTCATTATCGGTAAAGTAACATATCTTTATCTTTCCAAAAGTTATTACGTATCCCATGGCCTGGCCCGGATGATTGATATACACGGTATCAACCTTCACCCCATCGATTATGTTGCTTTCTTCCGAGAGTATTTGAAACTTCATACGTGCTGACAAAGACTGCAACTTAACCGGAAAATATATACTTTCCATTTGATTGGAGATAATTCTGTCTAACCTTGCCTCCTGCAAATCCATTCCAAGGATAACAATCTCGTTCCCCTTAATATAAGAGGGCTTGAAAAAAGGCAGGCCTTGAATATGGTCCCAATGGAAGTGGCTTAGAAATATATGGGCTTTAAGCTTTTCCTCTCCTTTAGACAATATATTTCCAAGTTCTCTGATGCCAGTGCCCGCATCAAAAATAAACAGTTGATTGTTTGGTAGTCTGACCTCCACGCACGGGGTATTTCCTCCATATTTGATATACTTTACCCCTGGTGTAGGAATGGATCCTCGTACACCCCAAAATTTAACTTTAATCCCAACCTTCAATATAAACCCTATTTTTTCGTATAGTCACTCATCAGAATGTGCTTTACGCCTATTTCGTACTGTCCCAGAAACTCCTTTACACGAACTACTTCAACAAAAATCTTTTTGTAGATTCGGTCATAATCCGGAGAAAGAACCAGGACGCTTCCTGCTTCAAGTTTTTTATTTGTTTTTAAACGCAACCCGGTTTTTGAAATATCCACGACCGTCCCATCGAAGGTAGCTTCTCCCTGTTTATCCGCTCTTTCAAGTTTACAGGGAAAGATTTCATAAAAGCGTTCCTGCTCACGTCGCTCCATGGGTATGCGGGCTTCATCATCAGCTTTTTTTTGAGATGTTGCACCACTTTTTCCTAATCTTGTAATCAAATCATTAATGCAACTCTGCGCCTCACAAAGCTCGTTTAGAGTTAGCCCTTCTAATATTTTCAACACCTTTTCTTTAGAAGACATATTCTATTATTATTGTGGATATTCTGTATACATTACCAATAAAATATCAATGATTATTACAAATCAAAATTAAAAAGACAATCTCTTTTTTCAAGTATGTAAACAATAACTAATTATCCAGGAATATTTTTACATTTGTCCTCAAAGTATGCAACAACTGTTCTTTTGTAATATTTACAAATATCTAATGTAAAAATTACATGATTTTATTTTTAACAATGGCTTTAAACAAATAGGGTAATAATTATTTTAATTCTTACTTTAGACATAGATTATACTTACAACACATACTAACCATATCAATAATATTTGGTACTATCATTGCTTTCTTTTCACTTGCAAATAAATTCCGATGTTCTGTCTTAGTTTCATAACGATAACGGCAGCTTGCTGCGTTTAACCCTTTTACCGGAGTCGTATACTCGAAAAGGATAATGAAGCAGAAAACAATACTCATAACGGGTGCAACGGGATTTTTAGGGAGTTACATTGCCAGGGAACTGTTTGATGCAGGTTTTTACTTAAAACTCCTTGTCAGAAAGACAACAATGAGTGCGAAGGAAAGACTGCATGAGGTATTTCCGGCAACTCAGATTGAGAACTGCGGGTTAAAGGCGCTCCTGAAACGTATAGAAATAATGGAGGGGGACATTTCCGGGAATTACCTGGGGCTGGGTGCGCGGGATTATTTTAAATTGGCAGATACGGTGGATGAGGTGTTTCACTGCGCCGAGACAACAAAACTCAAAAAAGGGGAAGGTGACACCCTTGCCAGGATAAATGTGTTGGGAACGGCACTCATTAGCCTGTTCTGTATAACGAAGAGGCCCAAGCGGCTTCACTATATCAGTACGGCATATGTTGCAGGGAATAGGCGCGGCACGGTTTTGGAAGGCGAATTGGAGAGAGGACAGTCATTCAACAATGGCTACGAGAGGTCGAAATACGAAGCAGAGAGGTACCTTGCCGTGTTTTTGGGACAATACCGAATACCCTGCACCATCTATCGTCCCAGCATAATCACGGGGGATACGATTACGGGGTATACAAGGAATTGCGATAATATTTATGTATTTTTCAGGGAGTTGAATCGTCTTAAGGCTCGTGGAATGCCCCGCAACGGCAATCCTTTTATGGCCCCGCTGAGAATTTCGGGGGATAAGTACAGTACTGTAAATCTGGTGCCTGTGGACTATGCGGCACGTGCGATAGCAGCCATCTCCATGCAGGCGGAAAGTATAAACAAGACATTCCATATTGTAAACCCATCTCCGCCGACATTGGGGGAACTCGCAGTGTGGTTCATGGCCGCAACTGGCAACAATCGTATAAAAATAGCGCCGTTGCATGAATTCAAGATGCAGCCGCACACCCCGGAGGAACAGCTATTTTTGCGGAGGACAGCGATATTTCAACCCTATATGTTTGGAGAGGCATGTTTTGATTCAACGAACACAAGAAGCCTGTTGAGCGGTACGGGGATCGAGTGTCCGATAATCACGGATGATCTAATCTGCAAGTTTAATGAGTATGCAGTTGGCATGAACTGGGGCAGGAAGGGGCAAATTACGGAGAAAATAGAGAAAGTAGATAACGGTTTTGAATATTTCTTTAACAATTTGAACACCATAATCATATGAACAAAAGGAATGAATGCCTTGATCAATTAAAAATGCAACTGGATATTTTGAAAATTTAAGGTATTTTATCTATGAATCAAGTCGGCAATATATAGTTTCACAATTTTAACCAGCCACAATAATAGAATGTTTAGTTTTACTGACAGTAAAAAACTCGATAGACTTTATCAGGAACGGGATTGGAACGGCATTATTGAAATTGCTGAACGCCATTTCAAGGATGGCACAACAGACATAAAGGTTTTGAACGACCTTGCCGTTGCGTATAAAAAAACCGGCCGGGACAATGATGCATTTCTCGTTTGCCAGAAAATATACGAAAACTATCCCACGTCTGATATCTTAAAAGATAGTATCAATATCGGAATACGGTACATGAGATACCACCTCATTTTGGGAGAGTTATTGTATGTTAAAGGAGAATATGATGAGGCATTGCGTATTCTCAATCAATTAAAACTTATTGGGAGTCATTTCTCGGATAAGTTCTATATTATCGCTAAAATCTATATCAAAAAGGGACTCATAGATAAGGCGTTGGACGAATACAGGAACCTGCTCCATCTCTGTCCGCATCGCCTTGATACGGCGCTCAAAGGGTTTGTAGAAATTATAGAATTGGATCCGCTGAACGAATCTGCATACAAATCTCTTTACGACGCATATAAGAAAAGAGGCGTGTTGGACAAGGCCATTTCGGAATATGAAACCACCTCCCGGCTTAACAATAATTCGATCAATAAATATATTCTGGGACATCTCTACTATTTTGCAGGGAGGATTAAAGATAGCATTGCAACATTTAATAAGTATCTTACAATACAACCAATCGATACAAACATACAATTTTTCCTTGCATACATTTATGCTGAAAGTAATGAAATAGAACGCGCCGTGGGTATTTTTCAGGATTTACTCGTAAAAGATCCCGCAAAACTCGGAGTTGTCATCTCACACCTTGAAAAATTATTAATACGTAAACTAGACGAAAAACAGACACAGTGTCTCATGAATTCATTGAGCGACTTCTGTCCTAAAGTAACGGTAACAGATATCCCATTAGCAGAAAATATCCTGGCAAAAATCATAAAGCTAAAACCAAATGACAACGCTTACCAAAACAAATTGGAAATCCTACTTGCCAATGCGTCTGAACAGTATCTGAAGCAAGGCCAGGTCAATATGGCATATGAAAAACTAAAAAAACTCATAAATTTAAGGCCTGATAATTCTGATTACGCAAAACGCTATAAAGACGTACACAAGATAATTATCGAACCAAAGATTAAAAATCTCGAAGAAATGTTGTCGAATATAAATCTTCCGGAAGAAGAAGCTAATAAGATACGATATGAACTTGCAATTCTTTACGAAGAAAAGGAAGATGACAGGGCGTTGTCATTGCTCCAAACGGTCGAGCGTTCCCCATCCGAATATCAACTTGATGCCCAATTCAGGCTTGGCATGTTATTCTTTAAAAAAGGCGTTCCGAACACTGCTGAAGAGTACTTCGATAAAATAGTTGAAGCCGTCGTGCCTATGGATAAAAATGTGGATTTCCTCTATCAAATAAGTACTACATTCGAAGAACACGGATTACTTGGGAAGGCGCTGGCCATTTACAAGAGAATAATCTCTTTTGATATTGGTTACAAAGACGTTATGAAACGGCTTGAACTGGCCACAAAAAAGCTCGAAGTGGAGTCGGCTATGAATGCATCTGAACTTGTGCTAAAGGACCGATATGAAGATATTCAGCTTATCGGGCAGGGAAGTATCGGCGCCGTTTACAAGGCGGTGGATAAAATTCTTAAGAGGAAAGTGGCCTTAAAGATTATCAAAGATGAATATAGGAGTAATAAAAATGCCGTCGAATATTTTGTTAGTGAGACCCAATCAGTAAGCCATTTTAAACATCCCGGCTTTATTACAATATACGATATAAACATTAACAAACATTTTTATATTGTAATGGATTATATTGAGGGAGAAGACCTCCAGCGTCTTATGAAAAACGGCGCATTACCTATAAAAGAAGCCGTTCAGATTGCAATTAACGTGAGCGATGCACTGTGTTGTGCACATCAAAATGGGGTCGTTCATCGTGACATCAAACCCAGTAATATACTCGTCATGAAGAATCAGAAGATAAAAATAGCCGATTTTGGGCTTGCTCAATTAATGACGCCCTCTGTCGTAGCACAGCCAGGACTGGTGTTAGTCTCGCCTGTGTATATGTCTCCCGAACAAATAAAGGGAGAAATGGTAGACTATCGCAGCGACATCTATTCCTTTGGTATTATTCTTTATGAGATGCTCACGGGAAAACCCCCGTTTAATGACGGTGACATTGCCTACCGGCACATTAATGAAGAGCCTGTCCCCCCCGCATCGCTAAATTCAAAAATCCCCAGATGGCTTGAAAATATTGTTCTCAAATGCCTCAGGAAAAGTCCGGAAGAACGATACCCGCAAACCGATCAACTCCTCAAGGAAATAAAATCCTACTCCAAATTTATCCTTGATTCCTAACTTCAAATTCCGGATAGTCCTGGTCGACCCACGATGGTAAAGTCAACGGGAGAGAATTGCTTTCGTTACGCGCGGGAATAATTACGGACAATCGTGGTAATCGGAAACCGGGATTGATTGATTTTTCGCTTGCTTCCCAGCGTTCCGACATCCGCCAGCGCACGGGCATGAATAGTATTACGATCCAGATAAATGCAGAAACAGAACACACGCAGAGCAATATCAAATCAATTATGCTAAAATATTCAGCGTTCGTCCAAAAGTTTCAGTATCTGGTTCATATCGTTGGTGGGGGCCTTGCAGGCGTAATTTTCACAAATATACGCTGTCGCCTTGCCATTTATTGGCTTTTGTTCCTTGATAAATCCGACAATTCCTTCGATAGATGCGTCTCTTTCCGGATGCAATATCACAACCTTTCCGGGCAGGAATCGTTTCCGTATTTCTGAAATGATTCGCTTTGTATCATCAGCGCCGGATTCGCCGGCAATGACAATCTCCTTCGTGGTACCCAAAGCAAAATCGAGGGCACAGAGGAATTGAGCATAACCGGACGGATAGTTACTCACCGTTTCCGCAAAGGTACTGATAACTTGCCCGGATAGCTTTGCCAAATCCAGGCTTCCGGTTATGCGGCTCAATCGTAAAATATTCAATAGTGCGACTGAATTCCCCGACGGCGTTGCGCCATCGTATATTTCCTTCGACTGGGCAATGAGTTGCTCATTCTTCTTTCCGCTAAAGAAGAAACCACCTCCCTTTTCGTCGGAGAAATCGTCAATCATGAGATTGTTGAGTTCCACGGCGGCCTTTAAATACTTCACCTCAAAGGTGGCCTCATAGAGGTCAATCAACCCCCAGACAAAATACGCATAGTCATCCAGATGCCCGGGGATAGCGGCCTCGCCCTCCCGAAATCGTTTCAGTAGCGACCCGTCTTTCTGGCGTAATGTGTTCAACACAAAATCTGCCGCACGCATCGCCGCCAGCGCATATTTTGGCTCGTTGAGTGTCTGAGCGCCCTTGGCCAGTGCGGCGATCATCAATCCGTTCCAGGCGGTAAGTATTTTATCGTCCTTATGGGGATGGATGCGTTTCTCTCGCACCGCAAAGAGTTTTGTTTTCGCCTTAGTGAGCAGTTCCTGGAGTTCTTCGAGTGTTATACCTTCCAGTTTGGCAAAGGCATTCATTTCCTTATCTACGTGCAGGATGTTCTTTTCCTCAAAATTGCCCTCCTTAGAGACGTCATAAAAATCACAGAATATCTTTCCGTCCTTTTCACCCAATATTTTTATGACCTCTTCCGGTGTCCAGACGTAAAACTTGCCTTCCACTCCTTCACTATCCGCATCCTCAGCGGAATAGAAACCGCCTTCCGGAGATGTCATGTCTCTCAATACATACGTAAAGACGCCATGCACAACCTCGGCAAAGAATGTCTTTCCTGTCGCCTGATATGCCTCCGTATAAGCAATAGCGAGCAATGCCTGGTCATACAACATTTTTTCGAAATGTGGAACGAGCCAGTATTCGTCTGTAGAATATCTATGAAATCCACCGCCAAGTTGATCGTAAATACCACCACGACCCATCCGATCAAGCGTTTTTTCGACTATCTCCAGGGTCATGGGGTCTTTACTGCGTTTCCACCACCGGAGCAGAAAGGCATAATTATGGGGAGTGGGAAATTTAGGCGACGTGCCGAAACCTCCGTAAATATTATCGTAATTATCTTTAAATTGTTCATAGGCATGCTTCAACGTTTCTTGAGTAAGCGTTTCCGTGGTTGACGGTTCAGATACCGTTTGCAGAACTTTTACCACCTGTTCGCTTGAATTGAGCACACTCTCTTTATTTGTTTTCCACAGATTGGTTATTTGTTTCAGAATGGCGATGAATCCGGGATTCCCGTACCGCTCTGTTTTTGGGAAATAGGTGCCTGCATAGAATGGTTTCCTTTCAGGAGTCAGAAACAGGTTCAGAGGCCAGCCGCCGCTGCCGGTCATTGCCTGGCATACGGTCATGTAAATATTATCAATGTCAGGACGTTCTTCCCTGTCGACTTTTATCGACACAAAATTATCATTCAATATCTTTGCCACCTCCTCGTCCTCAAACGATTCGTATTCCATGACGTGACACCAGTGGCAGGTCGAATAGCCGATAGAAAGGAAGATGGGTTTGTTTTCCCTGACAGCCTTTTGAAACGCCTCTTCACCCCACGGATACCAGTCAACCGGGTTATAGGCATGCTGCTGGAGGTAAGGACTTTTTTCCTTTATAAGGTGATTCGGCTTCCCTTTGTGATAGGTATTCGTCTCATGTTGGAAAACCTTTGTGGGTGGAGTGTTTTCGTTTGCCTTCATCTCGTTATTTGCGCAACCTTTCAAAAAAATGGATAGGATAAAAATCCGCAGCAGCCGTAAATACGTATAATCAGCGGGAATGAATAAAAAATTACCCATAGTACTATTTAATGTTCAGGAATTTCAATCTGTAGTGGCAATTCATGAATTGCCACTACAAAAGGTCACTATCTAAAGTCACCAAAGGTTTAATTTTATGTGTCCTTCTTATTTTTCAAGGAAAGCGAAATCCTTCTTCTTTTTAAATCCACATCCAACACCGTAACCGATACTTTCTGTTGAACTTTAACCACGTCATTGGGATTTTTTACAAACCGGTCTGCAAGCTCGCTGATATGCGCCAATCCGTCCTGATGCACCCCTATATCCACAAAAGCGCCAAATGCGGTAACATTTGTGACAATGCCCGAAAGTTTCATGCCGGGCTGTACGTCCTCTAATTTTTCAATACCCTTGGCAAACTCAACATTTTCGAATTTTTCCCTGGGGTCGCGACCGGGTTTGGATAATTCATCCATGATGTCCGTCAACGTCGGAATACCGACCTTTTCCGTCACGTAGTTTTTGAGATCGATCTTTTCCCTGATTTTTTCGTTACACATCAAATCGGTAACCGGGCACCCCATGTCCCGCGCCATAGCGTCTACGATAGGATAACTTTCCGGATGCACGGCGCTTCCGTCAAGGGGATTTTTCCCCTCCCGTATGCGCAAGAAACCCGCCGCCTGCTCAAACGCACCCGGCCCCAGCCTGGATACTTTTCGGAGTTCTTCTCTGGATGCAAAAGGGCCGTGTTCGTTTCGGTATTCAACGATATTCCTGGCAAGCTGCGGCCCAAGACCAGAAACGTACATAAGGAGCTGCTTGCTTGCCGTATTCACGTCAACGCCTACTTTGTTCACACAACTGACGACCACGTCGTCAAGACTCTTCTTTATCGCACCCTGGTCAACATCATGCTGGTATTGTCCCACACCGATAGATTTTGGATCTATCTTTACCAACTCTGCCAGCGGGTCCATAAGACGCCTGCCAATGGACACCGAGCCGCGCACCGTCACATCATATTCGGGAAATTCCTCTCGTGCAACTTCTGAAGCGGAATACACAGATGCTCCGCTTTCGTTTACCATCACAACGGAAACATTTCCGGAAAGCCTTAAGGAGCGGATAAAGGACTCTGTTTCCCTTCCGGCGGTGCCGTTCCCTATGGCAATGGCTTCTACCTGAAATCGTTCGCAGAGATCTATGATTTTAGAAGCCGCCTCAGTTGACGATTTCTCAGATTGGTGGAGATATATGGTATCGGTATGCACTAACTTTCCCTGACTATCCAGGCAAACCACCTTACACCCTGTGCGGATACCGGGATCAATGGCAAGGATATTTTTCTGTCCAAGAGGAGGCGCAAGCAGGAGTTGTCGCAGATTCCCGGCAAATACCTTGATGGCCTCTTCCTCTGCACGTTCTTTTGTTGCAAGGCGAATCTCCGTTTCAATCGAAAGAGATAAAAGCCTCTTGTAACTATCATGAACCGCCGTCCTGACCTGTTGAGAGGACAATCCGCTGTTTTTTACAAAAAGCGTTTCCAGTTGCACCAATGCCTTGTCTTCCGGAGGATTGATGCGCAGTCCCAGGAAACCTTCCTTTTCCCCGCGCCTCATGGCAAGAATCCTGTGCGACGGCGCCTTTGCCACAGGTTCTTCCCACTCGTAGTAATCCTTGTACTTTATGCCATCCTCCTCTTTGCCGGTAATTACTTTTGATTTGAAAACTCCTTGTTGAAGATACAGTTCGCGCATTTGCATACGGGCAGTTTGGTCTTCGCTTACCCATTCCGCAATAATGTCCCTCGCCCCCGCTAGGGCATCATCAACGGAATCAACCCCCTTTTCAGCATTAACAAAAGCCGCTGCTTCTGCTGCCGGGTCGATGCCGTCCTGAACAAAAATAGACGTTGCCAGAGGTTCGAGTCCTTTCTCCTTCGCAATAGTAGCCCGTGTGCGGCGTTTTGGACGATACGGCAGGTAAATATCCTCCAGGACTGGAAGAGATTCGGCCTCTGCTATTTTCTCCTTTAATTCGTCAGTAAGCTGGCCTCGCTCTTCAAGGGCTTTAAGAATAGCTTCGCGCCGTTTATCCAATTCGATTAATTTGCTCAGACGATCACGGATAGCCCCAATAGCAACCTCATCCAGACTGCCAGTAGCTTCTTTTCTGTACCGCGCGATGAACGGAATGGTAGCCCCTTCATCAAAGAGTAGGGCAGTTGCCCTGACCTGTTTAAGCGTTATATTGAGTTCGGATGCAATTTTTGTAACGTGTGCTTCGTTCATTTTCTCCTCTGAAATCAAAATAAATATTCCTAAAGAATTAAGTTCGGTTGGGGTTTAAAAGACGAAACCCCCAACGACTTTTTTACCCATCCCTTCCCCTCCCAGGAGGGGACTTCTTCAATTCCCCTGAAAACTTCGTCGTGAGCGCTTAGTCGAACGAGGGGTAGGGGTGTGTTTATCCATTTTAATAAACGGATTGAAATTCCTGTTGTTGGTTTTGGCGACTATTTCTTCCTGGCTTTTATGACGTCTTCAGCCCAGCTTAAAGCAGCAATAACAGTTGGAAACCCGATAGTGCTTGTAAGGAGAATAATTGCGTGATATATCTCCTCTGGCGTTACCCCTGCTTCAATCGCCCTTTTCACGTGACTGTGGACAGCGCCTTCGGAATGCACCGTTGCCGCCGCTGCAAGCTGAATCAGGTGCGCAGTCCGCTCGTCAAGTGGTCCTTCCAGTTTCACCACCTTGCCAAGTTCCTCAACTGCATTGAAATAATTCGCATATCTCTTTTTGATCTGAAGATACTGTTTCGGTAATTTTTCCTTTGACATAAAACCCCCCCTCCTCATTTGTTGAGTTCGCTTTGCTTAATTCCTACACGACTGCAATTTTTGTTATGTGTACCTCGTTCATTTTCTCCCCTGAAATCAAAAAATAATATGTTATCGTACATATTCGTGGATAAGGATTATGTTGGGTTCACTTCGTTTAACCCAACCTTATATGTCTATCTACGCGCCCACTACCATATGAATGGATCGTGCTCAAGATGTTTTATGCTCTTGACTCTACTCATTGGTATACTTTGTAAATTATATGGCTCATGATTCTCAACAAATAAAAGGCATTTTTCTAGAATAAATACAATTTTTACATCAATACTAATATTATCATCAATTAAAGCAATCTTTGCTTGTCCAATATTTTTTGAGGGATTTAAAAGAATTTCTTTGCCTTTAAATAGTCCATGACCAAAAGGTATCATTACCAATGGTGGAAAGACCATAATTAAAAAACGCATTTGTTTATTCCAAGTTTTAGTTAATTTTGAATCTTTCTCATACAAAAAAAATATCATTATCCAAATGTATGTTCCAACAGCTATGAATTCAAATATTATTAACCATTTAGATAATCGAAGAAATAGATAACCTATCGTTAAAAATATAATAAGAACACAAATATTAATTATTATTCCAAATAACTTTCTTCGTGAGAAAGATGAAATTCCAGGTAATTCTTTATTATTAAAAAAATAACTAGCCTTTTTAACACTTACGTTTGCTAAGATTATATTGACTATTATTCCTATACAAATAAAAGGTAGCCAACCAAGCGAGGTATTAATGTAATCATTTATACTCAAATACTTGAATAAAGATATATGGAATGCTAGAGAAAGGCCGAATACATGAGTATATGACATTATAAATGCGCCAATACTCATCAAACTAACGATTTCAACAATTTTTATATCTTTTGTGTCCTCTTGCATATTTATTAATGAGTGAAAGCGAAATCTGATTGAATCCTGGCGTGGTAGGAACTTCGCACAAGAGGGCCAGATTCCACATGTTTAAACCCCATCCGTTCTCCCTCTACCTTCAACATTTCAAATTCATCCGGGGTGTAGTAACGCCGGATCGGCAAGGCGTCTCTCTTCGGACTCAAATATTGCCCTATTGTAAGGATATCACAGCCCGTGTCCCTTATATCTTGCATGGCACTGATTATTTCATGCCACTCTTCACCCAGACCTAACATCAAGCCAGATTTTGTTGTTATCTTGTGTACTGATTCTTGTAACAGTCCCCCCCCTCCCCTAACCCCTCCCACCAGTAGCGGGGAACACTTATTACCATTATATGCCCTCCCCCTTGATGGGGAAGGGCAAGAGTGGGGGGAAACTGTTATTGTTTCCTTCGCATGCTTCAATAATTCCAGGGAACGCTCATAATCGGCCATAGGCCTGACCAGTGAATAAAGTTTTTGGACGGTTTCTATATTGTGGTTTAGTATGTTCGGTCTGGCATTGAGTACTATCTCCAACGCCTCCGACGATCCACTAAAATCGGGTATCAAGACCTCGATCATGCAGTCTTCGACATACTCACGGATACATTGAATTGTCTGAGCATAAGCCGATGCGCCTCCATCTCCAAGGTCGTCCCTCGTTACAGAGGTGATTACCACATATTTTAGTTGCATCTTCTGAACAGCTTCTGCGATCCTGAGAGGTTCCCCTTTGTCTATCCCTAAGGGCATCCCCTTCTTCACGGCGCAGAATCCGCATTGTCTCGTGCAGGTATCCCCAAGTATTAAAAACGTTGCCGTCCGCTGTTCGAAACACTCACCGATATTTGGACATAACGCCTCTTCGCATACCGTATGAAGTTCGTTTTTCCGTAAAATGCCCTTTATCTCATTGAAGTTCTTGCCGGTGGGCAACTTTATTTTCAGCCAGTCTGGACGCATGTGAAAATTTGAGATTGTAGATTTACGATTTTAGATTTACGTTTGTTTTCCTTTCGAAATATGCTGCACTTCCTCTTGCAAACCCTTCCGCCACTCTAAATATTTTTTGGGAAATGGCCTGTCTTTCTTCAGCATGTTATATAAGTAATTAATCCTCGACTCCACCATTAACTCGGCAAGCGATGTGTTATCGTGTATATATTTATCTATCAAACCCAATATTTTATCCTTGTTGAAATAAAACTTTTCGATAATGTCCACAATATGCGGCATATCATGCACAACGTTTTTACTGAAGAAAATGATAATCGAATCGGGAAAAGACAGAATATCCTCGTCTTTGGAAATAATAAGACATGCATTGTGGTCTATAGCGTGCATCTTACCGTCATTGGTAAACAGCACGTTCCCCAGGTGTCTATCGCTATTCCCAATCACGAAGTCAAATACTTTTAATCGTTCAAAATCTTTCCTCTCGGCATCGGTAAATTTATCTATTTGATACCCGTCTTTAGCGTCTTTAATCCACTCCTGAACAGAACCATCGTATTGTATATTACCAATGGTATCATCAATTACCATTGTTTTAGGCACCAACCCGAGCCCTACGATTTTATCTATTTGATAAACAATCGCCTCACGGATTGCAGTGTCGGGATTCTGGGGCATCCAGTAATGCCGTATGTCGCACTTAAACATTACGACACTACCGTCCTTGAATGTAATCTTTTCAGGCCCGCGCGGCCCTCCCATCCACCGGTCGTAATCTATATGGTCTATCACTTTATCCTTGATGCTGCCGTATATCCCTTCTTTTATACCTTCTTCAAGGACATTATTTTTATCTTTCTTCTCATTTGTGTCGTTTAGCTTAACCATATCCGGCAACGATATATTATCGCCCTCGCATTAATTTTAGGGCAATTCATGAATTGCCACTACAGATTGAAATTCCGGCACAGTAGACTTTTCCCCCTGTTTCAACTGTACCTGAAATACATTGGAAAAGTGATGTGCAATACCGACAAAAACTTCTTTAATATCCGCACTTTTATTCAACAATTTCCGGAGGGAAGTTATCCTTACCCCTTGAATCCCGCACGGCGTTATATAACCAAAGGGAGATAAATCATTGTTTACATTAAGGGAAAACCCATGCATTGCGTAACCAAAAGCCATCCTAACGCCAATAAAACCCAGCTTCGCGTTGTCTACCCAGACGCCTGTATACCCTTCTTTTCGCTCGGCCATAATACCAAAGCCGCTCAACGTCCTTATCATCACCTCTTCCAGCATCCGCAGATATTGGTAGTAATCTTTTGTATAGGTAGATATCTTTATGATGGGATAGCCAACCACCTGACCGGGACCGTGATACGTAGACAATCCCCCCCTGTCCGTCTTATAAACGGCAAAGCCCAGACCCTCGTAATATTCCTTATTGGCTATCAAATTCCCTTCTTTATATCTGCGGCCATAGGTAAATGTAGGTGGGTGTTGAAGCAGGAGAAGACAGTCTTCGATTTCTCCGGAAATCCTTGCATCCAGCAAGGCTTTCTGAATTTCCCATGCCTCACCATACTCAATCTCATCGAATTTGAGGAGAAGGCTGTTTCTTTTCATAAAAATTCTACGTGATTTCTAAAATCTTCTTGTTCTGCAACATCCCAGAGCAATTTTAACTTCCTTATCAAATCTCCTACGCCGTATTTTTGTTGATGGACATATACTATTCCTCTGTGGTCGAACCTTGTTGCCATTGTGAGAAAATCATCATCGTGCGTTATAATTACAAAATTATTCTTTTTTGCGTATTCTAATTGTTCTTCGTCTGAAAGCCCGAGATTGCCAGTTTCGCGAGCTGACAATATTTTGATTCCCCGTCTTTTTAAACCTTCTGCAACGGCAACATTTACGCTTTCATTTGTATAAAATGTAATTTTAGCCAATAGCTTTTTTCAATATAGAGGGCGACTTTTGAGATATTTTCTTAATAATTTCCTTTTTTTTACGAATTAAATTATCAAAAAAATCCCTGTTCTCATAATAATATGAAAGCGCATCGTGCACTGCTTCGAGTTTTAGTTGCGGATGTGCATCCAAAATCTGGTCAGGGGTTAACCCCAGTCTGTCATATTCTATTACTATATCAATTACCCTTATTCTCGTACCTGAAATAACAGGACTGCCTTGAGATATGCTAGAATTGACGGAAATATATGGGTGCTTAGACGGCTTTATTGCTTGTGTTCGTTGTATTGACATATTTAATTATTTATATATATATTGTTGTATTAAAGAGTGTATTTTTTACCAACGTTCTCCGTGTATTCTCAGTGGTTAACTGCCATGCCTCACCATACTCCCCCATATCCAGTTGGAGGATTAGACATTTTCTTTTCATATACAGATCCCTCCCATCCTTCCAAGATATCCTTTACCTTGTGAAGAAACGCATCGGCATGTGCACCGTCCATAACCCGATGATCAAATGAAAGACTGAGATACATCATGGAACGAATTGCAATGGCGTCGTCTGTCACCACAGGCCTCTTAACAACAGCGCCGACGCCCAGTATCGCTACCTGCGGCTGCAATATAACCGGAGTCCCAAACAGACTGCCATTAAGGCCATAATTCGTTATAGTAAACGTTCCGCCCTGGACGTCTTCCAGGTTCAATTTTTTATCACGTGCACGTGCCGCAATGTCTTGAATATTTTTGGCTATTTGCAACAGGTCTTTTTTATCAGCATCCTTTATAACAGGAACAATCAAGCCGTCTTCAAGGGATACAGCGATTCCAATATTGATATAATTTTTCTGCACAATACCTTCATCCGTCCATGAGGCATTCAGTATGGGATGTTCCTTAAGTGCCCGAACCGTTGCCAGTGTAATAAAAGGAAGATAAGTAAGGTGGATGCCTTCCCTCTTCATACTGTCCTTATTAAGCTCGCGATAGCGGACAATCTTTGTCATATCGACCTCAAACACCGTTGTTACGTGTGCAGCCGTTCGCTTGCTCTGCACCATCCGGTCAGCAGTGATCTTTCTTTTAGGGCTTAAGGGAATTAGTGTTTTTCTTTCTAAAACCTTCTTTTCTGCCTCTGCTGGAGGAGGTGCAGAAATACCGGGTTTCGAAGCCACATAATCCATAATATCTTTTTTGGTAACCCGTCCTCCTTCACCAGAACCCTTTACCTCTTCCAAATTAATGTTGTATTCCTTTGCCAATCTTCTTACCAGAGGCGAATACCGTTTTTCTGCCTCTTCAATCTTCTCAGTTTCCGTTACGGCTTTAACCGTTTCAACCTTTTTTGCAGGTTCAAGCGTGGGCGTAGGGACGTCCGCACTTACAATACCACTAACAGCTTCTTTTGCCTCAACGGCCTCAATTTGGGCAATCACCGTCTGCACAGGCAGTGTCTTCCCTTCCGGATAAATAATCTTTTTTATAATACCGGTAACCGGTGACGGCACTTCGGTATCAATTTTGTCTGTACTAATTTCAACGACTGGCTGTTCCTTCTCAACCCTGTCACCCTCGTGTACAAGCCATCTGAGAATGGTTCCTTCTACAACACTTTCACCCATCTGCGGCATAATTATATCAATTGGCATATTTCAAAACTCCTCATTAATAGCGCATCAATTTTTCCACGGCGTCAACGACATCTTTTGGTTGCGGAATAAATGCCTCTTCCATCTGTGCGCTGTATGGTACAGGGGTATCATGGGCAGCGATGCGGATAATTGGTCCATCAAGATAATCAAAACAGTATTCACTAATTAAGGACGATACCTCAGCGCCAACACCCCCCGTTTTGGTCTGCTCATGTAATACGACAACTTTGTTTGTCTTTTTTACCGTGTTCAAAATGGCCTTTTTATCCAGTGGAAGGATGGTTCTCAGGTCAACAATTTCAACAGATACGCCACTTTCTTTAAGTTTCTGTGCTGCCTCCATCGCGGTGTGCACCATAGCGCCATAGGTGATAATTGACACGTCTTTTCCTTCCAGGGCGATCCTTGCCTTTCCTATGGGTACAACATAATCTTCTTCAGGAATAGAATCCTTGACTCTCCTGTAAAGATATTTATGTTCACAATAAATGACAGGATCATTATCCCGGATAGCCGCCTTTAATAGGCCTTTCGCATCGTATGCAGTCGAAGGCGCTACGATCTTCAATCCCGGCACATTAAAAAAGAATCCCTCGATGCTCTGTGAGTGAAATGCCCCGCCGTGGATGTTTCCACCGTACGGCGTCCGTACGACGATGGGAGTGGCCGCACCCCATCTGTAATGATTCTTGGCAGCAACATTTACCAGTTGATCAAAGGCGCAGGAGATAAAATCGGCAAACTGCATCTCCGCGACAGGTCTCATACCAGCCAGCGCCGCACCGATGGCAGCGCCGGTAAAACCGGATTCGGATAACGGGGTATCCAGAACACGCCACTCTCCATATTTCTCATAAAACCCTTCCGTCACACGAAACGCACCGCCATATACCCCGACGTCTTCTCCCAAGATAAACACACTGGGGTCTCGCGTCATTTCCTCGTCTAACGCCTCTTTAATCGCCTCGAGGTAAGTAATCTCTCTCATATTCTTCTACTCCTCTGCAATGGGGGTTGCATAAAGACCTTTTAGGCCATCTTCCGGACTTGGATACGGACTTTCCTCTGCAAATGCCTCAGCCTCTTCAATCTCTTTCTTTGTCCGTGAATCAATGCCATCCAGTTCCTCTTTTGTAGCAATAGTATTCTCCCATAAATATTTCTCCATATTTACAATGGGGTCTTTTTTCTTCCATGCTTCCAGAAGTTCCCGTGGCACATATTTGGCGCTATCATGTTCCGAATGGCCGTGCATCCTCATGGTCTTGCACTCTATAAACGTGGGACCGCCTCCATTTCTTGCAATTTCATACGCCTCTTTTGCGGCCTTATACACTTCAACGACATTGTTACCGTCAACTATCTTACTTGGCATGCCGTAAGCCAGGGCACGTTCCGCAATATCCTTAATATTCATTTGTAATCGCAACGGCGTAGAGTAGGCATATTGGTTGTTGTTGCAGATAAACACAATGGGCAATTTTCTGGCAGAGGCGAAATTCATTCCCTCATGGAAATCACCGCGGCTTGTTCCGCCGTCTCCTGTACAAGCAACTGCAATCCGCTTCTCACCGCGTATTTTAAAGGCAAGGGCGGCGCCTGTTCCCACGGGGTAGTTGTCCGCCAGATGGCTGGGAAACCCAATGACGCCGAAATTCAAATCACCGATGTGGACGTTTCCTTCCTTACCGCCGGTAACACCGGTCTTTTTACCCATGTATTGAGCCATAATCCGTTTTGCCGTAATACCCCGGATTAAGAAGACCCCCATATCCCTGAAATACGGGGCTGCAATATCATTTTTTTCGAGGGCATAGCCGTATCCTACAGAAACCGCCTCCGTGCCGTTACTCGTCCATGCACCCCCCAATATCTTTCCCTGATGATAGAGGGACGTGACGCGGTCTTCGAGCCTTCGTGTTAATTTCAGATAATAATATAACTGTAATAAATCTTCTCGCTTTACATCCATAGTCTTACCCATGTTTAAATTAGGTTGGGTTTTGCCTTCTAAAACCCAACGACTTTTTATAAGAGTAAGGGCAGGTTTAAAACCAGCCCCCTACACTTCACCCACCCCTGAATCCCCTCCCAAGAGGGGAATGACAACCCCCTTATCCCCCTTTATTAAGGGGGAATTAAAGTCCCCTCTTGAGAGCTTTTCAAAGTCCCCTCTTGAGAGGTGTAGGGGTGTGTTTATTAATTGCGTATTTAAAAGAAATCGAGTTAACACGTATTATTTCTAACCATACTGCCGTTGCAAATTCGTGGCTGATCAGTTGTGTTATCACAAACCGCCGGTAATTGCCCGATCAATCTCCTTCTGTGCCTTGAGTTCCATCACGTGGTTGGTTAGTTCTTCGATGTGTCCTTTTTCCCATTCGGCAAGGCACAACAGCATTTTACGCGTTGCAGGCTTTGCAGCCTGTAATGCCGCACGATAGTAATAATCGTAAGACTCCTGTTCCCTCTTGATTGCCTCCATGAGTACGTCCATCATGGAGTTGGGTTCTGATGCATGACTCGCTTTCATACAACCCCCCTTCCATATAAACATTTTACGAAATAATTCACCGCAAAGTACGCAGAGGAAAACCCAATAACACAATGAATAGGAGAAAGGGAGAAGGGGAGACAAATAGGAAAAAAACGCCTTTTCTTTTTCCTTAATAATTCTCCATTTCCCCATTTCTCCTTAATTATTTTATTTTTTTTCTCAGCGTTCTCTGCGGTAAATTGAATTGTCATTATTTTAAATTGTTATTGAAGACAATGGCCGTAAACCAGTCAGACTCGGATTTCCAACATTCTTATGTTGAATTAATACCTTAAAAATGTCGCCCATGCCTTCGGGATGGAATAGGTTTTTTACCTTAAGAATCGTCTCAACGTCATTATTCATATTGTTGAGTTTGTCCAGCACTCCCAGGGCGATGAGAAAATGAGATTGCTTTGCAAACCCTGTAACTTCTAATCCAGCCAGCGTCCCCATGGTCATCAAGTGGGTAAACTCCACGTCGGCGGTAATATCCTGTTCACCGAGCCGCTTATAATAATCCTTGTTTACCGTATGCTTATAAAAACACCTTAAAGTACCATCACCATCAGCCGATCTGTGTATTCCATTGACTGTATCGCCGTAATCAATGGTTATTAGAAATCCCTTTTGTAATTTTCCGGAAACGTGTCGTAGCCATTCTGCAACATCCAGATTTACTTCGTATTCTTGCCCCTCTTTCAGATATATTTGACAATTTTCATGATATCTTTTCAACAACTCAGAAGACACCTCATCTTCAATTTCATAGAAATCATCACCATTATAACTAACATATACTTCTTTTAAAATCCCTTTTTTTACTTTCAACCGATGCACAGGCAATGCATCGACAAACTCATTTGACAGAAAGCATCCCTGAATATTGCCGAATGAAAATCCGCCACTGGTATAAGTATGCCAAGAAACCTTATCATCCGGTATGCCAACAGACATCAAGAGCGCCCGCTGTTTTTCTTTTGCGTACGGATTTGCTTCAACAATGATATAATGAAAATGGTCATAGAATTCCGGATACTCTTGCATTACACACTGAACGATATCACAGCATAACCACCCCCTGCCTGCGCCCATTTCAACAACGGTAAATGACACTTTTCCCATAATCCTCCACATTTCTTCAAGTTGTTTTGCAATGAGTTCTCCAAAGATCGTGTGAACGGCAGGGCTTGTGTAAAAATCCCCAAATCTTCCCACACGTTCTTTATCGGAGTTATAATATCCATATTTCGGATGATACAGCGCCATTTGCATAAACCCGGCAAAGGGAATTTTGCCTTTTTTGTTTATTTCCTCAATTATTAAATCTCTAAGTAATTGCATAGCGCAGTATAATCGCAACTAAAATAACCACCCCTCTTTCCCCTCCTTCGCAAGGATGGAATAAAGTGGACGTCTTCCATCAGGTAGTAAATAATTACATGCGATATCAAAATGTTCTGAAAACCCTCATAAATAAATAAAATTAAAATTCCTATAAAATCAAATTATATTTAGAGAGAACCTCATTTTCCACTTCTTTATTCTCTTATCTACTTGAGATTTTATGAAAATTACAGCTTTCATAAATAAAATATTGGAAAGTCCGTCATTTTAAATACTGCTTGACAATATAAGGGATTTAAACAATAATTTGGCTAACCGAAGGCTCTTATTTTTCAAAGAAAGGTTTGAAAAAGGCAATTGCTGATAGCATCAATTGCAATAATTACTATGCTGGATAATCTAAAACGAGATGCCTGGAATACTCCTTCAAGCAAGGTTAAATAACAGGAATCAAATATGAAAAACGACAAGCTGGATAAACCTTTCAATTCCAATAAAATCATTTGCCTGAAATGCTGGAAAAAAGGTTATAATAAATGTTAATGCTAAGTAAGTTTGAAGACTGGTCTGGCGAATTAGATGTAAGTCATATCCAATGGTGGCATATCGATAAAAAGGTATACCCTGTATTTAAAGTCATTGTATCCGCACTGCGTCTATAATTCCAAATTGGCGGTATATACGCAATACGAATACAAACAAGTTATGCGCCATAACTTTTACTTTAATATTGCGAAGGGATAGTCATGAAAGTTAGAGCAATTGACAAACAGATCCACGAAATATTTGCTTCCAATTATTACATCATTCCTAGATTTCAACATCCATACTCTTGGGACCACGATAATATAAGCGAGTTCTGGAACGATACAATAGTCGAAACAAACTTGGACGATGACTATTTTATTGGTTCAATAGTGGTGTATGAAAATAATGGCTACAAAGGCATTGTAGATGGTCAACAAAGAATAACAACTATCATAATACTTCTTTGCGCACTAAGAGACGTATTTAAGGAACTGAAACTCAAAGACTATAGCGAAGGTGTTCAAAATCTTATTGAACGCGCCAATATTGACAACAAGAAACAGTTTGTCTTAAGCACTGAAAGTTCGTTTCCATATTTCCAAGAGAAGATACTTAAGTTTGAAAAATCTGATTATGAATCTGAAGTTGGGAGCGAAGAACAAAATATTGCCAACGCATACAAAGTATTTAAAGATAAATTAGATCAAATCCTTGCATCAATAAGGGGTAATCCTTCAGACAGTGAAGATGCGAAGATGCTCAAAATTAGCACTTCACTATTAGATATCAGGAAAAAAATCCTAAATCTGAAAATTATCTTTGTTGAACTCGATAATGAAGATGAAGCGTATTTGATATTTGAGACATTGAACACGAGAGGTAAAGAGTTAACGGTTACTGACTTATTAAGAAATTTTATTACCAAGAACTTGCATTCAGAGAACGTAGATTCCGATACAACAAAGTTAAAGTGGAAAAAAATACTTGCAAATCTTAACGAATCACCTGTTGAAATTGATACTGATACTTTCTTTTTGCATCAATGGATTTCTAAGTATACTTATATTTCCAGGAAACTCTTATTTAAAGAAATTAAGAAAAACATTAAAGGGAATGAAGTTGAAAATTATCTAAATCTGCTAGTTTCTGACTCGTTGAATTATCGATCAATATATGATATTAGCAAAAGAGAGTGGAAAAAAGAAGAAAATGAAATTGTTGATTCATTAAAGGCGTATCAAATATTCAACGTTAAGCAGCATATGCCAGTAGTATTGTCAGCCTTCCGAAGTTATTTACGAGGTAACATTAAGCTCAAAACGTTTAAGAATATAATACTCTCAATGGAAAAGTTTCATTTTATATTTACTGCCATTACATCCTCTCCCTCTACCGGTGGCATGGCGCAAATGTATTCTCATTATGCGATTCGACTTGAAAAAGAAAATGATACTAATGAAATTGGCAAAATCATCAATGAATTTATTGTGAAACTGAAAACAAAATTGCCTTCAATAGATGAGGTTATGATCAAGTTCAAAGAGCTCACTTATACTGAAAATAATACTAAAACTAAGAATTTGATTAAATACATATTAACCAAATACGATAGGCATCTTCGAAATAATAGCATAATTGATTATAATAATATGTCGATTGAACATCTATATCCGCAAAACGCTCCAGTCAAATTTGAAGGCACTATCGTAGGTCAAATTGGTAATCTGTTTTTGGTAGACTACAAGTTCAATAATGAACAATTAAGAAATAAAAGCTATGAAGAGAAAAAGAAATTATTGCAGCGTGCGTCATATCCATTGGATGAATTAATGCTGAATTCAAATGATATCAACGAAGATGTCGTGAAAGAAAGAACTGAATACATTGCTAAAACAGCATATGAACAAATATGGAAAATGTAAAAGCTACGGCGCACTACTAAAATAGGGACAGCGACCATTTAAAAAGGAATTTACCCGCAACGGACAGATAACAACAGGCTAAAAGGTTAATACAAAATGCTATCGCACTTCTTTTGGCCTTGAACGTTATCAAACTCACATTTGACATAAAATCAAAAGAAAGACCTAAACACGATTAATCAGTTCCTGAACATACCGCTTTAAACCTTCCATCCCGGCGTAACGCACACCCAATGTCCTGGATTGGGTATTGTCTATAGTATTGATAGGTTGCTTGGGAGTGCCGCTGATATTGGATTTGGAGGCGCATATCTCTTTGGCCATACGTGCTATGCTCATATTGTCGACATACATATCTACCAGATTATAAATTCTTCCGGCAGTTTCTTTGTTACCAATTGCCAGGTCGATTGTCTGGACAACATTTTCCATAAAGACAATCTTTCCACCTTCAGAAACTTCCACGTTACAGCCATGTTTGATGTCTTTTATAATGTTATACCATGCAGAATGCGCCAGATGCGGGTTTATACCGTAAATGCCTACGGGACGGAAGATGGTTATATCAAATGCCCTTGACAAATAGTATGCATGGCAAAACGCCTCTACTGATGCCTTGTAAGCGCCGTAATTCGAATCTGGCATCAGGGGATGGAGTTCATTCAGTTGGATATTGGGAAAGATGCGCCCATACACCGCACAGGAACTGATAAAGATGAATTGTTTGACACCCGCTTGTTTCGAGGCATCCAGCAGTTCTATACTGCCCAGGAGGTTTGCCTCTACAAACCGTTTGATGTCCCTGTTTGCCGCTTCATGAAATGTAGCCCCCAGCCGCTCGTATGCCATGTGTACAACGACATCGGCGCCCTGCACAAATTTCTTTAACGTTTCTTTATCCGTTAAGTCGCCTTTATGATAGGTGATTTTCTTCTGATACTCCTGGAGATGCAGGATATTGCTGGTGTCCCGTATCAGCGCCTGGATGTGAACGTCTCTCTCAAAGAGTTTTTTTGCTACGTAGTGACCGAGAAAGCCTGTTAGACCCGTTATGGCAATTTTCATAATATTGATTTATAGCCAGCAACAAAAGAAGGTTGTTATTTCGAAGGAGCAGAGCAACTGAGAAATCTTTGTTTCGTCCGAGGGGAGAAATCATAAGATTTCTTCATCTTTTATTAACAAGTTTATTAACCTTACGATAAAGCCAGTGGGTACGGTTTGCCATGTCCGAAGAGATCATTGTTCGATTCCTCTCTTCGACACAAGAGACTGACACGCCCACCTGTTGTAAACAAAGTCATAGAACCCGTCGACTGGTTTGGATTCGCAAATGGAGGCGATTTCTTGTCCAGCGCGTGTTAGGCGTACCTTCCCTAATTCAAGTTTATTTCCAGCATCCTTGGAAAATGTTAGTTCCGCCGGTTTACCGTAATAGAAGGCAGTGAATTTCTTCGGCAGCTCCAAGCGTTGAAAGTCTGTGATATTATTAAACTGGATAAATCCAAGACTTTCGAGATGAGCAAGTGTATTGAAATTGATTCCGTTGCGCTTGTAAACCGCGTCCTGAACATCATACACGAGTGGGACGATGTTACCTATCACCCAGCCGAAGCTGCAAAGGCGCATAAATAACTCTGCATCGTTCTTATCTAAGTCAGCCAACAAGTTGACGGTTCTTCTGGAGAACGCACCGGGTGAGTTAGCTTCACCAGCAAGGACTCGCGACCAGAGCTTCTGCATATCATCATCAGAAACTATTCGGCACTTGTCGAAGAAGTTCGTGATCCAATCGTCCTCTACTTTCTGTGGTGAGGAATCTTCCTTAAGGTTAGGGAGTGCTTTCTGGGTGATGTCTTCAATGTTTGACTGCCTTTTGGCCTCTTCCGCAAGGAATCGGTACATCGCCCGTCGGTGAAGATCGGTGACCTGAATCTGAGATTCCGCACGAATCCTCTCCGCTTCGGCCTCAGCTTTGGCGACTCGGATAATCTGGTAGGGCTTAAAGATACCCCCAACAGCATCCGAAATCTTTTTAATCAGAACGGTTGCAGGCTTCGCAAGATCACCGAGTTTAACTGATGTGTTCTTAATCATAACAACGAAACCGAAATTTATTTTATCTTTATTCTACTATTGCCGGCATACTACCCTCTGACATATCCGATGTCAAGTGTAACACGGCGGAATTGTATAGTATTATCTATTAGCCATTCTCAGTTATGTTCTTAAATATATGCTAATAATTACAGTAAAAGAACTGTCATGAGAAATCAAGGAATAATTAGTTCATGAATTACGATTTTGTATCTGTTATGCCGTAGCATAGTATGCACCCTCTGGCATAATCCTTGAGTGCAGGCAGGGTTGCCGGAATTCTTTGGTATGATTTTTAATAGTATAATTGGTGGAGACGAGGGGAATCGAACCCCCGACCTTCTCGTTGCGAACGAGACGCTCTCCCGGACTGAGCTACGTCCCCACAGAATCATGAGTATGGTTTGCCACAGAGGACACCGAGGTTGTAGAGAATTTTTTGATATCAATAAAATCTACGATTTTATATTTAATCAACAATCGTAAACCATAAATTTGTCTGTTTTCTTTGCGCCCTTTGCGTCTCTGCGGTGAATTAAATTCATATTATATATTCCATGTTTCAAATTGCAAAATAATTCTTTTGCCGGAATTTTTGCGGAAAACATCCGAATATTTACAACTGTTTAGCTAGGTAAAGGATGATTGTCATTCTGAGCGGAGCGAAGAATCTTTCACGGTGGCAATGCGAGACCCTTCGTTCCACTCAGGGTGACAAAGACAAAGGCTTTTTTACTTGCCTTCCATATAATCGTACTTCGCATGGGTAAATAATTACCACTATTTCAAAATCGTCTTTTCAGGTTGACTTCTCCAAATACCTCTGTTAATCTAATCCACACTTAGAAGCATAGATGGATACTCCTGAATAGAGAAGCCAGAATTAAGAAGTCGGATTTCGAGCTTTGTATTTCGAATTTTTTTCTCTGCGGCCTCTGTTTGTTAAAAGTTTTTATGTTATACGTTTCCTTAACAATCGGTCTTATCATTATTATCTTCCTCAGTTATGCTATTTCAGGACTGTGGATAAAGCATGCCAGCACCAAAATGGTACATGGGTTTCTGCTGCCCGGCGCTATCGTTCATGAACTCAGCCATGCCCTCCTGTGCCTCATAACGGGAACGACCATTAAAGAACTGAACTTATTTACATCCAATAGCACGGGAATTAAGTACGACAAGCCTAAGATCCCATTCCTCTTCGACTTCTTCATTGCCGCTGCACCTCTGTTTGGCTGCGCCTTTTTCATTTTTTTTATATCAAAGATACTTTCCAATCCTGTCAACATCAACAGCACGTTTCCCCAGGAAATTCATTTTACGCTTAAAGGGCTTTTCGACCTGATACGCCATCTGCTCGATGCGGTGTGGGTCACTTTTAACACCTTCCGGGATCAGTTCCGTATAATGGATATTCGTCATATTTTCTTTTTACTGGCGCTCGTTATTTTTACGGTCTCGATGTCGCCTCACAAACAAGACATCAAGCACCTCGTTCTTGGATTCGGTATTATCTCAGCAATCCTCTTCTTTCTCGAAAAACTGGGCATACACCTCTTGCAATACCGGTGGTGGAATTTTTGCGTAAAGGAGTTGTGGGTAATTACGACTCTTACCATCTCCGTACTTGCTACATTGCTTTTTATCACCTTAATTTTTATGGGCATTATTAAAGGATACAGGTTGACATTTGGACACAAAGGTTCTAATAAATAAGCCAGAAATGCTGTGTTTTAGCAGCTTTTTAACGCCTTTGGGTTACGTGTATATCGCAAAGAGCTCAAAGGGTGTTTGTCAGATATCATTCCCCTACCCCACAGAAAAAGCCATTGTACATCTGCTTCAGAAGGATGCATCCTCCCCCGCAAAGCATGTAACGGACGGCACAAATATTCAGAGAAACGACTCGCTCCTGAAATATGAAGTAAACCTTTTAAAGGCGTATTTTAAAGGCAAACAGGTGGATTTTGATTTCCCTCTGGATTTAAGTAGCGGTACGCCATTCCAGATAATGGTATGGGAGAAATTGCGGGAAATTCCGTATGGAGAATGCCGCCCTTATAAATGGGTTGCCGAAGGGATTGGGAATTCCCACGCAGCAAGGGCAGTGGGCATGGCCAATAATAAAAACCTCCTGCCGCCCGTCATCCCCTGTCATAGGGTCATTGGTTCCGACGGAACACTTACGGGCTATGCCTCCGGACTGCACGTCAAAAAATATTTGCTGGAAATGGAACACAATAAAATAAAGTGGCGGGGGAAATGAGACGAGTGATGTGTCACACGTCACCCGTCACGCTTTATATTTTCTGTAATTCCAGCAAATCCGGCCTTACCCTTGTAATCAGGCTGAGGGTTGCAACGGTAATAAACCCTTCGCCAATGCCAATAACGGCGTGGATGCCCGCCATGGCAGACAAAACAATCTTTAAAGGCGCTGTGCCTGAAATACTGAGTTCTAAGGCACAGCATGTTGCTGATAACACAAGAGAACACCACGCTGCTGTGAAAGCGCCGATAAATAGCCCTTTTCTACCCTGAACAAATAATCGGACGATGGTGTTTATGTAGTATCCGAAAAATCCACCTGCTACGCCCATATTGAAGATATTCGCCCCCAGGGCGGTAAGACCGCCGTCCTGGAATATCAGGCATTGGACGGTGAGTACGGTGGTCATTATAAGTACAGAAGCCCAGGGACCAAGCAGAATGGCGATGAGGGTTGCGCCCATGAAGTGACCGCTCGTCCCGCCGCCAACGGGGAAATTAAACATCTGTGCGGCAAAGACAAATGCCGCCATGACCCCCAGCAGAGGGATGTGTTTTTCCGATATGCTCTGGTTTGCCTTTCGAACGGCAATACCAATAAATACAGTGGAAATACCGCCCATTCCAATCCACGTCTTTGTGTCAAGAAACCCGTCAGGGATATGCAATCGAACCACCTTTCTTCTGGAAAGAATTTTTACTATATATCATAATTGAGATACAGACACAATAAAAACTTGAGCTATTTCATTTGAAGATGTAATATCACAGTCTGCGTCCTGTTATGCACTGTAAAAAATATTGATATTCACGCTACAATGGCAACCCAATCGCTTATCATTATTCCTTTTGGTCAAATCCAGAGAGAAATTCTGGATTTCCTGCGAATTGAACTGGCTCAAATGTTTAGCCTTGATGTAAAAATAGCCAAAACAGAACCCACACCACAATACGCATTTGATACCAAAAGAAGACAATATCATTCAACAAAAATCCTGGAAGGGCTGAAAAATATACCAATGATGGACACACGAATCCTTGGTATCATTGATCTCGACTTATATGTGCCGGAATTGAACTTCGTCTTTGGAGAGGCGGACGTCGCACATGGTGTCTGTATCATATCGCTGGCGAGACTCCGCCAGGAATTCTATGGCCTGCCGAAGAACGCAAACCTCTTTTTGGAACGTGCGCTAAAAGAGGCGGTCCATGAACTTGGTCATACGTTTGGAATTGGACACTGCAAAGACCCAAGGTGCATCATGCATTTTTCAAACTCTTTGCAAGATACCGACATAAAAGGACCCGACTTCTGTCCCAGGTGTAAATTAAAACTCAGGTAAAAATCGTAATAATCTGCGGAATTCCTCCCACTATGTCCCCCTCTGGAGGGGGATAAGGGGGAGGTCTGTGTAATCTGCAAAATCTGCGGTTTCCCTGTAGCAAGACAAAAATACTTCGATACCTTCAAGGTTGTAATCTCAAGTGTTTTTTATCAAAATAAATTTGACAAGGGTAAACTCTGAGGTATATCATTTGAGACAATTAGACGTCGTAAAAGACTGGATAAATTCAAGGACAATCCTACATGCAAGTGGTTGAGCATGTAGGCTTACCATAGTAGTATTCTCTGTTTCAGTGAAAACGTATTAAGGTATCTGAAACTGGTGGAGGGATATCCAAAAAGTTGTGCAGGTTAAGTAAGGCGAAAACCCAACATTAACCATTCATGGTACTCAAAAATGTTGGATTTCGTTCCTCAACCTACCGAGCTGAGAAGCAGGCTAACAAGCAGGGCAAGCGGGTGTGCTCGTAACCTCGCGCCGCTTACCTTTTTCGTTTTTCGTTATGTGCTAGGAGAAAGTTGTGGAAGATTACGCACGCCAACGGGCAGAGTGGAGAACATTGGTGGGTACTGTCATTCTCAGCTTCGGTGACATTGAACTCATAACACTGAGGTGTTTGGCTCATCTTCCGACCTACAATATATATGAATCTGTTTCAACGCTTCCGTTTGGTCGGCGTGTGGACTTGATTATTGAGATTCTCCAAGGTTGGGCTAATACGCACAACGCGGTCACTACGCTCATGGAGAAACTTAAACGAGCAAAAGCACTTTCGGAGTACCGGAACGTGCTTGCCCACAATCCGTTAGTGGCCGATATCTATATTCATCAGATAACCGACGACGTAATTGTGGAGCACAGCATTTCAGCGAGAAAAAAAGAGAAGTCAATAGATATCACCTCCCTGAAGAAACTGGCTGGTGAAGTAGAAGGCTTGGCGTTGGAACTGTATATGACCCTAGAAAAGGTCATCAAGGAAATCGACCGTTCTGAGTGAAAATGATAGCGTAGCACATAACAAACGGTTCCAGAGTGTCAGCTTACCTGCGGCTCTACACTCCTGAACCGAGACGTTATCCATTTAGTATCTTCTTATTAGCCTTGACGTCCGTATGTGTGATACGGCAAGAAACCTTAATATAAAGGTGGTGGAGTGAATGAAAATATATACTTACTATCAGGCACGAGAAAAATTAGCTGACATTCTTGAGGAATCCAAAAAAGAAGAAATTGTTATTCGCCGCCGCAAGGGCGATATGTTTTCTATTGTGCCAAAAACACCCTCCCGTCGTTCTCCCTTTGATGTACCAAAGTTGGGCAAAAGGATTTCCCGAAAGGAAATATTAGAAGCAATACGCGAATCCAGAAAACGGGCATAACAAATCACTCGTGCGGACAGGCTATCGCCTGCCGCACAGTTTAAGCGTTGGCTGCTGATCTGGATGGCGATAACAAATTAATTATTCCGCAAACACGTATAACGTGCTAAAATAATAAGCATGAAGAAAATAAAATGTTACTTTGATACGACGATTTTCAATTTTGTATTTGCAGATGGCGATCCTGAAAAGAAGGAAATTACTATGAAGTTTTTCAATGATATACCTTCAATTACAGAAGGCGTATACATTTCGGATGAAGTAATCAGAGAGATTAGCCGAGCACCCGAGCCGAGGAAATCACAATTAGAAGATTTGATACGCAAAACTAATCCTTTGTTGTTAGGCATAGATTTGGAAACCGAAGAATTGGCTGAGCGTTATATCAAGGAAGGAATCATTCCTGAAAAGTATAGAAGTGATGCACTGCATATCGCTGTATCCGTAATCAACGGAATAGATGTAATCGTCAGTTGGAATTTTGAGCATATTGTAAAACTCAAGACGAGAGTTATGGTTGATGGAGTAAATAAATTGCTTGGATATCACGAGATAGAAATTTGTTCACCCGAGGAGGTGGTTGAACCATGAAAAGATTAAAGGGATTAGATGAAATTCATGAGATTATCGAGAAAATTTCTGATGAAGAAAAAGGTTTAACTCCTGAACAGAGAATCAAAAAACTTCGTGAAGAAGCTGACAGATTTTTATTAGAACGTAAATTGGACTTAAGAAGAGTTAAGCCTAAAGAAGTAAGGCATGTTGCTTAACGGCTGCTGAGATCAACATAACTACGAAGCCTTTCAAATCAAAAGATGGCTATTGAGTTAACTCACCAAGTCTATAGAATATCGTCATGGCACAACAAAGCCCATTGACGCTTTTCGATTTTCATAAACAGTTTCGAGATGAAGAGGACTGCAAGGAATATCTTTTCAAGATACGATGGCCT